>CAZVDM010000149.1:0-9029 GCA_964625555.1 uncultured Chloracidobacterium sp.
GCTGGGGAACCGGCCGAGGCAACACCCGTGGCAACAACATGCCTAGCTGGTGGCCGTTCTAACCTTTATCTAATTGATAGATATGCAAAGGCCGTTTGAAAAGACGGCCTTTTTTAGTGATCGATCAGCGGTAGCTTGTGATCATTACGGCATCCTGCGTCGGATAGCCCCGGGCAAGAAAGAGCCGTGTTCCGTCCGGCGAGAAGGTGTATCGGTATATGATGCCGTCCTTAAAATTGGTCAGGCGTTTTGGTTTGCCGCCGCCCGTCGGATAGCTCCAAAGATTTGAAATGCCGTTGTCGACTCTGATAACAGCGAGAGCCGAACCATCGGGCAGCCAACCGATGCCAAAATTGGACGTGACGTTCGGAGTCAGTTTCGAGCGTTCGATCTCACGTCCGTCAGAGGTCAAAATGACAACTTCTTCGGAAGCCGTCACGCACGAGATCTTTTTGCCGTCCGGAGAGAACGTCGGCCGGTCGCACTCGACCGAACCAAATCGCACCGATGCTCCGCCATCGCTCGGTACTGCCTGCAGGCGATAATTTTCTCCCCAAGCCGATCGGCTTGTTGCCGCATAGATGATCGTCGAACCGTCGGGAGAAATGTCTGAGTCGACCTCGTACCCTTCGTCAAAGGTCAATTGCTTCAGGTTCTTTCCATCAGTATCAATTCTGAATATATGATGTTTCCCATCGCTCGACGCTGAAAAGATCATGAACTTGCCGGATCGATCGGCACGCACCTCCTCGATAACTCCGAGACCGCCGGCTAATTGTTTCTGATCAGCGTTCAGACTATTCGCGATCCACAGTTTTAGCTCGTCGCCCGACCTGCTGATATATGCGATCCGTCCATCAGCAAACGCGCTGAGCCCGGCCCTGCCGTCTGCTGAACCGCGTGATATCTGGTAGGCCGATTTTTCGTCGCCGCTGGCATCGAGTGTCCAGAGCTGTGACGAACGGTTGCTCGATACCGACACGACGGCGCCGCTCTTTGACACTCCGAGGCTTCCGGGCTCGTACCTATTTCCGTCCGAAGTTACTCTGTGCGAGCGGCCGTCGGGATACGAAACAAAATATAGCTGATCACGCCGCGTCGAGTATGTTTCGTTCCAACGAGTAGCGACCATCACAATTCCTTTGCCGTCGCTCGTCCAGGCCATCCGATAAAGTGTGCCCCAATCCTCCGGAGAGAGCTCACGAACGTTTCCGGTCGCCACGTCGATAAGCGAGAGCCTGTGCGAGAATTTTGAAAGGGCGGGACGAGATGCAAACTCGGAAACCGCGATCAGCTTGCCGTCAGGCGACCAACTCGGTGCCCCGCCGAGCCTTGTCGGTTCGCGCCTCGTAACGAGCGTCCGCTGGTTCTTGCCCTCAGCATCTGCGATCACGATCGACCATTCCTGGCTATCCTGGCCGATGCGAGAAAAGACAAATTCCTTACCGTCCGGAGAGAACGAAACGTTTCCTGCAAGCTGTTCAAGGATGCGAACGGCGGGGCCGCCCATTGACGGCACACGCAGGAGAGATGTTCGGCCGCTGCCCTTTTCCGACGAAGTGATATAGATGAACCTGCCGTTATTTGAGAACGCGAGATATTGATAAGTGGCCTCGGCGGAAGTCGCGATCTCGAGGCGGTTCGATTGGCCGACCTGTTGAACAAAAACACGTGAAACGTCGCCGTCGATCTCGACATAAGCGAAATATCCGCCTTCCGGATCGATCGTTGCTCCCGAGGGCCACGCTCCGTCCGTAAGTCGAACAACGGACATCTCCGCGAGCTTGCTCTCAACAGAATTTGAGCTGGAGCGGCCGAAAAGCATGAACCCCAACACGATCATCGCAACAATGGATATGCCGGCGAAATACATCGCGGTTCGCGGCGTCCGGGACTTAGCCGCCGCGGGCTGGGCAACTGCTGTGAGCTGTTCGTCGACCAAGGGCGATGGCAACTCGCGTTTGTCGACAAAACGCAGAACATTGCCCTGGCGTTCGATCTCGGGGCGCTCGACGGCAGGCCTCGGAGCGGCCGGTGCAGTTCGTGCCGCTGCGGACCGCGAATTGGCTTTTACCGCAGCGTTGAATCGATAACCGCGACGCCGAAGCGTTTCAATATACGAGCCGCCGTCGGGCCGGTCTCCAAGGGTCTTTCTGAGGATGTAAAGATTCTGCGAAAGATTAGATTCTTCGACGATCGAGTCGGACCAGACCAGGTCGATCAATTCGTCCTTGCTTAGGATCGTGCCGCGGTTCTCGATGAGGACGGAGAGAGTTTTTACCACCTTCACGGGCAGCGAAATCTCCTTGCCGTCCCGATACAGCATTAATTTTTCGGGATCGAGCGAGAATCCGTCGAACGTGTAATCCCCATTTTTACTACTTCTGGGCATCGCAATCGTAAATTGAAGAAAATCTGAAGTTAAATCCAAAGACATCATTGCCCCCCGCGTTGATACTAATGTGCGAGGAACAGGTCACAATATTTTTTCAACAGTTTTCAGAGGCTGTTTGATAAATGTAACTCAAGTCTTCCGAAAATGGAAGGTTTTTGACGGAGTCATCCGTGCCTGTTCCGAAATCAAAGCAAAAGGAGATCGGGCCATGCAAAAGTTTCTAAGTTCAATATCGCAACTAGCTCCTCGAAATAAGAGACTGACGGTTTTCGCCGCTGTGACTTTGGGTTTGCTGAGTGTAATAGCGTACGCAAGTATTCCGGATGCCGGCGGTGTCGTCCACGGCTGCTACAAAAAGTCAGGCGGATCTCTCCGCGTGATCGACGACACAACGGCCACGTGCGACAACAACGAGACACCGATCCAATGGAGCCAATCAGGCCCGCAAGGACCCCAAGGCCCGCAAGGTTCTCAAGGACCACAAGGACCGGCGGGGCCGGCAGGACCGGGCGGCGCCAAGGCGATGGTGTATTTCGACTTCGACGGCACCATCAAGCGCTGTTACAACGGGTTCACCGGTTCGACCACCGGCAATTGCGGCTTCACGATCTCGCAGATCCAATCGGGCATATATTCGGTCGATTTCGGATCGGACATCTCGAACAGTTTCTATTCGCTCGCGCTCGACGGCATGTATTTCGAACCCGATCCGATCAGCCTAAGTTTTGTCGGGCCGTACACCACCGCTACGTCGAGGCTCGATGTGGTCGTTTCGGCACATAACGTCGGTTTCACCAATCGACCGGTGATAGTAATCGTTTTTTAACAAAGGTCCGATCCGGATCGGACGAAGTGAACCGCAGCAAGGAGGCAGATAATCATGGCGTTCAACCTACGCAACAAAGCATTCGATCGCACAGTTCTAATTTTAATGTTGTGCGGGTCGGTTCTTATCGGGGCCTCGGCGGCATTTGCACAGACGACCGCATTCAGCTATCAGGGCAAGCTGTCCGAAGGCGGAGCTCCGGTCACCGGCACTCGGTATTTCCGCTTCACGCTGTTCGACGAAGCGAACGTTCCGATCCCCGGAGCCACCAGCGCGCAGACACTGATAGTGACCGCGGGCGTTTTTAACACATCGCTTGATTTCGGCGTTCCGGCATTTCCCGGGCCGAGCCGCAGCCTGGAGATCGCGGTCAAGATCAATCCCGGCGACCCGTACACGGTCCTCAATCCGCGGCAGCCGATACTATCGGCGCCATATTCGATAAAGAGTATGGCGGCCGACACTGCGGGGAACAGTGCATTTCTCGGTGGTGTTGCGGCGGCGAATTTCGTCCAACAAGACGGCGGCGGCAATGTGTCGATCGGCGGTAATCTGACAGTTAATGGATCGGCGAGTTACAACACTGTCAACGCAGCCACGCAATATGACCTCGGCGGGCAACGGATACTGAGCAACGCGGGAACGGCTAACCTGTTTGCCGGTAAGGGAGCAGGCGCATCGAACACCACAGGTAACAACAATTCGTTTTTCGGCGAAGATGCCGGCGCCTCGAATACAACCGGTTTTCGCAACACATTCCTTGGCGAGGCAACTGGATACTTTAACCTCGGCGGGTACTCCAACACCTTTGTCGGCTACGAGTCGGGTGCTTTCAATATCAGCGGATACTGGAACACCTTTGTCGGAGATTGGGCCGGACGGGCGAATTCGACCGGCGAGCGAAACTCGTTTTTTGGAAAAAACGCGGGCGTAGGCAACACCACCGGGCTAAACAACACCATCTCGGGCTTTGATGCGGGTCAGGCCACAACGACGGGCAGCGACAACTCGTTTTTCGGCGTAGAAGCCGGAAAATCGAATGCATCGGCAAGCGGCAATTCATTATTCGGACGCGGTGCAGGAAGATTTAACACCGCGAGCGGCAATTCGTTTTTCGGGAACTTCGCCGGTTATGTAAACACCACGGGCGACAATAACGCTTTCTTCGGCAATCTAGCGGGAACCGCAAATACGACCGGCATATTTAATGCGTTCATTGGCGCGAGTGCCGGGGAAAGTAACACGACAGGTGGTTCGAATACATTTGTCGGGGCAAGAGCAGGCCTGCTGAATACGGAAGGGACACTAAACGCCTTTTTCGGAGCCGGAGCCGGTCGAAACAACACGGGCAGCGGAAGCCACAACTCATTTTTCGGTGCACAATCCGGATATAACAACACGACCGGACTCTTCAATTCATTCTTCGGCCGATTTACCGGTTTTTACAATACGATCGGGAGCTACAACGCATTCTATGGAGTCGGTGCCGGGGAAAACAACGTGACCGGAAATTACAATACCTATCTTGGAAGCAGCGCCGGTGCATTTGCCACCGGGAGCGACAATGTCGCCGTCGGATGGGAAGCCGGCTACAGCAACACGGTGAGCGGAAACACTTTCGTCGGGTACCGAGGCGGGGCATCAAATACGACCGGCCCGTCTAATACGTTCGTTGGCAATCGTGCCGGGGAATCTAATACCGTTGGACCATGGAACACTTACATTGGTAACGGCGCCGGCCGGTTGAGTACGACCGCGTGCTGCAACACGTTCGTAGGGAACGATGCAGGTGCAAGCAATACAACAGGCAGCAACAACATCTTTGTCGGCGGAAGCACGGGTTCCGCGAACACCATTGGCGGACAGAATTCATTCTTCGGCGACTTTGTCGGTGCTGGCAATACCACCGGAAACAGCAATTCGTTCTTTGGATACGCCGTCGGTTTCGCCAATACGACCGGAAACAGCAACTCGTTATTCGGTCATGGAACCAACGTCGGGGCGGCCAATCTGTCGTTCGCATCCGCCTTCGGATCCGGAGCGATCGTAAACTCCAGTAACACTGTAGTTCTCGGCCGTCCGGTCGACACGGTACAGATCCCAGGCAGTATCAATGTCGCCGGCGGCGGTTTGGTAAAAAGTATCAATGGGTTAAGCGGTGACCTGACCGTCATTCCCGGATCGAACATCACACTCACGCCGGTCGGGAATACCATCACCATCGCAAGCACAGCAAACGGCACGATCACCGGAGTAACCGCAGGGACGGGACTCTCGGGCGGCGGTACGACAGGATCCGTGACGCTCAACCTCGCAAACACAGCCGTCACGCCCGGTGCCTATACCAACGCGAACATTACGGTCGACGCGCAGGGACGTGTAACCGCCGCGGCCAACGGCACCGGCGCAGCTGCCAACGCCATACTCAACCAAACAACACCCCAAGTGGCCGCGAATTTCAACATCGACGGCAACGGGACAGTCGGCGGAACGCTGACTGCAAACACCGCAAACGTCGCCGGTAATGCATCTGTGTTGGGGAATTTTGGGATTGGCACGGCTGCTCCGCTCGCGAAGCTCCACGTCGAAGGCGGCAATGTGCTCGTCAACACCGCCGGAACCGGAGTGATCCTTAAATCGCCCGACGGCGCGACGTGCAAGCTTTTGACCGTGTCCGACGCAGGAGTGATGACTCTGACGACAGTAGTTTGTCCGTGATCCAGATCGTTTGAATCGTATGAACTCGAGTATGACGAAAAAACTGATCAGCCTCCTGCTGATCGTTACCTTTGCTGCCGGAACATCGGCTGCGCAGGGCGTAGTGCGAAAAACCAATTCGTCTCGGGCACTTGCGTTCACGATGCAGGACCTCGGTGCGCTGGACGGAACTCTCAGCCAAGGCACGCACGTCAATGAGAACGGTGACGTCGTCGGACAGAATCTTACGGCAGGTGGAGCCCGAGCGTTTGTCTACAAGAACGGCGCGATGACCGCCTTGCCGATGCTTCCTAATGGAGCGACGAACAGCCGTCCGGCGGGTATCAATGCGGCCGGAGACATCATCGGCAACTTCTCCGGCAATGGAGTCGCCATCGGATTTTTATACAAAAACGGAGTGATGACCGAGATACCGACATTGGGCGGAACGATCGGCACGGCGGACGGGATCAACGACAACGGCGATGTCGTCGGATCAGCGTGGCTGGCCGACGACACCACCAGGCGCGCCTATGTATACCGAAACGGCCAGATCACCGACATCGGAACTCTTGGAGGCGCAAGTGCGAGAGCCTTTGCGATCAACAACAACGGGGACATCGTCGGAAGCGCGCAAACCGCCGGTGGGCAGTCCCATGCGTTTCTCTACCGCAACGGCATGATGACCGATCTCGGAACACTCGGCGGAACGAGCAGCAGCGCCTACGGCATCAACGCGAATGGAGACATCATTGGTGATTCGAGAACGACCGGCAATGCCGCGACCCACGCCTTCGTATATCGAAACGGGTCGATGATCGACCTCGGAACTTTCGGCGGCAGCGACAGTGAGCCGTCGGGGATCAACGACAACGGCGACATCACCGGGCAAGCGGATGTGCCCGGAAACATCGGCCACGCGTTCGTGTATAGAAACGGACAAATGACGGATATCGGACCGGCAGGCTACACCGTAAGTCAAGCTGGACCGATCAACAATAACGGCGACATTATCATCAACGGGTTCTCTGGTCTTCCACAAGCATGCTTCCTCTATCGTGCCGGCCAACACATTAATTTGGGGACGTTGGGTGGTCCGACTTGTACAGGAACTGACCTCACGAACAGCGGTTACGTAACGGGCCAATCTACCATCGCAAATCCGACGAGCGAGTTCCATGCCTTTCGTTTGAACGTCGGATCGCTGCAGCCGGCATCGGGAAGGATCTTTTTCGACTCCAGGCCGTCGCCCGCTTTTCTCGAGATCGCTTCGATAAATCCGGACGGAACCGGTCGGGTGCCGCTCACGAACACCGGCTTGGATTACGGGCCTTCGGTCTCAGCCGACGCAAGCAAGGTCGCTTTCACGTCACTTCGAGATAACACGGCCGAAGAGATCTACATCATGAACGGCGATGGTACCGGACAGACGCGTCTAACAACGAATGACGATAACGATCTCGATCCGTCCATTAGCTCGGACGGAACAAAGATCGTCTTTGCGTCGCTGCGAGATCTAAATTGGGAGATCTACACAATGAATTCCAACGGTACGAATCTCCAACGAATTACCAACAACACCTTTCGCGACGAACAGCCGGCGTTCAGCCCGGACGGAAGCAAGATAGTGTTCCGGTCGAACCGCGATGGCGATCCGGAGATCTACGTGATGGATGCGAACGGAAATAATCCGATGCGGCTGACGACCGATACCGCGAACGATTTCGAACCGGAATTCTCACCGGACGGCAGCAAGATCATCTGGCGATCATCGCGCGACGGGAATTTCGAGATCTATTCGATGAACGTCAACGGGACGAACCCGATCCGGCTGACGAATAACACCGCGATCGACCGCGATCCGACATTCAGCCCCGATGGCTCGCGTATCGCGTTCGTTTCAATTCGCGATGGCAACGAAGAGATCTATTACATGAATGCCGACGGTTCGTCGCAGACTCGCATCACCACGAACGCATTCGAGGATGGTCGTCCATCGTGGGGAGCGGGCGTCGTGCAGCCGCCGGTTGCACCGGTGGTGAAGCTAAAGGTCGCCGAAGGAAACGTTCTAGTCGGATCGCCCGGGGCCGGTATTGTCCTCCGTTCACCGAACGGTTTGACATGCATAAAGCTCGCGATCGACAACGCGGGTGCGATGGCCGCTTCGGTGGTGCCGTGCCCATAAGGATAGATGCCATGAAAGAAATGAAACCCGAAACATTGACCCGATCGACGGCGGCAGTTTTGTTGTTGGTCGTCGCTTCAATTGGTACGTACGGACAGAGCGGCGGCACGTTCGAGATCACTGAAAGCGTTATCGCGGCCGGCGGAAGTTCTATGTCAGGCGGGATTTTCGAAGTCGAATCGACGAGCGGGCAAGCGGCCGCCGGCGGCCCTATCGGCCAGGCTCCATTTTCGGTCACGGCCGGGTTTTGGAATTTCGAGGCGTTTGCGCCGACAGCGGCCGAGGTCTCGATCTCCGGCCGCGTTCTCAGCCCCGACGGTGCCGGTGTAACCAACGCCATACTGTATCTTCAAATGCCGGATGGCCAAATGTTCACCTCACGATCGGCTACATTCGGCTATTACCGTTTCGACGGAATCGTCGCCGGGCAGACGGTGCTCGTATTCGTCAAATCAAAACGGTTCAACTACGCTCCGCGCGTAGTCACGCCGGTCAAGGAGATCACTAGCCTCGATTTCACTCCGGAGCCATGACCTCTCAATGCAGGTATGGCAAACATCGCCTTCGTCTGACGAAAAAAGAAGCTAATGTGCGTCGATGAAACGCATCGGCACTTGTTGTGGTTTTCGTGCCGATCGTGATCGACGTACCGTTCGAGGTTTGCACCGGGAAATAGGAAAGAGATGCACATTACGGCGATCTCTTTCCAATTTGCCTTTGACTTCGCTATATTCAGGGTATGCTAGGAACCCTCTATCTCGTCGCGACGCCGATCGGCAATCTTCAGGACATTAGTCTCCGGGCTCTCGAGGTTTTACGAACGGTCGACCTGATCGCATGCGAAGATACGCGGCATACGCGAAAACTGCTGACGCATTTTCGCATCTCAAATTCGCTCACCAGCTATCATGAACACAACGAACAGG
>CAZVDM010000150.1:0-8995 GCA_964625555.1 uncultured Chloracidobacterium sp.
AAGCTGTTCGGCAAATTCTCCGATGGCTTCCGCGGCCTTAAGCCGTATTCGTGGCAAGTCGGCTCCGGCTCGATGATCGAGATTCCGGTAACGACGCTGCCGATATTCAAAACACCGATACACGCGAGTTATTTGTTATATCTCTCGACATTTTCGAAGTTGGCCGCACGGATCTATTGGAAAACTGCTCTAGCAATGTGCCGCATGACCGGCGTTCAGCCGTCGATCTTGCTGCATCCGCTCGATTTCCTGACAGGCGAAGACGTACCGGAACTGAAGTTCTTTCCGGCGATGAATATGCCGATCGATCAGAAGCTCGATCTGATGGCTGAGTTCATCGACGAACTCGGATCGAAATTCACCATCACCACAATGCGCGAACACGCCCGCAGTATCGCGAATCAACGCGTCAAAATCTTGAATTATGAAAAGCAACCGGCTTGAACTGATGCCTACTCTGTGCTGCGTATGCGGCATCGACGACGCCGTTCAGATCGGTGCCGGCGAGGATTTTGAGTATCGCACGACCGACGACACTTTCACGGCCGTCAGATGCCGCACTTGCTCGCTTGTGTATCTCGATCCGAGACCGACTCTCGGCGATATGGCGACGATCTATCCTGCTGAGTATCACGCCTTCGATTTTTCCGAAGAAGACTACGGCCTTGTGCATAAGATCCGCTCGCGGCTCGAAGCCAAGCGGCTGCTTGAATACTGCGGACTGCTGCCGGACGGAGCCCGAATCCTCGACGTCGGCTGCGGCGATGGTTTTCATCTCAGGTTACTTCGAGAGTTTGGTAACAAGAGTTGGAATCTCGAAGGTGTTGATCTCGATCGGCGGGCGATAGGAGCAGCTCAACGTTCGGGCGTGAATGTCTATTTTGGCAGTGTCGAATCACTTGATCTCGAACCCGAAAGCTACGACGTCATCTACACTATCCAAACCATCGAGCATGTCGAACGCCCGGACGAATTTCTCGCTGCCGTGTCCAGACTGGTCAAGCCGGGCGGTCGCGTCGTTATCGTTACCGATAATACCGATTCGGTCGATTTTGGGCTCTTTAAAAAAGGCTATTGGGGCGGCTATCACTTTCCGAGGCACCTCAATCTCTTCAACAAAATTTCGCTGAGCAAATTGGCACAGAAGGCCGGACTTTCGGTAGAAGGTTTGACGACTATCGTCAGCCCTGTCAATTGGGTCTATTCGATCCACAATGCACTTGTCGATAAACGGGCACCGAAATTCCTGATCAACCGATTTACATTAAAGTCGTTCGTCTCGCTGTCAGCATTTACGATGCTCGATATTATTTTGCAAAAGGCAGATCGAGGCGCACTTTTGCGGGCGACGCTGCAAAAGCCCGCACTCAACTAACGCTATGAGCGAAAAACCCATTGCCATTATCGGAGCAGGTCTCGCGGGATTGACGGCGGCTAATTATTTGCACGCGCGGGGCGTACCGTTCGTACTGTATGAGGCTGGCAAAAAGATCGCCGGCCTGGCCGCGAGCTTTAAGGACGAAGAAGGATTCAGCTACGATTTTGGTGCGCACTTTATAACCAATCGTCTTGCGGACGCGGTCGGCGTCGGCGACGAATGCCTCACCGTCAAGCATTACGGCGAGGCAGTGTATCTCGGCGGAAAACTTTTTTCCTATCCATTCGGCCTCGTCAAGGTCCCGCGTATGACGATGAGCGCGATCAAAACCAAACTTTCCGGGAACGGCCATAAGCCCGCTTCCGCTGCGGAGTGGTTTAGAAAAAGTTATGGCTCTGCCTTAGCCGACGAAGTCGCTTTACCACTGATCGAAGCCTGGTCCGGTGCCGGCGCCGAAGATCTGTCGGCCGCCGTCGGCGAAAGTCTGCCCGGAAGCATCGCCAAGACGCTTTATCTTAAGGCCGCGAGCAAAGTAACCGGCCGTGCCGTCGCCTGCGGATACAATCGAGAAATGCCCGAAACCGCCGGTGTCTATCACGTATACCCGGAAAAAGGCGTCTCGACGCTGTGCGAGAAACTCGCCGTTGGGTTTGAGGATCGAATCAAACTGGAAACTCCCGTCGAGGAGATCGTTGTCGAAAACGAGCGGGTTGTCGCAGTCAAGGCTAAAGGCGAGATTCAGGAGGTTTCAGCCGCGGTTAGTACGGCTCCCGCTAACATTTTGGCAAAGCTGGTTACAGGCACGGACGCTCTCGAAGCCTTCAAGGCATTTCGATACCGGCCGATGATCTTTGTGAATATGAAATTCGACGGTCGCGGACTGCTGCCCGATACCGTGCTCTGGTTCCCGGAAAAGGAGTTTCTATTTTTTCGACTGACCGAGGCGACGCATTCAATGCCTTGGCTCGCTCCCGAAGGCAAGACTATGATAACCGTCGATATCGGCTGCGAAAAGGGCGATGAGTTTTGGGACATGCCTGAAGACAAGATGATCGAGCTGTGCCTCGAAGATCTGTCCCGCGTCGTCCCAGGAATTAGAGAGAAATTTCTGGGTGCGAAAATACTTAAAACGCCGATCGCATATCCCGTTTATCTAAACGAATACGAGGACGCACGAAAGGCATTTGAAATATCAACAAACGTGGATAATCTTCTCTCGATCGGCCGCAATGGCGAATTCTCACACATCTTTATGGAAGATGTTTACTGGCGAACGCGAAAAAAGGTCGGCGCTTTGGTAGATTCGTTATAGTCGCCCCTGCAAACGAATATGCCGAGATCTGTCGAAAAATGGCTGGTGCCGCTTCTCGTGATCCTTCACGCTTTTATCGCACTGCCTTTGGCGTTCTCGCTGAATGTGTGGGTTGACGAGGCGTCAACGCTCTATACGACAGCCAATGGCGTAACCGCCGCATTCGGGAGTCTCTTTACCGACGAAAAACAAGCTCCGTTGTATTTCCTGCTTTTGAGCATTTGGCGGTCGATCGATCATTCGATCTTCTTCGCACGTTTATTCTCGGTCGCGTGCAGTTTATTAGCGATCATCGCTTTCTCTCGGCTCGCCGGAAGGATATGGGACAGGCGGAACGCTCTGACTCTGACCGCATTATTCGCATTTCATCCTTTCCTGTTTTGGGCGAGCCTTGAGATCAGGCTTTATTCGTTTGTCATTCTGATCACCTGCTTGCTTTTCAATTTCTTTGTCGACGGGTTTTTTAGTCAGGAATCAGAGTCAGATGAACTGTCGAGACGCCGCAAGCGGGACCGGATATTATTTGCTTTAACGGCGTCGGCAGCACTCTATACGAATTACTATCTGGGGTTTCCGATAGTCGGCTGCCTTGGGGCGTTGTTGATAACTAAGAAATGGAAAGCTGCCAAAACATATGCCTTGCTGATGGCGGCGGTTGGCGTGTCGATCCTGCCTCTTTTTTACATCGTCAGCCTTCAATTTGCCGATAGGGTGGCGTCGTTTCAGGAAACAAAGTCTGTCGCCGAGGCTCTGCGTATTATCTGGAACCACTTCCTGACATTTGCTTTGCCAACCGAGATATATACTCCGGAAGATCAGACCACAATTTCGCTCGTTCGTCTGTGGATAATACGGATTTCGATCGTCGGAGCGTTGATCATTTTTATCAAAAGCAAGTTCCGCTATCTAGACAAGAATATTGCTGCCTTCGGCTCTATTTCGGCTATCTCGGCCGTATTCCTGATCTTTGTGTATTTTCAGCTTGGGTCGGCATATGTTGAGATCCGCCACGCAGCCGTTTATTTCGTCTCGATCTTTGTTTTGGTCGGAGCGATCGTGGTAAAACTCATCCCGGATAGACTTCGGTTCTTCGCGTTGCTGATCGTTCTATCGTTCTACGGATATTCGCTGATCTCGCTTTACCCATTGAATATTAAACGCGGCGATTGGGAAAATGTCGCCGCTTATATTTCATACCATGAAACCCCGGCACAACCGATCGTGATATTTCCGGTGTATGAGACGGTTGCTCTGCCTCAGTATTACAAAGGTGTAAACGAAATATTACCTGACGAAAGAAAATTCGCGTTCTTTGCCGAGGACTCCGCCGGCAGTGTTGGTAGGTACGAACGTCAGATCCAATTTCTGATTTCTGAAATTCCGGCCGAAGCCTCTGAGATCTGGCTGCTCACTGGTGAAGCATGTTCGATCGGCGAGGCATGTGCCCCATTGGAAAAATTCGTCGAGGCGAATTACACTGTAGTGCAGGAACAAGATCTCTACCGCGAAAAAGTACGCCTTTTGAGAAAAAAACAATGATCGCCGCAATTGACCCGAAAATGGAAAATAAGCCGTTAACACGCTGCTCAGAGTGCGACCGCGAGGTCACCCATTACAACACCTTTCTCTCGCCGACCAACGAGGAACGTGCCGTCTGCTGGCAATGCCTGGCTCGCGAAGAAAAGGGATTTAACGCGACGCGCGGTTTTTCCCGTCAATCACGCCGAGGTGTGATACCCAGATAGCGATGGCCGTCAGAAAGATCACGGAATATCCCGAAGACGTATTGGGTAAGGTCGGCCAGCCGGTAACAAAATTCGATGCCGAATTAGCCGAACTCTGCTCCGATATGTACGACACGATGTACGAAGCCGAAGGCGTCGGGCTCGCGGCTCCGCAGATCGGGCTGAATCTCCGCCTCTTTGTAATGGATTGTGATGGAGTAAAACTGATCGCTGCAAACCCCGAGATAGTCGAAACTTCAGGCGAACAATCAAGCCAGGAGGGCTGCCTGTCACTCGGAAAAGTTCCCGCCGTCGTCGTCCGCCCGATGAAGGCTCGTCTCCGGGCCCAGGACGAAAAGGGCGAGTGGTTCGAGCGCGAGGCCGAGGGCTATGCCGCTCGTGCATTCCTCCACGAAACCGACCACTGCGACGGCAAACTCTTCATCGACCTCCTGCCAAAAATGCGTCGGGAAATGGTGGTGAAACGGTTTAAGAAAGAAAAGACTTGGAAATAGCAGTTTGGATGCTCTATCGTTCGCGTTTCTGCCATGATGCTCGATAAATGGGCAATTCCTTATCTTCTACGGCCTTTTCACGCTCGGTCTTGATGGAAAACGGATTCGCGGCGATCGGGCTCTCGGTCAAATGCGATTCCGCACGAAAAAGTTCGAACATCTCTTCAGCCAAAAACTCGATATCGGTTTGAACAAAGATCCTTCCGCCCGGTGCGAGTTTGGTGACGACCGCGTCGATCAATTCGGCGTTGACCATACGTCTTTTGGCATGTTTTTTCTTGAACCATGGATCGGGAAACTGGATCGTGACCATCCGCAGAGTGCCGTCGGAGATATCGGCGAGCAGCGGCCCTAGAAACAGCATCGCGTTGCAGAAAGCGTAGTGGAGATTGGTTAGGCCTGCTTCGGCGGCGAGGCGGTTCGCCTCTTCGACCAGCGGTTCGCGGATCTCGACGCCGAGAAAATTCCACTCCGGCTCCGCCTCGGCCATTCGCAGAATAAAGCGCCCGCGTGCACACCCGATATCGAGGTGTAGAGGTCGCGTCGGGTCGGCAAAGACCGCCGCCAGATCTATTGCCGCTGGCTCTTGCCGGTAGTACGGACTGAGTGGATTGACATGCTGATGAACGCGTACGCGGGCCATTAGTTATACGATTCTAAGAATCAGAAGGATCGCAAATCCGCAGCTCGCGAGATAAACGCCGAGGGCCGCAATACCGGCGAATTCGGTAAATGAACCGGCTTCTCTCGGGTCCGTAAATGCGTCGCCGGGAACCTGAATAAATGCGTACAAGGCTCCGGTAATGAGCCCGCCGATATGACCGAAATTATCGATCGTCTGATATAGGACCAGTCCGAAAACAAGAATGAACCCGATATTGATCAGCAGATTCTTGCGAAATTCGGGCGTGATGAACTGCCGGCGACGAAACGCATATACCGCCAAATAGCCTATCAACCCGACGATTCCGCCGGACGCTCCGACCGAGACGCCGTTCGGCATAAATATCAAACTCAAAAGACCGCCGCCTATTGCAGAAAGCAGGAATACGATCGCCAGATGTGCCCTGTTTGACAGCAATTCAAATATCTTGCCAAAGCTGTAGAAGGCATATCCATTCATCAGAATGTGAGCAACGCTGCCATGTGTTGCGGCACCGGTCAGGATCAACCAATACTGATGTCCGTGAAGAAATGCGCGTTTGTCGAAGCCTGCCGCATCGATCGATTGCTCTAGTCCGGTGCCGAATTGAATGAGTGCGACGACAGCGATCGCCGCGACCAAAATGTATGTGTAATACGGCGGAGAAGCCTGCTCAACCGGCACCTCGGATAGTTCTTCTGTGTTCTCGTCTTCGACCTCTTCGTTCTGGTAGCTTAATGACATTTTCGGTTACATCGCGAGGCCGCCGTCGGGCTGTATGACCTGGCCCGTGATGTATGCGGCCGAGGGTGAAAGCAGGAAGCAGGCGATCTCGGCGACTTCCTGGACGTTGCCGAGGCGGCCGAGCGGTATCATCGCGAGGATCTTTGCTCGGTGGTCCTCATTCATTTCGGCGGCCATATCGGTCTCGATCAGGCCGAGGGCGAGAGCGTTGACCGTGATCTTTCGGCTGGCGATCTCCTTCGCCATTGATTTTGTGAGGCCGATCATTCCGGCTTTTGACGCTGAGTAATTTGACTGTCCGAGCATCCCGACAACACCCGAGATCGACGAAATATTTAATATCGAACCGCCGCGTTCATTGCGCATCAGCGGTCGGAGCACGGCTTTCGAAAAATTCCACGCACCCTTAAGATTCGTATCGATCACGGCGTCCCAATCTTCTTCTTTCATCCGCAGAACGAGCTGGTCACGCGTGATCCCGGCGTTATTGACGAGGAAATCGATGCCGCTGAAATGATCATTGACCTGGTTAGCAAACTCGGCCGCCGCGACCGTGCTGGCGACATCGCACTGGGCACAATATACCTTTACGCCCAAAGCCTCGACCTCTGCTTTGAGCCGCTCAGCCTCGTCGGCACTCTTGGAATAGTTAAATGCTACGTTTGCGCCGCGTCGTGCCAATTCCATGACGATTGCCTTGCCGATGCCGCGTGTTCCACCAGTGACGATCGCCGATCTTCCTTCAAATTGTTTTTCGCTCAATGTATATTTCTCCGTAGTGTTCTTCGATTTTAGTTTTCGCAACGCGATACGTCAAAACGTCGATGCCCTGCGTTGGACGCATCGGGCAAGTTTGACTATGATTTCTGTAAATATGAATATTGCCCGACCGCTTTCACATTTCACGATCATTACATTCGCCGTCCTCGCTTTCGCTGTCGTTGAGACGATCGCTCAGACGCGGCCGATCTTGTTCAAGAATGCAACTATCATCGACGGAACCGGCCGGCCGTCATTTCGCGGCGACGTTCGGATAAAGAATGGCGAGATCGTGAAGGTCGGTGCGATCAAGCCGTCGAAAGACGACGAGATCGTTGACGCAAGCGGCCTCGTCCTCGCTCCGGGATTTATCGATATTCATAACCACTCGGAATCGGGCCTGCTGAAAGAAGGCACGGCGGCAAATCAGGTTTCGCAAGGCATAACGACGATACTCGTCGGCCCCGACGGAGGTTCACCTTATCCCCTCGCGGACTATTTCGCCGAGCTCGACGGAAAGATCGCCGTCAATGTTGGTGCCTTCATCGGACACGCTGAGGTTCGTGTCCAGGTGATGAAGAACGATTACACGCGGAAAGCGACCGACGACGAGGTCGCGAAAATGGCCGAACTCGTCAAACAGAGCATGAAAGAAGGAGCTTTCGGCCTCTCCTCAGGCCTCGAATATGATGTCGGTTTTTCCGCCTCGACCGAAGAAATGGTGGCGCTCGCGCGTGCAGCAGGGAAATTTCACGGCATTTACATGACGCATATGCGTGACGAGGAAGAGGGAATGGTCGACGCGTTGCGCGAATCGATCCGGATCGGCCGCGAAGCCAAGCTTCCCGTCCAGATCTCGCACATTAAGATGGGCAACCGCAACGTCTGGGGGAAATCGGCCGACGCGATCGCCCTGATCGAGGAAACCCGACGGTCGGGTTTTGATATCACCGCGGACGCATATCCTTACACTGCGTGGGCATCGACGATCACGGTTTTGGTTCCGAGCCGCAAGCACGAGGACAGGACCGAGATCGAAACCGGGCTGCGAAACGTCGGCGGCGCTGACAAGGTGCTGGTAACGAGCTGCTCTGCACATCGTGATTACGAAGGCAAAACACTCGAACAGATAGCCGCGGCAAAAAACACGTCGCCGGTCGATGTCTACATCCAGATCGTCAAAGACGGCGGTGCCGGCGTTGTGTGCAATTCGATGAACGAGGCCGATGTAAAGGCCTTTTACCAACAACCGTGGGTAATGGCCTCAAGCGATGGCGGCATCGGCAGCCGGCACCCTCGCGGAACGGGCACATTCACACGCGTGCTTGGCAGATTCGTACGTGAGAATAAGTGGTTCAGCCTGGAGGAAGCAATTAGAAAAATGTCCGCAATGCCTGCCGCTCGTTTACGTCTGAAAGATCGCGGTTTGATAAAGAAAGGAATGAAGGCGGATCTCGTGCTGTTCGATGCTGACAAAGTGATCGACCGAGCTACATTCGCCGAGCCACAGACGTTTTCAGAGGGAATTACGAGTGTTTTCGTTAACGGAACCCGAGTTTGGAGCGGCGGCAAGATCACAAACGAATTCCCAGGGAATATACTTCGCCGTAAATGACCACATTTCTATGCAGCCAATGCGTTCCGTTGGATCTCGAACAACTTATTGACGCCGATCTCGGCGAGCACGAGCATTTCGTCCATTTGCTCGCGTGAGAACGGTTCCTTTTCGGCAGTTCCCTGAAGCTCGATAAATTTGCCGCTGCCGGTGCAGACGACGTTCATATCGACGTCAGCGGTCGAGTCTTCGGCGTAGGCGAGATCGAGTATCGACGTGCCCTCGATTATTCCGACGCTTATTGCGGCGACTTCGCTCAAGATGGGGTTTGTGCGGATCGCCCCTGTCTTTACGAGTTTTCGGCA
>CAZVDM010000151.1:0-8985 GCA_964625555.1 uncultured Chloracidobacterium sp.
TCGACGAAGTTCGCCGTCGTCGCTTTGTTGCCGGTATTTGCCGTCGTCCACGAAAGTGGGAACGATGTATCGGTATCAATATCGGCAGCAGCACTCGACGCCGTAACCTGAAGGTCGGGCACGCGATAGTCGAACGTCGTGGCGGCAAATGTTGTATTGTTGCTCTCGCCCGTACTGGTGCCCTCGGCAATTACACTTCCGGAATCGACGGTAACGTAAAAGAACCCCGGGCCGCTGGTTCGCACGGGAAGCGTCGGAATATTGACCGTCCGGGTCTGTGGACTGGTGGCCCCTGCAGCGAGTGTCGTTACTGTAAACGTTGATATAACAGAGATATCATCGCTATTACCCGCGATATTATCGTCCGAGTAAAAGATCCGCGTTGAGAAACCCGCTCCCGTCGAAGCATTACCTTGGTTTCGGATGTTGAATGTTACCGAGTAATTTACGTTAGGCTCAACATTAGCCGGCACCACAAGATTCTCGACGACGAGATCTGCGGTGTTGACCTGTATCGGCTGAGCGACAGTGTTGTTGGCATAGTCGCCTTCGATCAATGCTTGCAGGTGATTTGTTTTGTAGATCAGGAAATATGGGCCGGGACCCGGAATTCGAGCGGCCGGGATGGTCACGCTGCCGGCTGTCGGGCCTCGGGACGCTCCCGCTGCAAGTGCTGCCTGCGTGTTTGTAAATATCGCCGCACCGTCACCTGCATCAAGCACGTTGTCGGTGGAAAGATAGATCCCGTCGATGAATGTGGAAGTAGTGGTAACGGGGCCGATATTTTGCACTGTCCGACTGGTCGAAAATGCCGTTCCGGGAGCGACAGTGGCCGGAACTGTGAATGCGGTCGGCGTAAGATCGGGCCTTGCGGGATGCAGAGAAACGCTCGCCTGGGCCTGAGCGATCGACGGACTGCTTCTGGTAGCAAGTACACCGGCGGTTCGATAGAAAGTACTAACTTCGGAAGTGATCGGGAAATCAACCGTCGATTGTCCCTCAGGAATTACGACGCTTGCCGGCAAGGTGATAGCACCGATGGCACCCAAAGCAACAAGTGAGATCGATGTTCCGCCCGGAGGTGCAGGATCAGCCAGGTAAAGTGTACCGGTGGTCGAGCTGCCCGATGCCAAAGGGTGAGGGGAATTGATCCGCATCGACAATGTCGGAACGACCGATGTCGGAACGCCCCAGTGCAGGCCGTTTATTCCATTGTAAACACCGGCGGTGTCAACATCCTCAGTAATTCCTGTCGCGAGCTCATAGGTTCGTACACCGAGACCTTTTATTTCCTCATCCGGGATCGGATCGTACTGGCCGATCGGGTACGCGATCTTCGTTCCGTCCGGCGACCAAACAGGCTCGCCGAAGAAACCCGGCGGCGTGTGGTCTGCGATCGTTGCTCCGGTGGCGGCATTTATGATCCGGAGCTTTCGAATTGCAGTCGAAGGATTGCCGGAACCTTCAACGAGATACACGGCGATCTTTGTCCCATCCGGCGAATACTGCGGAGAGATCGGCGTGACATCGTCATTTGATGCATAGAGCATCGTGCAGCCGCCGCTGCCATTTGTCGGCACACGAAATATCGCATACACCTCGAGATCCGAATCCCACTGAACATAGATCAGGTGGCTACCGTCAGGAGAATAATCCGGCGTGTGCGGGCCGTAGATCCCCGGTATCAGCTCTCCATTGGCGCCCCGCCTTTTCGTTTGACGACCCGGTGGGGGCGGCACTGACGTGCACTCCGAAATATCGACATTTACCTCGATCCCGCTGTAAACGCCGACCGTTCTAAGGTTATCGCCATTATCCAAAAACGCGATCTGGTTTCCGTCGGGGGAGAAGGTCGGCTGCATTGGGGCCAGGAAAGACTGAGTGAATACCCGAGTCTGATCGCTACCGTCAGCGTTCATTGTGTAGATCGAACGGTAATCATGTCGCAGATAGTAGTCGGTACTAGGCGGAGCGTCGCGCAAGCTGACGAAAACCACCTTTTTGCCGTCAGCGGACCATTGAGGCTCAAAATCGTCGATCCCTGTCAAGACCGTTGGCGTACCGGTTGGTTGGATCACCTGAACCTTATCCCGTCGGTCGCCGCTAATGTAGGCCAACCCATTGCCCTGGCCTACGATAATGCGGTCTGTGCCGAACAGATCCGATCTCGGTTCGATTCGGCCATTTGTCTCCTCATCGGGTTGACGAGCAGCTTTCGCATCAGCCGGCGGCAGACCGGCAGTCGAGTGCTCTGCCGCCTCAGCGGTGAATAAGCCCGTCAAAATCGCTGAATACAACCGCTCGCCAAACGCAAACGCTGCAATTCCCAAGATTATGACGGTAATTGCTCCGACAAAAGCACCGCGAAACGACAGGACCGGTTTGATCGACATTAAATTTACTCCCGAACTGAAATTGGAAATGGCCTTTGAAAGTAAATGCGAAAAATCGACGCAAAACACGACAAAAAAAAGCCCAATTCTTTTGAATTGAGCTTTTTTTGATGGAGCGGGACTTTTGAGTTACTTATTCGGTAGCGTTCGCCGCACAGACACGCCCGCTGTTGGCGACTTTGCCCGAAAGCGAGTCCAGTTTGTCAGCCGAACTAAGCAGCTTAGCACGCAGCTTTTCCATTGTGATCTTGGGCTCGTTCGCGATGATCAATGCCGCGACGCCCGAGACGTATGGTGTTGCCATCGATGTGCCTGATGCTTCGCGATAGCCATCGTTAAGCCACGTCGAGAGAATGTCTTTGCCCGGAGCCGCGATGTGAACGGTTTTCAAGCCAAAGTTGGAGAACGACGCAAGCTTGTCGTTGCGGTCGAGAGCCGCGACGCTGATGACGTTGGGCAGATCATAATTCGACGGATAATGCGGACGTTTGTCGTTGTTCGAGCCATCGTTACCGGCTGCCGCGACAAACAAGATCCCGGCGTCACCTGCAGCACGGATCGTGTGTTCGAGGGCTTTCGAATACGATGTCGAGCCCCAGCTTGCGCTGATGATCCGCAGATTTACGCCGTTCTTCTTACGGTCGATCGCATAATTGATCGCCGCGATCGCGTCTTCGGTCGTGCCCGAACCACCGCGTCCAAGGAACTTGAGCGGCATGATCTTGACCTTCTGATTTATTCCCGTAATGCCGATGCCATTGTCGCCTTCGGCTCCAATAATGCCCGCACAATGCGTCCCGTGGCCGTTGTCGTCCATCGGATCGGCGATCTTATCAGTGCCGTTGTAACCGTTGAGATCGTTGAAAGTACCGAGTTCGTCATCGAAATACGGAGCAAGCTTTTCGGGCCGCGTCCACATATTCGAATCCAGATCTTCGTGCCTGTAATCCACGCCGCTGTCTAGAACTGCGACAACCACGTCTCGACTTCCTTTTGTTTTCGCCCAGGCAGTTATTGCATCGATATCGGCCTTTTCGGTTCCACCATTCCTTCCTGAATTTCTAAGCGCCCATTGCTCGTCGAACATTGGATCGTTTGGCATCAACTTAGTTCGCGGAGCCCCGGTACGATACAAAAGATCGATCGGCGATTCTTTCTGTATCGGATCATCAAGCTTTATCTGAAAATTCGGTTCAGCGTACGCAACCTCAGCCATCGCACCATACTGTGCGGCAACACTCGCCGCATCGGCGTTATCGAGATCGTCAATAGCTGCGAGGCCGCTGACGGATTCGATCTCGTCGGTCATTGAATCGTGGTTCGCGGCAGCGATAGCCTTGATCCGCTCGACACTGACGCCCGGTTTGAATCGCACGAGCACTTCGGCTTCGTCAGCTCCGAGGCTCTTTCTCGCATCGGTAAGCTTTTTCTCAACACGTTTTACTTCCGTGTTGTTCGACTTGAGCATCACGCGCCAACGCTCGATCTGCCCAACGACTGCCGCGAGCGACAGCAAAACCACCGCCAAACCAATGTGTATCCAGATATTATTGCGATTCATGGTACTGCTCCAAATAGTTCCGAAGTTCAGAGTGCAAGCTTTAGCTTGTAAACGCCGCGAGTAGAGACAAGCTAAAGCTTGCACTCTGAGCCTTTATTCTATGACGTAATTCTTGCCGTGAAAGTTGTGCAAACGCAGCTGATATTTATCAGCCCGATACTCGTAACTCTTCCCGCCTGCACCGAGTTTGATCGTCCAACCACTCGATATCATCTGCGCCGACATCTCGCCTTCCTCGGGCGCTCCGAGCGACATATCGGGGAAATCCTTGTCCGTGATGCCCTTTTCTGCGACATCGCTCTCGTCGATCTTTAAACGTTTCGCAAGGTCCGCAATTGCACGTTTTGTCGAACTTTCTTTGGTAAAACTCATACTATTTCCGGCATTTTCAATCTTGCTCTTTCTACGAATCGAAGTCAATAAAAGTTCGGATATGTCAGAACCCCCCCTGCGTCAGCAGGAGGCACGTTTGCCACGCCCACACAATTCCGTTGTCCCAAACCACTTCAACGACGGGGTCTACGCCGCCCGCTCACGCAGGCGGTTCTGACAAGCTTCTCCACGTCATATTCCGGGTGATCTCAACGATCGCCGGAACAATATACGTCGCACACGCGACGCCTAAGATCAGGCCGGTCACGAATCGTGAAAAGTGGTTATTCTCCCAGATCCCAAAAACGGTCAACGACCAATCGACGCCGATCGGTATCATCGAGGCAAACAGCCAAAACCGCTGCAGCGGCTCGATATCAGCGATGTTCCGCCACAGCGGATAGATGACAAAACCGGCAACGAGCCCAAAATAAACGCCAAAACAGCGCGAACAAACCCCAAACTGCTCACCCGCGACATGGAACGAACGCTCCGGCAATTGGTGGCAAATAAAACTGAAGAAATGATAGAGCGGAGAGGAAAATGCGGTAAAACCACTGGCCTTCGCAACCGGAGCGGCCACGATCAACAAAACCCAGATCGAAACGACCGCCAACCCAACGGCCCAGGCTCTGACCGCTTGTTTTCGCATCTTCGCGACAATATTTTGATTTTGCGGAATATAGTTTTCCGGTGGCTCGGACATTTTCGGTATTTATCGCTTTCAATATCCGGAATAACTGATAATGGATAACTAATAACTGAAAATTATTAGTTTTCAGTTGTCAGTTGTGGGTTATTTCGAGGCAGCCGCCGCCAGGGCCTGTTCCGTTTCGAGAATATGATGCGTCGTCTGGATGACCGTGTCCGGATTGAGCGAGATCGAATTTATGCCGCGTTTGACCAGAAACTCAGCAAACTCAGGGTAATCCGACGGCGCCTGGCCGCAGATACCGATCTTTTTGCCTGCACGTTTTGCAGCGTCGATAGCCATTGCGATCATTTTTTCGACGGCGCCGTTTCGCTCGTCGAAAAGGTGAGCGACCATCTCGCTGTCGCGGTCGAGCCCGAGTGCGAGCTGCGTCAGATCGTTCGAACCGATCGAATATCCGTCGAATACCTCGAGAAATTCGTCGGCAAAGACGACGTTCGCCGGCAGTTCGCACATCGCGTAGATCTCGAGGTCGTTCTCGCCTTGTTTGAGGCCGTGTTCGGCCATCAGAGCGATCACTTTTCTGCCTTCTTCGACCGTGCGGACGAACGGGATCATCGGCTTGATGTTGGTCAGGCCCATATCTTCGCGGGCACGCTGCATCGCTTGGCATTCGAGCCTGAAACCGGCCTTGTAGCGGTCGTCATAGTAGCGCGAAGCACCGCGAAAACCGATCATCGGATTTTCCTCGACCGGCTCAAATTCCTTGCCGCCGATGAGCATCGCGTATTCGTTCGATTTAAAATCGGACATACGCACGATCACCGGTTTTGGATAAAAGGCGGCCGCGATACGGCCGATTCCCTCGGACAAACTTCGGACAAAAAACTCTTTCGGGTCTTCCTCGAGAATTCGGTTCGCGATGGTCTCGATGTCCTCGCGTTTCTTGAGATTCGGATAATTTACGAGCGCCATCGGGTGGATGCCGATGTGGTTGTTGATGATAAATTCGAGCCGTGCGAGGCCGACGCCGTCGTTAGGAAGGCGTGAAACGGCAAAAGCATGGTCAGGGTCGCCGACGTTCATCATGACCTGTGTCTGCGGCCTTACTTTGTCGGTGATCTGCTGCTTTTCGACCTTAAAATCGATCTTTCCGTAGTAAATATTGCCGCGTTCCCCCTCGGCACAAGAGACAGTGATGTCGGTGCCGTTCTTGACCTTTTCGGTCGCGTCACCGGTGCCGACGATACAAGGAATGCCGAGTTCGCGGCTGATGATCGCGCTGTGGCAGGTGCGGCCGCCGCGTTCGGTGACGATCGCCGACGCGCGTTTCATGATCGGTTCCCACGCGGGGTCGGTCATCGCGGTAACAAGGATCTCGCCTTCCTTAAATGTGTTCAGCTTCGCCGAAGCGAGCATCACGTGAGCCTGTCCGTGGCCGATCTTCTCGCCCACCGCTACGCCAGTCGAAAGCGGTGCGCCGTGCGTGCCGACGAGCTTGTATTTTTCGATGTAGTTGGTCGTGTTTTGGGCGTGAATGGTCTCGGGCCGTGCCTGTAGGATAAATAATTCGCCAGTGATGCCGTCTTTCGCCCATTCGATATCCATCGGCTGGTGCTTTCCGGCGAGCTTGGAATAGTGATCTTCGATCGCACACGCCCACTGCGAGAGCTGCAGAACCTCAAAACCGGCAAGGCAAAAACGGTTTCGCTGCGTTTCGACCACATCGCGGACCTGCGTGCCCGTGCCGTCGTCAGCAAAGACCATCTTGACCTCTTTGACACCAAGTTTTCGCGTCACGATCGGCCTGAAACCCTGCTTGAGCGTCGGTTTGAAAACGATCCATTCGTCCGGCGTCGCCATTCCCTGCACGACCGCTTCGCCGAGGCCCCAAGCACCGTTTATGACGACAACATCGCGAAATCCGCTCTCCGTATCAAGCGTAAACATCACGCCCGAGCAAGCGATATCCGAACGGACCATCGGCTGAATACCGATCGACAGCGCGACATCGAAATGGTCAAAGCCCTTGGCCGTGCGATACGAAATTGCCCGGTCGGTCCAGAGCGAAGCGTAACATTCGTGACATGCCTCAATGATCCGCTGTTCGCCGCGAACATTCAGGATCGTGTCCTGCTGCCCCGCAAACGAAGCATCCGGCAGGTCCTCTGCCGTCGCGCTTGAGCGCACAGCAACCTCAAAATTACGTTTGCCGATACGTGTGCCGAGTTCGTTATAAGCCTTTGTTATGGCAGCCTCGACCTCAGGCGGAAACGGCGTTTCGAGCATCAGGCGTCGAGCCTCGCTGCCGACGCGGGCAAGTTCGTCGAGGTCGTTAACGTCCAGGCCCTTGAGCAGCGTTTTCAGCCGCTTTCGCAAATTGTCCGTCTCAAGCAAGACCTCATAGGCGCGGCTCGTCGTCGAAAATCCATCCACCGACCGCACGCCCTGCCCCGTCAGCTCCTGAAAAAGCTCACCAAGACTCGCGCATTTCCCGCCGACGATAGCCACATCGCCCGCACCAACCTCGCTGAAGTCAAGAACGTATGGTTTATCTTCTTTCATCAGCGGGCACGCACCTTGCCGGAGCTCTTCGGCAGCAATGTGATCAGTCCTCGCAATGTCGCGTTGACCGACTCCGAACTTGGAAAGTACTTTTTAACGTCGGGTTCAAGCATGACAGCTCCGTCTTCGAGTTGATAATATCTAACCTCCGCGGTTCCGTCCGCACGCTGTATTGTTACCGAGTGGCCTTTCTGATAAGACGCGTGGTGCTTGCCGCGGACACCGCCACTGAAGTCGTACTCTGCCAACATTTCGTCGTCTCGATCTTTCTTTTTAGAGTTCTTTTCTTTCTTCATACGTGTAACGCTCAGCTTTCGTTGCTTGTCTGGAACTTATCAGCCTTGTCCTCGACGCTCGCTCCGTGTAGACAACTACGAGAATTCTTCCGTTTACCGACACTCCGATATCGACAAAACGATACTCGTCGTGGAAGTGAGACGCATCTTTTATTGTAATCGAAAACGGGTCAGCGAAAACCGTTTTTGCTTCGTCAAAGCTGACTTTATGCTTTCGCAGGTTCGCGGCAGCCTTTTCGTCGTCCCATTCAAAGTTCAGATCTACGTTCGGCGCCATTTGTCAGACCTAAAACCGAATAACGGCATCCGGGCCGCCTTCGACGTGAACGGTGTCGACGAAACGGATGCTCTTGCTGTCCGTCGTCATGACGACCGAATGCGTACGTTTGCCCGCACCGAAGAACCTGACACCTCGAAGCAGCGAGCCGTCGGTGACGCCCGTCGCCGCAAAGATGATCTTCTTGCCCGGTGCGAGATCGTTTGTGTCGTAGATCTTGTTCGGGTCGGTGATGCCCATTTCGGCAAGGCGTTCCATGACCTTTTCGACCGGCGGCACCTTTGATTTGTCGACGCCGAGACGTTCCGGATCCCACACGAGCTTGGCTTGGATCTCGCCGTTGAGGCATTTCATCGCTGCCGCAGTTATAACCCCTTCGGGGGCTCCGCCTATTCCCATCAGCGCGTGAATATTTGTTCCCGCGACCGCCGCCGATATACCCGCCGAAAGATCGCCGTCCGAGATCAAACGAATACGTGCACCGGCCGCACGGACCTCGTCAATGAGAGCCTTGTGCCGTCCGCGATCAAGGCACATCACTGTAAGGTCTTCGATATCGCGGCCGAGACGGCGGGCGATATTCTTGAGATTTTCCGTGACCGGCGCATCAATATCGACCGAGCCGCGGCACGACGGCCCGACGACGATCTTGTCCATGTAAATGTCCGGAGCATAAAGCAGACCTCCGCGTTCGGCCGCAGCGAGCACTGCGATAGCGTTGTTGGCACCGAGCGCACAGAGATTGGTGCCTTCGAGCGGATCGACCGCGATATCGACTTCGGGAAATTCGGCCCGGGCTTCCTCCGAAAAGACGCCGCCGCCGACCTCTTCGCCGATATAGAGCATCGGCGCCTCGTCGCGTTCGCCTT
>CAZVDM010000152.1:0-8650 GCA_964625555.1 uncultured Chloracidobacterium sp.
AATGTTAAGTCGATTCTATTATTCCAACAGTATCGGACATTTCCTGACCGACTCGCGATCTTCGTCCACGGCTGCTTCTGGCATCGCTGCCCGAAATGCAATTACAAACTGCCCAAGACCAATACCGAATTCTGGCAACAGAAATTCGAACGCAACATTGCCCGCGACGAATCAAAACGAAATGCCCTCGAATCACTAGGCTGGACGGTCATTACCGTCTGGGAATGTGATCTCAAGATCAACCTCGAATACACCGTCATTTTGATTCAGAAAGCTCTCAGATTTTAAAAACAAAATAACCTTTGCGTGTGCCCGAATAGTCGATTTTGGACTATTCGAAATCCGACTATACGCTTCGCTCAAGGGAGAATCTTCAATGGAAAAGTCTATTTACACGCGGGAATACGCCGCCTTCCTCGAACAGCTGCGTAAAGTACGGGAAATTAAGAACTTAACGCAATTGGAGGTTGCCGAACGTCTTGGCCAAACTCAATCGTTTGTCAGCAAAGTCGAACGAAGTGAAAGGCGGATCGATGTAGTCGAACTTCGTGCGTTCTGTTTGGCGATTGGTATTAGTTTTCCAGATTTCATTCAAAAGATCGAGCAGGTATTGGCGGACGGTTCCTGAACCAAGGTTGAGTTTTGTTCATTTGACGAATCATGTTTTTCACATCTAGTTCATTTATCGAACCGGAAGCCATCTTAGGCGACGAGAATCTCGGAGTAGAAGGCGTTCGAGCACTTATAAAACTCGACTTGCAAGAATATCAACGAGATTTTCTTAAAAAGTTGGATCGGGCCAAGAAGACAAATAGATCCCGGATAAGCAAAAAAATCGTTACCGCAACAGGTAGTCTTGATCGAAATAGCATAAAAAACTTAGCTGATACAGCTCAAACTAAGACATTTACTTTCATCGATCTTTTCGCGGGTATCGGTGGATATAGAATTCCGCTTGAAAAACATGGCGGCCGTTGTGTTTTTTCAAGTGAGATTGATCGATATTCACAGAAAACTTACCAAGCGTGGTTTAAGGAGATACCGCACGGTGATATCACGGCAATTCGAGCCGCCGAGATCCCGGATCACGATATCCTTGCCGCTGGATTTCCTTGCCAACCGTTTTCTATCGCCGGGGTCTCAAAGAAGATAAGTTTGGGTCAGTCTCATGGCTTCGACTGTAACATTCAAGGAACGCTCTTTTTCAACGTTGCCTCGATTATAGATGTGAAACGTCCACGCATAGTTTTACTTGAGAATGTCAAAAATCTTCTTTCACATGACAAGGGAAGAACGTGGAAGGTCATTAGGGAGACACTTGAGAGCTTAGACTATCAGGTTTTTGCAAAGGTTATCGACGCCGCAGATTATGTACCTCAACACCGGGAGAGGATTTTTATCGTGTGTTTTGACCGACATGTTTACGGCAATAATCTCCAGTTCACCTTTCCTGATAGGCCACAGACTTCGAGACCAAAACTCCGGGATATACTCGATCCAAATCCCGATCATAAATACACTCTCAGCGACCATCTTTGGAAGTATCTACAGGACTACGCGGCGGGTCATAAGGCCAAAGGCAATGGCTTCGGCTTTGGGTTAGCTGATCCTGACGGTCACTCTCGAACCCTGAGTGCTCGATACTACAAGGATGGATCAGAAATATTGATACCGCAGCTCGGCAAGAGCCCCCGGAGGCTCACTCCACGAGAATGCGCACGGTTAATGGGATTTCCGGAGGAGTTTCCAATAGTAGTTTCCGACACCCAGGCATATCGTCAGTTCGGTAACGCCATTGTTCCACTAGTCGCCGATGCGGTCGTTCAAAAAGTACTGGCAGTTTACGACCAGCGGACTTCTGATTTAATAAAAGATTTGTAGGCTGATTGCAACTCAGCTGATAGAGGTATATGGGTTCATTCTATTGCGAGCGAGCGATTGTCGAAGCAATCGAACACGGCAATGCCTTGCTGAAGTTCATTTCCCCGAATGATGTTGGACTCACGGGCGGCCATCAATCGGGATTTTACCAGCCGAAGCAAATCCACCCGATCTTCACACCTCATCCTCCGCGGAAAGATACGCTAGAAAAATTCGATATCTCCATCGAGTGGATGGACGATCTAAAAACCGAATCGGTAATCACATGGTACGGTACGGGGAGCCGAAGTGAATATCGATTAACGCGTTTCGGCAAGGGATTTCCTTACCTTGCCCATGACATGGTTGGAAATCTACTCGTTCTAATCAAGAAGTCGGAACGAGAGTTTTCTGCATATGTGCTCGATTTAGACGATGACATCGAAGAGATTCAAGCGACGCTTGGCGTCGAAATATTGGAATCCTGGGCGTTCTTTATTGAGGGCGAGGATCGCGTCGAATCAGAAGACGAATGTGTGAATCGCCATTTTCGAAAGTTTGCGGCGATTCTGACGGAATTCCCAGAAGGTTCAAAGTTCTCCGCCGCTACTTGGTCTGCACTCAATGAATGCGTTAAGGATTTCAAGAAGTTTTCGATGGATAAGGCATTGATGAAAGGGATGGAGGCTGAATACAGCCTGTTCCGGCTTGTTGAACGTCAATTATGCCAGAATGAAATTATTCGGGTATACCGTGATGTTGATGATTTTCTAAAAACCGCGTCCAGCATAATGAATCGTCGAAAATCGAGAGCTGGACGATCACTGGAGAATCATGTGGAACAATTGCTAATTGAGGCCAAGATTCCCCATACAATAAGGCCGAAATCCATAGACGGTAAACCGGACATCATCATCCCGAGCGAAAAGGCATATTTTGATAAAACGTTCCCGGACGAGAAGCTTATTATGGTCGGCGTGAAGACGACATGTAAGGATCGTTGGCGGCAGGTTCTGAATGAAGGTAAACGAGTTAAACAGAAGCACATCCTAACAACTCAGAAGGGCATTTCTCCAAATCAGTTGAATGAGATGCACCATTCCAACGTTACTCTTGTCGTGCCGTCCGACCTGCACAAAGACTATCCGAAGGAGCGAGAGATAGAACTCCTCTCAATTGAAGCTTTTGTTTCGAGTGTTCGCGAGACACTAATTTGATTTGTGGCTGATGTTCATTCACCAGAACAGAGACGTTTCAACATGTCTCGAATTCGGGATCGCGATACCAAGCCTGAAATGAAGGTTCGCAAATTGGTCCATTTGATGGGCTACCGATATCGACTGCACCGAAAAGATCTGCCCGGAAAACCCGATCTGGTTTTTTCGAAACTCCGTAAAATTATCTTCGTTCATGGCTGTTTTTTTCATATGCATAACTGTCGCTACGGTCGAGTTGTACCCAAGACAAACGGAGAAGTCTGGAAGGCAAAGCGGGAAAGAAATGTTAATCGAGACTCAAAGGTCATCGCCGAACTAAAGGAACTCGGATGGCAAACACTGGTCATATGGGAGTGCACAACGAGGACCATGATTGGTGTTCCTGAATCGATTCGAGATTTCTTAGAAGGGACTAAATCGATATGAAGCTTCTCGCGGCGCATGTGCCCATGTCGATTTCGGCGGGGAAGAAGTGAGGTTGGATATGCGGTTATGGGAAAGAAAAAGGCGTGGAGCCGGAGCTTCACGCCTTTTTTGTTTGTGTTCAAGAGAGAACCACCCCGACGGCCCAGAGCGGCTGCCGCCCCTCGTTCTGGCACAAAGGACGTGCCAGTGTTGCGGTAGGCCCGCAACCGTGTAAGGAGGGGAGCTAAGAGAACTACCACCCCGTCACCGAAGCGGTGCCACCCCTCCTAAACAAGGAGGGGAGCTTTAAGAGAGCATTGGGATCAAAACTATACTTATTGTATGCGTGGGATCAACAGACAATTAGTAGCATTGGCAGTGGTCAGCTGTCGGTGGTCAGTGGTCGGTGAGCAGTGGTCGGTGGTCGGTGGTTTTCGGAATGGTCTTGGGCAGAATATAATACTGGCTGAGAGTATTTGTCGTCAGCCGATGGGTGAATTGGAAAAGTCAGAGCAGGGCGAGATGGTGATCTACCAGACCGGCAACGGCGAGGTACAAGTAGATGTGCGTTTGCATGACGAATCGATGTGGTTGTCGCAATCTGCGATGGCCGAGCTTTTTCAGACAACGCAGCAGAACATTAGTCAGCACATTCTGAATATCTTTGACGAAGGTGAATTGACAGAATCGGCAACTAACAAGAAATTCTTGTTAGTTCGAAAGGAAGGAAATCGTGCGGTTGAGCGCGAGATCGACCATTACAATCTGGATATGATCATCTCGGTCGGTTATCGCGTCAAGAGTCTGATAGCGACTCGCTTTCGGATCTGGGCGACGCAAAGGCTGCGTGAGTATATCGTCAAGGGCTTTGTGATGGATGACGAGCGGCTGAAGAATCCGCCGGAGAAAGGTTCGGTCATACCCGACTATTTCGCCGAGATGCTTGCTCGTATCCGTGACATCCGATCTAGCGAACGGCGGTTGTATCTGCGGGTCAGAGAGATATTTGCGATGGCCGCTGACTATGAGCCGACTGCAGCCGATACCTCGAAATTCTTTAGCATCATCCAGAATAAACTCCACTTTGCAGCAACGGGGCTCACGGCAGCTGAAATTATTAGTTCGAGAGCGAATAGTCGTGATCCAAATATGGGATTGACGACTTGGAAGGCCGACGATATCCGCAAGTCTGGCGTGACCATTGCGAAAAATTATTTGAACGAGAATGAGATCGGCGAACTGAACCGTATCGTGACAATGTGGCTCGATTTTGCAGAGGATCAGGCCTTGCGTCGAAAACAGGTCTTTATGAAAGACTGGGAGGCACGACTCGATGATTTTCTGCAATTCAACGACCGTCGGGTGCTGCCTAATGCGGGCACCGTAAGTAAGGAGGCGGCAGAAAAGCATGCGAAAGCAGAATTCGACCAATTTGCCCTGATGCGTCGGGAACAAAGAGAATTATGTGGTGAAAATGATTATCTGAAACAACTCGAGGCTGCTGCGAAAGAATTGCCAACTAGCAAAACAAAAGAGGCGTGAAGTTTTTAGCTTCACGCCTTTTGGTGACTACCGGACCCGGTCGCTATCGCTCGCGGTTCTGACAAGAATACCGACTAGTTCTTTGGTTTGTCGGTGGTTGTGGTTGCCGGGGTTGCGGCTTTGCGTTCCATGCGAAGCTTGCGGCGTTCTTCCATTTTGAGCTTCATTTCAGCTTTTTTGGTCTCGATCTGGGCTTTCTGCTCGGGGGTCAGGATGGCTTCGATCTGTGCTTTGACAGATGCGTGCTTTTCCTTGGCCTGAGCTTTGAGCGTGTCGATGCGGGCCTGCTGATCGGCGGTGATGGTGCCGGCACGTTTTGCGGTGCGAAGCGTCATCATCTCGTCGCGGAACTCCTGGCTCGGCTTGTTGGCTTCGTGGATGGCCTTGAGCTGGGTCTTTTGTGCTTCGGTCAGCTCGACGAAGCGGAACATTCCCATACCGCCGCGCATTCCCATCATACCCATGCCGCGATGGCCGCCTCGTCCGAATTTGCCGCCAAATTCGCCGCGTCCCATGCCGCGTTTGCCGTGGCCGCGATGATCGCCTTTTACTTTTTCAGTCTTGTCGGTCGTGGTCGTCGTGGTTGTCACTTCCTGTGCCATGCCGATCGCCGAGAATGCGAATACCGCAGCTGCAAGTGTGAAACCCGAGAACAATTTATTTTTTAATGACATTTTTTTACTCCTTATGATCTTGTATAGCATTTACGCTTTCGTGAAGTAAGACGCGCCTCGAAAGCGTTTGGTTGAAACTATTTACGTCGAGATGTGCAAAGAAATGTAAAGCAAGAATTTTGACCGCGAATCACGCGAAAAAACGCTAATAAGAACATGGCCGGCTGAATAGCAGATGTCAGCCGGCAGCTTTGAACATTCGGTAAGAACACTGGGAAGAACTACCAACAACGCCCGTCTTGATTTGCCTTTTTATGCGTTAAAATGCGAAATTTGAATGTTTGGATGTGGTTTTTTAGTACATGAGATTTCTTAACGAAATAAATTCCCCGGCGGATCTGCGGCAGCTTAAGGTCGAGGACCTGCAGGAGGTCGCCGATGAGGTGCGTCAGTTCATCATCGACACGTGTTCACTGATCGGCGGGCACACGGGTGCGAGCCTTGGTGCGGTCGAGTTGGCGGTGGCGATGCACTACGTTTTTGATACGCCGGACGACCGTCTGGTGTGGGACGTCGGGCATCAGGCATACGCGCATAAGATATTGACCGGACGCCGCGACCAGTTGCATACGATCAAGCAGCCGGGCGGTTTGTCGGGCTTTCTGCGGCGTGACGAATCTGAGTACGACACGTTCGGTGCGGGACACGCCTCGACATCGCTGTCGGCGGCGTTGGGAATGGCCGTGGCGAGGGACAAGCAGGGCAAGGATTTTCACGTTTGCGCGCTGATCGGCGATTCGAGCCTCGCGGGCGGCATGGCGATGGAGGCGATCAATCAGGCCGGGCATTTGAAATCGCGGATGATCGTCCTGCTGAATGACAACGAGATGTCGATCGCTCCGGCGGTCGGTGCTCTCTCGCGTTACCTCAACCGCATCAAAGAAGCTCAGAGCTATCAGCACATCAAAGAAGAGATCGGCGACGCACTCGAGAGCGTGCCCGGGATCGGCGGCAAACTGCGTGCGGCGGCGAAATCGTTCAAGGACGCTATCGCGGCGGCAGTTTTGCCGGGAGCTTTGGTGAACGAGCTTGGGTTCAAGTATATCGGTTACGTCGACGGGCACAACGTCCCGATGCTAGTGAAAGCTCTGGAAGAAGCCAAGAAAGTGGACGACGGCCCCGTCATCGTTCACGCACTGACGACCAAGGGCAAGGGTTTCCCCAACCCCGAGAAAAATTACTACGCATATCACGCGACCGGGCCGTTCGACCCGCAGACCGGTTTGCCATACAAATCGAGCAAGGCGGCCGCTCCGTCTTACACTGCCGTTTTTGGCGACACGATGTGCGAACTGATGGCGAAGGACGACAAGATCGTCGCTCTAACGGCCGCGATGCCGGACGGGACGGGCGTTGATAAGGTGCTCGAGAAATTTCCGGAAAGAGCCTTTGATGTTGGTATCGCTGAGCAGCACGCGGTGACATTCTGTGCGGGCATGGCTTGCGAAGGCATGAAGCCGGTGGCCGCGATATATTCGACGTTTTTGCAGCGTGGCTTTGATCAGGTGATACACGACGTTTGTCTGCAGGATCTGAACGTGACGTTTGCGATGGACCGTGCGGGCATTGTCGGTGCCGACGGGCCGACGCATCACGGTTTGCTCGATATCGCGTATTTTCGCGGCTATCCGAACATCGCTCTGATGGCGCCAAAGGATGAGGCCGAGCTTCGCGACATGATCCTGACATCGATCGAACATCCCGGCCCCGCGGCGATACGATATCCACGCGGCAATGGTCAGGGCGTCGATATCAGTGCGGCTCCGAAGTTGATCGAGATCGGGAAGGCCGAGATCCTGCGTGAGGGCAAGGATGCGGCGGTGATCGCATACGGTTCGATGGTCTATCCGGCGGTCGAAGCGGCGGAAAATATGGCGAAAGCGGGCGTACAGGCAACCGTTGTCAACGCTAGGTTCGTCAAACCGCTTGATGCCGAGACCATTCTCGCGATCGCCCGTCAGACACAGTTGATCGTGACGGTCGAAGAGGCGTATCTCGCGGGCGGTTTTGGTTCGGCCGTGATGGAATTGCTCGAGGAAAATGGCCTGCAGAACGAAGTGAAGGTGGTCAGAATGGGTGTGCCCGACGAGATAGTGACTCACGGCGACCCGAAAAAGCTGCTCGCCGATTACGGCCTCGACGCCGACGGGATCGAAAAGCGAGTATTAAGTTCACTGGAAGATCTGAAAAGCGGCCGGGGCTCGAAAAGCCGGCTGCGTGTAGCATAAACGATGAGTAAACAGGTACAGACTAAGAAAAGCAACGCACCGTATATCATTATCGGTTTGTTGGCGGTCGCGGTGGCCGGTGCGGTATTGATCGGTACGGGCGCGTTCGGGCTCGGTTGGCTGATCGGTTCGACGCCAAAGGGCAACAACGCCGCAAACAATAGGAACGGCAATACCACGGCGGCGAAGACGCCGGGGATTCCCGCGAACGCACCTCCGGGAGCGTCGCCGCCCAACTACGCCGGTTCGCCGACGGCCCTGGTTACGATCGAGGAATTTGCCGATTTTCAGTGCGGATCGTGTGCCGCGGCATTCCCGATCATGAACGAGATCAAGTCGATGTACGGCAGCCGCATCAGATTTGTCTATCGCAATTTCCCGCTTTCGATCCCTGCTCATGATAAGGCGTATGACGCCGCCGTTGCGACCGAAGCGGCCGGAATGCAGGGCAAATTCTGGGAAATGCACGCACAGCTTTTCCAAAACCAGGCGAAATGGACGGCCGACCCGAACTACCGGCAGATATGGGCCGATTATGCCCAAAAGATCGGGCTCGATGTGCAGAAATTCACCAGCGACCTTGCCGGTATTGGCGCGAAAGGCCGTGTTGACGCTGACCTCGCACGCGGACGGGCTCTAAATGTGAATTCGACGCCGACCGTGTATATTAACGGCGTCGCGGTGCCGTTCAATGACGTCAAGGTCGACTCGCTCAAGGTGATCA
>CAZVDM010000153.1:0-8573 GCA_964625555.1 uncultured Chloracidobacterium sp.
AGATCGCTGCATCGGCCTTCCCGTCCCCATCATAATCCGCCGGAGCCGGAACATCACCCGACGATCCAAACGGAAAGGCATAGAACGAAAAATCTTCACTCCTCAAAACAAACCAATTCCCCGTCTCAGGCCGCCAGAACGCGATATCTGTTTTCCCGTCGCCCGTATAATCCGCCGGTACGAGATTGTCCGACGGAGTTCCAAACTGCACGGCCCCATTGCCGCCATTCGAGGATTGCAGCCACCACCACTCCGCCCCATTCGGCCGAAAGATCGAAAGATCCGTTTTGCCGTCACCGTCAAAGTCAAATGGGACTTTCCGCGAAAAATTGATCCCGGTGATTCGAGCAAGCCCGCTTCGAGGCTGAGAATCGACCTGCGTAAAAGTGCCTCCAACTAATGTTTGGCCGTCGATTTGCGTTTCAACATCGTAAATGTTGCTATTAAAACCTCGATTTGCCGGCAAGTCACTATACGTCGAACCATTCGCATTGAGAACCTTTAGAGTACGGTTATATCCGATCGTTATCCGTCCATCCGGCCGCTCGTCTGCATCGGAAATAGCCGGAGTCATTGTGGTTCCCGTATTAAATGAAACGTCGAGATCACCTGTTGGTAAAAGAATGGCGAGATTATTCCGAGGTGTCGAATTGATCGATGTGAATGTACCTCCCACTAAAATATTGCCATTTTGCAACTGTTCCAAAACATGAATAATGCCCGTAAAGGTCGGGTTAAATGCAACGTCCAAAGTGCCGTCAGAATTTAGAAGTGCGAAACTCTTGCGGTTTATTCCCCCTACCTGATCGAAATTGCCGGCAATCAAAACTTTCCCACTACTTTGAACGATTATCTCGGTTACCGACGGAGAGAAATTCTGGGAACTGAGTGAAGGTAGATATGAACTATCCACGCTGCCATTTGCATTCAGACGAGCAATTCCCGGTCGCGTCGCGGTGTTGAGTCCAGAGAAATTGCCACCAACGAGTATCTGTCCGTTCGGTAAGACCCTAACAACTTTCGGCGTGTCAGACATGAACGTTACGGGTGTAAACGAGGTATCTAGCGATCCGTTTGGGTTAAACCGAACGACCCCATAGTTTGTCGGACTCGATCCAATAAATATTGAACCGACTGCAAGTATTTTCCCATCAGGCGCAATTTCAAGATTCTCAAGCGAATCAAAGTAAACTAAAGAACCAGAAAAGTCCACAAACGTTGGATCAATGGTACCGTCCGGCAAAAATCTTGTTAGTCCACCGGAACTGATTCCGTTGTTCCAAAAAAAACGCCCGCCAACGACGATCTTATTGTCCGACTGGATCTCAATATCATGGATGACGCCATTTGAATTTAAGCGCGTCTGGTAAGTCACGTCGCGGTCTCCGTTCGAGTCCAGACGCGCAACCCGAAATGCCAAATCACTTCCTAATTTAGTAAAGTCTCCAACAATTATTGTTTTGCCGTTTCCATCATATTTCAACCCATACACCAAATTGTTAGGCCCGCTGGTTGCGGCAAATGTGGTGTCGGTCGAGCCATCGCCATTTAGAAGTGCAACATTTTTTGTATTAGTCCCGTTTGCCGATGAGAAACTTCCTGCGATCAAGATCTGACCTTGCTCGTCAAAGTCGACGGATCGAACCTCCACTAGACTGCCGTCGACCAAGACCGGATTAAACGTGGAATCAATGCTTCCGTCTGAATTAAGGCGCCCGCATCCAGTGCGGAAACTTGTCCCGAGCTGAAAGAAATTACCCCCGACGATGATGCGCCCGTCAGGGTCAACTTTTAGTATTCGGGCGCGATAGTTCGAACCCGTGTTCGTGATGGTCGCAAATGAATTGTCCACATTGCCGTTCGAAGTTATTCTGGATATTTTAAAGGTAAATGTCGTATCGACATTCTGTGTGACCTCACTAATGACCAGTTTGTCATCAGACTGGACGGCAATGGAATCGATTTGCTGAGTATTATAGATGAAGGTCGAATCAAAAGTGCCGTTGGCATTCAGACGGGCGAGACGAAGTCGTGATTGGCCGTTGATAGTGGTAAAACTGCCTCCAAGAATGATCTTGCCGTCGCTTTGCAGTTTGATGTCCGTGACCGTACCATTTGCAGTCGTAGTAAAGCTTGGGTCAAAGGAGCCGTCTGCATTAAGACGCAGCAGACGGGAGTTTGTGAACGTTTGGGGGTGAAAAAAATTTCCGCCAATCATTATCTTTCCGTCGGGAAGGACAGCGATCGACCTTAGACCATTTCCGTAAACACCTATAATACTTGTAAAAGTGACATCCCGTGTCCCATCAAGGTTAAAGCGCGCAATATTGGTTGTGGGGGCCCCGTTTGCTGTTGAAAAATATCCGCCAACTAGTGTTTTACCATCGGACTGCCTCGCGAGTGTGTAGGCGGTCGTCGGAAAATCATCAAGAACTGGAGCAAAACCCGCGTCGACAATAGACGATCCCTGACCAAAAATTGCGTTCGCGCAACAAAGTAATACGATGAATAAAAGTTGAAATGGGATTAGCTTCATAGTGGTAAAACAATGAATTCTCTTTTACGATACTCGATGATTCTATCAAATACTTCGCACACATTTCTACAAACATCCGACGCCGACAGCGTTGGCAACTTGGACCGAATGAGCCTTTTCCCGGTAGGTAAAGACGGAGAAAAACGATCATGGACCTAATCTTTCAAATCCGGGTTCCGAAGCTTAAGCAGCTCGATGGCTTGGAATTTAATCAGAAAGTATTTTCCTGGGGAGGTCAAGAATATCCCCAGGACCCGGTTACTTACCGTTGGGGCGATCACGTGCAGCTTATCCCTGGCGGCGCACAACCTTGGGTAGTTGCACTGCTGCCGAAGGGATTGTTGGGCCAGGATTGGGAAGTCTTCGATATAGAAGGTACTGGACTCGACTTGCTAGAGAGTGAGATCAATGGAATCGAAGTGGAATGGAACGGTAAACGGCTGGACGACTTCCTATGCCTGTTACTCAGGCAATATGACCGTTGGGTGCTTGTCTTTGAGCTGTACGAAGACCAAATTGATGGTGTTTAGGAGCTAACGGTTGATGAATGTATCCGAAAACTGAAAATGAACTTGCGAAGGGATATCCGCCGAGAGGGATTTATAGCATATCGTTCTAATTCGCGAATATGAGAACGCGGGAAATCGGGTTACTTCATGGATGACCCTCTCCTTTCCAAAAGAGATTCTTTGAACACAAACATCGCTGACCAATAAGTACGAAGTCGCGTGAGACGTGGTACCAGGCCTGGGTTTTTGCGATTCCACTCGTCAGTGTAATTCGATCCGGCTGCAAAAATATTTCTAACTTCTGCGACATTTTGCAGGGTGTATGTCACGGTACTTTGTCTTTGAGTGCTCTATCGCGGTCGTCGGTGTTGTCAAAATCGTCGGATTCGCCGGTGTCGATGGTGGTCAGTGGCCTGTAGTCGAGGAGATAGCTTATTTTTCGCGGGAATGGCGATGTCTTGGCAGCGATCGTTGTCGTTGTCATCGGCTCGGTCGATCTCGTCGTCTTGCTCGGCTTCGTCCGAAGGCACAAAAAAGCTCTTTTGCTCGAACTCGGGCTCAGGCAAGGTCAGCGACAGTTTTGATTCGTCCAAAAACGGATTGTCGCTGGGCGTTATTTTACTGTCGCTGACCCCGTTTTGGACTGTAGCAAGCCTCCAAAACACTGTTGCTAGGCCCTGAAAAACTGTTGCAGAACAGCACTTTACGGCATTTTTTGCAATTTTGCTGATCAAATTGTGGTACGTACCACAATTTAAATGTGAGGTGAAAAAAGCACGATTGGTCGTACAACAAAAGACGAGCATTGAAACAAAAAAAGGGCTGTCCGAAAAGTTGCGTTTCCGGACAGCCATTATTTTTTTCTCTCGGACTTACAGGCCGATTCTAAAGACATGCCATACAACGTATATGAACCCCGAAAGGAGAGCCCAAAAGGCTCCTATCGTGAACGTTCCTGTATGCGTAAATCTGGTTATAGAGACGCGGTGAGTGCGGCTGGCATATCCGGCGAATACCGCGATCTGTCGGCTCGCGAGCATTATAAGGACGCCGACCACAAAGTTGTAAGCCACGATCATCGAGCTAATATCACTAGTTGACTGCATATAATCTCCGGATCGGTGTTGGTTCGTTGTTCCGGTCTTGATAGGGAGAACCTGGAACAGAAGCACGCTAAATAAATCCCTATTTCGTTGGGCCGCCGGCGAGCTTGCCGATCAGCGAGAACAGCGGCAGGTACATCGAGATGACGATCGAACCGATCGTCACACCGAGGAATGCGATCAGCACAGGTTCCATTAATCCGAGCAGATCGGCGATGGCAGTATCGACCTCTTCTTCATAGAAGTCCGCGATCTTGCCTAACATCGCATCGAGAGCACCGGTCTGTTCACCGACACCGATCATCTGGCCGACCATGTGCGGGAATACGTCGGTAGCCTTGAGCGGATCGACAAAATTTTCACCGCGTTCGACGCCTGCACGAACCTTGAGAATGGCGTCTTCGATGATGACGTTTCCGGCCGTTTTCGCGGTGATATCAAGCGACTGCAGGATAGGAACACCTGACGACAGCAGTGTCGATAGAATTCTCGAAAAACGAGCGACTGCGACCTTTCGCAAAATGCTGCCGATGATCGGCATTTTCAGCAACAGTGCGTCTATTTGCCAACGGCCTTTTGGCGTAGCATAGTAAAACTTGATCCCGACTCCGGTCGCTATCAGAGCAACAGCGGTCGAGAGTCCGCCCCATCCGGCGAGGAAACTACTGATCGCCATGACGATTCTCGTCGGCAGCGGCAGCTGTTCGCCGGGCCCCAAAAGACCTAGAAAGATCTGCTGGAACTGCGGAATGACAACGATCATAATGATCGAGATAGCTCCGATCGCTACTGTAATAACAGCCGCCGGGTAAATCGAGGCCGACACGATGCTGCGTTTCAATTTAACGACCTTTTCGATCAAGGTAGCCAAACGCTGGAGGATCAGATCGAGCACACCGCCCGTCTCACCTGCCTCGACCATATGCGTGTATAGTTTGTCGAAAACCTTAGGATGCTTGTCGAGGGCCGCATAAAGTGTCGAACCTTCTTCGACGCTTTGCCGGACTTGTCGCAGGACGTCCTTGAAAAAGGCATTTTGCTGCTGTTCGCCTAGGATGTCGATACATTGCACGAGAGGCAAACCGGCGTCGATCATAACTGAGAACTGACGCGTGAACACGGCAAGTTCCTTGGCCTTGACCTTTTTACGTCGTCCAAGTTTCGGGATCGATATCTCACGGCCCTTTTCCTGGGCCTGCGTCATCACGATCTGCTCGCGTCGCAATAGCGCTCGCAATTCGTCCTGAGTCGCGGCTTCGCGATCGCCTGAGACGAGTTCATTTAGACGGTTTCTACCCTTGAATGCGAATGTTGGCATGGTTGTCTCCAATTTAGAATTGAGAATTACGAATCGAGGAAGGAAATGAGCTGATCTGATCAATTCTCATTTTTCCATTCCCCTTTATTATCTCGGCCGTTCGCCGATGTTTCGACCCTGTGCGTAGGGGCTTGCGTGGCCGTTTGGCGGCATTCCGGCTCGAGCCGGGCCTCCGTACGAGGAGTTGAGTCCGCTTCCGCGTTCGATCAATTCCTTGAGCTCGTCGGCGTTTGACGATCTCTGCATGGCGACATCCAGCGTGATGTCTTTCTTGTGTACCAGCGATGCAAGGGCTTGGTTAAAGGTCTGCATACCGAATTTATCTTGTCCCGTCTGCATCATTGAATAGATTTGGTGGATCTTGTCCTCGCGGATGAGGTTGCGGATAGCGGAATTCGGAATGAGAATTTCGAGTGCCATACATCGCCCGTCACCGCTGGCTTTGGGCAGTAACGATTGACACATGATGCCCTCGAGCACAAGCGAGAGCTGAGTCCGGACCTGGGCTTGCTGGCCCGACGGAAACACGTCGATGATACGGTTTATCGTCGAATAGGCCGAATTGGTGTGAAGCGTCGCAAAGGTCAAGTGGCCGGTCTCTGCAATACGCAGGGCCATCTCGATAGTCTCGAGATCTCGCATTTCGCCAACCAGCACGATGTCAGGATCCTGACGAAGAGCGGTCCTTAGAGCTGCTCCAAACGAATGTGTGTCGGCGGCAACTTCGCGTTGATTGACCACACAATTCTTATGATTGTGGAGAAATTCGATCGGGTCTTCGATAGTCAAAATATGGTCGTGGCGGTCCATATTGATCTTATCGATCATCGACGCAAGTGTTGTCGATTTACCCGAACCTGTCGGTCCGGTCACGAGCACCAGGCCACGCGGCTTTTTGCAAAGATCGGTGACGACGGGCGGCAGACCCAGTGCGTCAAAGGTCTTGATCTCGTACGGAATAGAGCGGAAAACCGCGCCAACGGCTCCTTTCTGATTAAAAAGATTGGCACGAAATCGTGACATTCCTTTCAAACCGAACGAGAAGTCGAGTTCAAGGTTCTCTTCGAACCGATGCTTTTGGGCATCGGTCAAAACCGAATATGCAAGGCGTTTTGTATCTGACGCCGTCATGATCGGAAACCCCGTAAGAGGCGATAAATGGCCGTGAACGCGGACCTGCGGCGCCGAATTGGTCGACAGGTGAAGGTCGGAGCCGCCGGCGTCCGTCATTTTTTTCAACAAGTCGGGCAATGTGACTTGCGATTCAACACTGGTTTGGTTTTCGTAGCTCATAAATTAGGTGAGAGTCCGTTTGACTAATCTTTTGTTGCAGCACGCTGAGTACCGCGAACGCGGGTTTGGAGCGAATCGAGCACTTTTTCTGATTCCTCAGCAAGCCGCTCAGCCTGCTCGACCGGCGAATTGGTCGCAACGTTGTAGATCCGGCCATCTACCTCGGTAAAGTAGAACATACGCGATTGGACGCGGCCGTTCTTTGCCTGAGACTGAGCAACCACGACATATACGGTGCGGCCGCCGATCTCTTTCTGATAATCGTTGACTACCCAGCCATTTTCCTGGATCATTCGGTTAATGACATCACGGCGAAGCGTGGCGGTCGAAACGCCGCCGACACTCTTGCCGCGGGGAGCCGTCGAACTGTCACCCGCGGGGCCGACAACTGATATCGAGGCCGATCCGACCTGCGAACCCGCAGAATCATCAACACGGAATTGCAATTCAGCCGGCGAAGACTGAGCCTGGTTCCAGCCTTTCGGGGCCGAGTTGACGGCGGGAAGCACCGTGGAATTTGCTTTCGCCGGTTTTGCCTGCGAAACGGCCTTTTTCGGCGAACCCGCCTTGGCCGCACTCGCTAGGCGAAGCTGTCGCAAGCGGAGAGCTCGTGCACGGGCACGCTGGGCCTTTTTGCGGGCAATGCGGGCGCGATATTGACGCCACCATTTCTTCGAGTACTTTTTGTACTTTTTGACCTGTTTTTTACGCTTGTGACGCGGACCAGCTTCGACACTGTCCGTAGCCAGCGGAACGATAGCGCCAATGCCGATCAATAATGCTAACGATAGTGCAATTGCCCTTACTAACATACTTCCTCCATCTCCTAAATAACGGTTTCCTTCACCACTTCTTCGATCGTCGTGATTCCCTGTCGGATCTTGCATAGGCCCGATTCGCGCAGGGTGATCATTCCGAGGTCGATCGCCTTTCTCCTAAGTTCCATGGCGCTGGCGCCTATGATAATAAGTTCGCGGAGCTCATCAGTGATCTCCATGACTTCGTAAAGGCCTACGCGGCCCTTAAATCCTGTGTTGTTGCACGTTTGGCAGCCGCGTCCTTTGTAGAGCTGTATTTCCGACACTTCTTCGGGTTTGAAACCGACACTGACGAGCCCTTCGGGTGGATGGCTGACCTCTTCTTTGCAGTTCGTGCAAATGCGTCGGATGAGCCGCTGTGCCTGAATGATGTTGACCGACGTTGCGACGAGAAACGGCTCGATACCCATGTTTACGAGACGCGAGACGGTCGATGGGGCATCATTCGTGTGCAGCGTAGAGAGCACAAGGTGGCCTGTTAACGCAGCTTTGATCGCGATCTCCGCTGTTTCAAAATCTCGAATTTCGCCGACAAGGACAATATTTGGATCCTGTCGCAAGAACGAGCGGAGGGCCGCTGCGAAGTTGAGTCCGATCTGTTCCTTCATCTGCACCTGGTTGATGCCCTGAAGGTTAAATTCGACCGGATCTTCGGCCGTCATGATGTTCGTCTCCGAAGTATTAAGTGCCTGCAAAGCCGAGTAGAGCGTATTCGTTTTACCAGAGCCGGTCGGGCCGGTAACCAACACCATTCCGTAAGGATTTGCGATGTTGCGTTTGAATTTCTCCAGACTCTCCTCTTCAAAACCGAGCTTTGTCATGTCGAGCATCAGCTTGTCTTTATCAAGCAGACGGAGCACGACCTTTTCGCCGAAAAGCGTAGGCAGCGACGAAACACGGAAATCGAGTTCGCGCGAGCGGTTGTCGATCTTTACCTTGATCTTGATTCGTCCATCCTGCGGCAGGCGTTTCTCGGAGATGTCGAGTTTCGCCATG
>CAZVDM010000154.1:0-4126 GCA_964625555.1 uncultured Chloracidobacterium sp.
GAGCAGCAGCAAGGCCAGAGCAAAGCGATTCATTACGATCCTCCAGATCAGCGATTAAATTTTGATGAGAAACCGTTGAGATTGTAACAGAAATGCGAATCGCTCCTGAACCGCTTGACGACCAAAATGCAAAAGGCCTCGAACAGTCGAGGCCTTTTCTTCGAACATCTCGGCGTCGTGCTACCGATCGCCGATCGGAACATATTTCTGATCGCGGGCACCGATGTATTCCGCGCGCGGGCGGATGAGTTTGTTGTGGTTATATTGTTCGAGTATGTGGCCGGTCCAGCCTGAGATTCTCGACACAGCGAAGATCGGCGTGTACATATCGAGGGCAATGCCCATCATGTAGTACGTCGAAGCCGAATAAAAGTCGACGTTCGGGTGCATTCCCTTTTTCTCGAGCATAAGGTTTTCGATCCGCTGCGACATATCGAACCACTTCGATTCGCCCGTTTTCTCAGCCATGTGACGCGAGTATTTACGCAGCCACGTCGCACGCGGGTCTTCAGTTTTGTAAACCGCGTGGCCGATACCCATGATCTTGCGTTTTTCTTCCAGGGCCTTGTCGAGCCATGCGTCAACAGCTTCGACGCTGCCGATCTCGATGAGCGTTTTCATCACAGCCGTGTTGGCACCGCCATGAAGCGGGCCGGCAAGTGCTGCGATCCCCGCGGTCACGCATCCGTACATGTCAGCCAGAGTTCCGGCGACGACGCGGGTCGTGAAGGTCGATGCGTTGAGTTCGTGATCAGCGTGTAGGATCAGGCAGACATCGAACATGTGCTCTTCGTCGGCGTCAGCGCGTTTGCCGCGGAGCATGTAGAGGAAATTCTGAGCGATGTTGAGCGTATGATCGGGAGCGACGACCTCGTTGCCGTTGCGGATGCGGTCCCATGCCGCTGATAATGTGCCAATCTGTGCGGTCAATTTGATCGCTGCTGCGGTCGCGTTCTCGCGGTCGGTGCCGTGGCCGGCGGGATCGTAAAAATCAAGCGATGAGACCGATGTACGCAGCACGTCCATCGGGTCGGCAGTTTTCGGGAACTGCTTCATCAGAGTGATCACTTCGGCCGGCACTTCGTAATTAGCACGGATCTCGCTATTCAGTTCGGCCAGTTCCGCCGCGTTCGGCAAACGTCCGTGCCAGAGAAGATAGACGACCTCTTCAAACGTCGAATGCTCGGCCAGATCATGGATGTCATAGCCTTGATAGATCAAAATCCCTTGTTCGCCGTTTACATCGCCGATCGCACTTTGTGCCGCTACCACGCCTCGTAAACCTGCTGCCGCTGCTGTCGTTTCTGTTCCTGTGCTCATTTCTATTCCTTACAGATCTAATATGAATATGAATTCCAAACTATTATCTTATCGAAGCGCGAATTCAGACACAAGTGAAGTCAGGAAAATTGGGCTTACCAATCCGAAAAGGCAGAAACACGACCAGTCGCGAGTGTGTTCTCCCCTATCCAGACCACACACTCGCTACCGCTCATGTTTCTGCCTTTAAAAGGAATTACCCGCGAGTGGCGGCCGGTTCCCAAAGGAGAACCAAACAGAACCGCACCGCATCTCGCGGGTAAAAGTCGCTGAAAATTATGAGATGAACCAAGCCGCCCGTTGGTTTGCCGCGCGGCACGAAAATTAGTTCATTATGGTTTAGCGGATCTGGCTTTCATAACTTGCCTTGATCCTGAGCTGTTGATTTCGGTTGAGGCTGACATGTTTACCGCGTTGGATAACGACAGCTCCAACGCCGAATGCGGCTCCGACACCGGCTCCGACGGCCGCACCTACGGGTCCGCCGGCAACAGCGCCGATCACCAGACCGGTTCCCGTTGCTGCTCCGACCTTAATGCCGTCATCTTTGAATGAACTCTTCCCGATCGCAGTGCCTTCGGCGTCGACGCGTCTGACATTGTCGCCCTTTACAGGCATAACTTCGGTCAGGATGGCACTAAAATTTGACCAGCGGGTATCGGTGAGAATTATACGGTCAAACGAGAGCGACAGCTCGCTGCGGCGTTTGAGGCGGCCCGGCTTTGTCACTTTGCTGATGCGTCCCTCGACCGTTGCACCGGCGATCTCGGCGGGCGAGACGATCTTGGCGCTGAATTTGTCGCCCTCGCGGCTGGTCTCGGTACTGAGATCGCTTTGCAGTTCGAGCATCAGTTCAGTATCACGCGGGATGATTATGACGGCGTCAGTCGTTGGTTGATAGGTCGTTTGAGTTGCTGCGTTTACGGTCAGATCGGCATTTGTCGTCCCTGTCACCGTTTGAGTTTCGCTTTTCGTGTTTTCTGCGACGTTACTTGTTATTGCGGTACCGGTTGTCGCCGCTCCGCGTCTTTTCAGATCTGTCGGCAAGGTTGATTCAAAGGAACGCTTTTCAAAACCCGTATTGTAGCCTGCCTCAAATCCCTGCTGATAACCGTCGCGATATTCGTCGATCGTGCCGTAATCTTTGTTATAAGCTCGGTCGGCCTTTGTGTACTCGGCGTGGCGGCTAAAGTTCTTTGTTACGCTGTCGATCGTGTCGCGATAGCCGGCCATATATCCGTCCGAATATCCCGTGCGATAGCCTCGCTGAAGCGCAATGTTGAGGTCCTGCGTCTGTGCGGACGCATCTGTAGCGAGCAGCATTGGCAATGCCAGGTTGCTTAACGAAAGGCTCAAAACCACTACGAGTAGATTTCTGCTTAATCTCATTGTTTCTCCTTTGTTTTAGCCGGTAACGGCACGAAATGTAATGACCGCTTGTAGTTATACATTATTACTTTATAAATTACAAGAGGTTTTTTTTGAGCTTTTGAAAAAAGTGAGCTTACAGATTTGCATAAGATAACGCTTAAGCAGCTGGTCGAATAAAATGCAAAAAGGCGGCGGACTGAATGCGTCCACCGCCAAGTACAGCGTTCAGGAGGAACAGCTGCTAGAAACTCTTTCTGAACAGATACGACATTCTGATAAAGAATGTACGGCTGTTACGTTCAAATCCCGGTTCAGCCTGATTGGTGAACGGGCTGAATCCCTTGTAGTTAAAGTTATCGTTATAACCTACGTAGAACGCCTTGCCCGGCGTCGGGTTCCAGCCGAACAGGAGCTGTCCGCTCGCGTTCGAACGAAGAGTGTCGTAGTCCACACGCGAACGAACATAGATAAATCGCGTGAATTGGTATGTTGAACGCACGGTAAAGATATTCGTGTCGTACGCCGCCAATTTCGTGTCGTTTCTGGTCAAACGGCTCTTTGTATAGTTCATCGAGATCCGCAGCGGGTCGATCGGCTTGTATTCAAATCCGACCTCTGCGTCAAATTGCCAGCCCTTGCCCGGATCGAGCTGCGGCGGTTCGGCAAAATTCGGGTACGGATTATTTACCGGATCGGCCTGATAGGCATATAGCCCTTGAATATAGTTGTTGTATTCGGGGCTGTTAAGGTATCCGACAAAAGCCGGACTTGCACGCGGATATCGCGGGCCGCCGCCGAAATCGTAATCAAACGAGTTGATTATCGACCCGACAAATCCATACAATGACAGCTTTTTGCTGACCGTCTTGTTAAAATTGACGCTGAAATACGGCTGAGTTGAAGATCGGGTCGGTCCGCCGAAAAAGGCTCCCTGTTGATTCGTCACGGGATTTCGGATCGGTCCAAATTCATGCTCGTATATCTTTTCGAACTGTAGGCCGAATTCGGTGTAAATAAACAGGCTGCCCTGCAGATTGAAATTGAAATTCGTGCCGATCAGCCCTTGCTGCATCCTTCCCTTCCAGTCCATACCGAAACGTGCGAACTGATTCGAATTCAGGCGGATCAGCGTAGCCTTCGGATTCGACTTCGTACTGACGCGATTCGCAAAGAAGAATGTGTTCGAGTCGGTTCGTCGCGTAAAGCCCGAATCTGCACGATAGTTGCCGGTCCGGCCCGATGCCTCGGCGTACCAGCCGTGCCGGTCGGTCGTATAATCGAGGCTCCAGTAATAACCAAATCCGTTGCCGGTCCTGTACGCGGCCCGATCTATGTTCGGATCGTAGAATGTCTTACGCGAGTGCGTTCCCAACGCCTGAAAGGTCATCAGCGTTTTTGAATTCAGCTTGAAGTTACCGTCAAATCCGCCCGTGAA
>CAZVDM010000154.1:4226-8539 GCA_964625555.1 uncultured Chloracidobacterium sp.
AGGTCATCAGCGTTTTTGAATTCAGCTTGAAGTTACCGTCAAATCCGCCCGTGAAATTGCGGTTCTTTGGGAACATCCGTGCGGTCGCGAAAAATCCAATATTATTTTCCTTGCCGAAATCCTGCTTTAAGCGCAGAACGCTGAACAGCGCATTCTTATCGACAAATTCTTCGATCGCGCATCGCCGCGGGCTGCCCGGCGGATCAAATTCGCGGGCCCGCTGACAATTAAGCAGCTCGCCGCGTTCGTCCTCTGAATAATTGCCCGGAGCATTATCCGATGCCGCCAGGAATCCGAATGTCGTCTTTCCGACCTTGCCCGTGAGTTTCGCGGCAAAGTCCGGATCGACGATCGTTCGTGAATAGAATGGTTGGAGAGGTGAATTGAATATATCCTTCCCCTCGAGAAAGAACGGCCGCTTTTCCTCGAAAAAGATCGGGAATCGTTGATTTGCCGAAACTACGGGAGCATCCGCTTCGATCTCGGCAAAGTCCGGATTGATCGCGGCGTCGAGCGTAATATTCGGCGAGAGCGTGTATTTGAGATTGACGCTCAGGTCCTGTTTGATCGGATCGTTGACAAATTTGCCCGGGTCGCGAATACCGATGGGATTAAATATCGGATCGTAACGTCCAAACTGGGAATAAGCCGAGTTTGGCAGCGTCCGCTTACGGCTTCCGGTCTCGGAGACCGTAATGCTCGGCACGACCTCGAGCGTACGCTCATACTTGATCGAATCGAGTCCCGTGATCTTTCCGTGCTTGATCAAAAAACCCGAAATATTTCGGTCGTCCGGCAGCCATTGGTCAAATTCGTCGTTAAAACGGTCGATGTTTCGCGCGGCGTTAAATCCCCACATCTTGCCTTTGCCGGCAGAATATCGAAGCGATTTGAACGGGATCTTGACCTCGACCGACCAGCCCCAGTCCTCGATCACTCCCTTCGATTCCATGATGATATCGACCGAAAAATCGGCTCCGCGGCCCTCGGTGAAAATACCATCCTGTTGAATACCGAGCGGATTAAAGCCGAGCACATAGGCACGACGTTGGTCGTTGTAGGTGTCGAGCCACATTCGGACGTTGTCTTCGCCAAATATTTCGTCCCGCTTTGCCACGGTCGCTCGGATCTTGTCCTTTTCATCCCAACATTTGAATGCGACGTAGAGATGCTTCTCGTCGTACATCATGTAGGTCTCTGTCGGTTTGGACGCGGCGGTGTTATCGCCGGGGTATGTCTGGTAGAAATCTTTGAAAACCGCCGCTGTTTTCCATATCTCGTCGTCGAGCCTGCCGTCGATCGTCGGGCCGGCACCGATCTTTGGTATCGTGATCGGCCTCAGTTTTTCGGGCGGGACGTCGACCTTTGACTTTTTTGACTCGGGCGGCTTTGCGGTTGAAGGATTGGGATCGGCTGTGACTGCAGCTGTTGGGCCCTGCTGCGGCAAAATGGACGACACAAAACACAGGATCGCGAAAACAATTGCCGGATACTTCATGATTGCTCCTATAAAATGCTGCTATTGAACGGGGATTAAAATGTATGATTTACAGCAACTTACAATGACTAAAACGCAAATTCAGTCATTTAGTTTCAACAAAAAGGATCTTTTATGACCCTTTTTGTTACTATTTGGTTAAAATTGAGAGGTTATCGAGCTTTTGCTTCGGATCAGCACCTCGCCGTCCGTCTTGATCTGATACTGCTTGCCGCCGCTGCCGACACGATATTTCGAACTATCCTCGCCGCCGGTACGTTTTAGTTCCACGCCGTCCGAGGTAACATCGCTCTCGCGGGCATCGATGTCGGCATTAACGTTCTCCGGGAGTGTCAGGATAACATCGCCGGTGTCGGCGTTGGCCGAGAGTTTGGAAAAGTCGCCTTCGAGATTAAGCTGCCCTTCTGAAGTTCTGGCGTCGAGTTCGCCCCGAAAACCGATAACGCGCACGCGGCCGCCCAGCGTGCCGATACGCAGCGAACCGTCAACATCGCGAACGTTGATCGCTTGATCGCCGCCCGTCAGGTCGATCTCACCGGTCACGCCCTCGAGCCGGATCTCGCCGTTTGCTACGATCTTAAGATTCGATTTTCTGGGAACGTAAACCTCAACCCGAACACTGTTCCGATCGAGGAAGAAAAGTCCGTTCGAACCTTCCGGATCCGGATTGGTCACTTTGATGCCGACGCTCGAATCGCTGTGCTCCTCTTTGACCTGAACCGTCTGGTTGTCGCGCCGTCTGGAGCTCTGGGTCACGGTATATCGCACTTCGGATGTGTCCGTGCCGATCACTTTGACCGAGCATCCGTTTGCCTCGACCGTTACCTTTGGCACGCCTTTGACGGGAAAGGAATTTGATTTCTTTTCGATCCGCGGTGAGCGGAAATTTGCGTCCGTATACGCCGCGATCGCGGCCCGTTGCTTTTCGAGTCCGATTCGGATACCGTCCTGCACCGCCTTCGAACCTACGACCGCAGTTGCGGTGCGTTCGGCTTCGGCGGCGATCTTGGCGAGTTCGGGACCGAGCTTTTCCATTTTGACGCGGGCGGATTCCATTTCGGCCCGCGACCGTTCGATCTCTTTGATCGATACCTTTGTACCTGCCCTGACGGCTTTGGCTATATCGCGTTCGGCCCTGGCAGACCGCATCGACGCCATATCTTCGTCATCGGGCTCGTCCCAATTGTCGTCGTCCTTATCCTTCATCGGCAATAGATCTTTCGACGGGCTCAGGCCCTTGCCGTCGTTCTTTCGGCTGATGGTCAGGGCACCGTTCACGCTCTCGAGCTTGATCGGAGTTTCGCCGCTGCCGACCTTGCCGTAGAGGTCTCGGCCGACATACTTGCCTTTTCTGACCGGCAGCGAAAAGTCGTTGGTGATACTGCCGTTCAGCGATTCGGCACGAATCGTCGCACTCGAATCCGAAGGTATCGCCAAATTTACACGCCCATTGACCGTTTCAAGCGAGATCTTGCTGCCTGCGTCGAGGCGGTCAAAGTCGGCGGAGACCTCGCCGTTGACGGTCGAAAGACTCGCCGTTCCACGCAGATTTGTCGCCTTCACCATGCCGTTCACGGCCGACACTCTGGTCATGTTGGTAAAGTTCGACACGGTGACCGAACCGTTGACCGTTTCGACATCATTAAGGATCGCACCACGCGGGACCATCAGGTTATAGTTGACTTCGAGCTTTCCGCGTTCGCCCCAACGCTCGCCGTTCGTCCGTCGTTTCCAATCGCCGTAGTCGGTCTCGATCGAGATAAACTCGGGCTTTGCATCGATCTTGATCTCGACCTCCGAAAGACGTTCTTTGTTGTCGGCGACCTTGACGGCGACCAGCTGGACCTCGTTCCGGTCCCATGCTTCGATCGTGATCGAGCCGTTGACGTTCGAGATGCTCAGACGGCCGTTTGCGTTGAGCGGATAGGTCTGCTCAAACCGTTCGGTCTCGTCGCCCGCCGCGACAATTGCGACCGGAACCGCCGGTGCGGCCGGTGCAACCGCGACCGGGACATCAGCCGGTCCAGCCTGCGGCGTATTCTGTACCGTCCCCGAATTTGAGGAAAATAAAAGGCCTGAAAAAATTAATGTATATAACCAACTCATGATTCCGACTCCGTATAAATGGGGATTTTACTGCTCTCTGGAAATAAAACACCACGGTAATTCAATTTATGACACGTTATTCAAGAAAATTGTTGTATTTTTTTTCGTTAGCGCCGGAAACTCATGCAGGCAGCTTCGGCTCGCGGTTTCGGATCGGAGAAGTCCGCACGAACTGAGGGCGGCGTTGTCTTGTAAGAACCGCCTGCGTCAGCGGGCGGCGTGCACTCTGTTTGCAGAGGCCCGCACGAAGTAAGTGCGTCGTCCGGGCTTGTCAGTACCACCTGCTAATATCAGACAAGAGACAAGAGACTTGAGACAAGAATTCGCTCTTGTTCATCGTCTCTTGTCTCCTGTCGCTTGTCTCGCGTCTTCTTTAGCTAACGCACAAACGCACTCGGCACTGGAACGTCGCCCGCGACACCGAACTGCTGTATTAGCGTCCCGGCGGTCGAACGATTCGCGAACCACGTTGCCGACGAGGGCCTGAAAACAGCCGCATCCAGTTTGCCGTCTCCGTCATAATCGCCCGGCGAAGCAACGTCGCCGTTCGCTCCGAACGGAAACGCGTAATATGAAAAATCCTCGCTCCTCAGTACATTCCAAAATCCCGTCGAAGGCCGCCAAAACGCGACATCAGCCTTGCCGTCACCCGTAAAATCTCCCGGCACAGCCTTGTCGGTCGAGCTTCCAAACTGCAACGCGAACACGC
>CAZVDM010000155.1:0-5145 GCA_964625555.1 uncultured Chloracidobacterium sp.
CGCCATCTGCGGGCGATACAGACGACGACCGCTGCACCGCTGTGCGAATCGGCCATGATGCTGCTCGGCGGCAATTATCGAGGCGTGGTGCTGCAAAGCCAGATAGATCCGGCATCGTTTATGAGCGGGAAATTTGTCTCGACCGTTTATAAATAGATCACGTACGCCAGAAAACGCAAAAAAAAAGCGGAGTGGAAAATTTCCACTCCGCTTTACTATTTTATGTCCTCAATTTTAGGGGACATACGCATTAGGCGTCGGAATATCGGTCGATGCTCCGAATGCCTGGATCAGCGTTCCTGCAGTGGTGCGTTGGACGAACCACGTGCTGGTTGACGGACGGAAGACGGCAGCATCAAATCGGTCATCGCCGTCATAATCGCCCGGAGCCGGAATGTCGGTCGATGTACCGAACGGGAATGCATAGAATGAGAAGTCCTCACTTCTGAGAACGTACCATTCACCCGTCGACGGTCGCCAGAATGCCATGTCTGTCTTGTTGTCGGCCGTAAAGTAACCCTGTACAGGCTTATCGGCGGTCGAACCGAACGTAGCGGCAAAGACAACGCCCGTGCTGCTTCGTCGGATCCACCATTGTCCGACGGACGGACGATAGATCGCGATATCTGCTTTGCCGTCGCCATCATAGTCGCCTACGACCGGCTTATCGCCCGCGGCACCAAACGTTAGGATGTCGGTTCCGCCGGTCGATTTGTTGATAAACCAGGTTAGCGTCGAAGGACGGAAGATAGTCGGATCGGCTTTGCCGTCACCATCGAAATCACCGGAGAGCGGTGTGTCGCCGGTCGTTCCGAACGGGAAACCAAAGAAGGAGAAATCTTCGCTGCGAAGAACGAACCAACTTCCGGTCGACGGCCGCCAGAATGCGAAATCGGCCTTGTTATCGCCGGTGTAATCAGCCGGAACGATCTTATCGGTCGATGCACCAAATGTCGCTGCTGCGACAGTGCCGTTCGATGATCTCTGATACCACCATTCGCCCGGCGCAGGACGGAAGATCGAGAGGTCGGTCTTGTCGTCGCCGTCATAGTCGAACGGGGCACGGAAAATATTTGACGCCGAAGCGGTCACTGTGAAGTTTGCGTCCGACATATCAAAGAAGACGTTGCCGACTGCTTCGACCTTGATTCGGCCCTGCGTTGTCGCAATGTTCGGGATCGTCACAGATTCAGTTCCGTCATTTGCCGTGCTTGCGAGGATCGTCGTCGGGAAGGTCAAGCCGCCATCAGCCGAGAAGCTGATCTTGACGTTTGCCGCACTGACCGGAGCCGCGGTTGTACCCGCTACGTTCCATGTAACGGTCTGGGACGAATTACCTGCCCAGGTGACAGCGGTGTTCGGCGCCGTAACATTGAACGGTCCCGAAACGCCGTCGACATTAACGGTAGTAGAATTGGAGTTAATGCCGCCGCCATTTGCACGGTTATCGCGAACCACGACCTGAAAATTCATCGTACGTGTGATAGCCGGAAGCAGCTCGCCTACCATGAATCCTCCAAGCGTGCTCGGCGGAACATTGGCATTGTTGCGAATATATTGAAGCGACGGGAAGTATCGAGTACCGCTCGTCGTGGGCAGGTATGGCCTCAGGATCGGCATTGCGCCGCCAGCATCCGAATTCGGCACAGCCGTCGCTGTAGCCCCAAGATCGAATTCCTGCCAATCGTAAGTCAACGCGTCACCATTCGGATCGGTCGCCGACGCAGTCAAAGAAAACGGTGTCTGTTTCGGAATGTTATACGGTCCGCCGACAGTCGGTACATTCGGAGGAGTATTTCCCGTGGGCGTCTCAACGTCGCATGTGTTGCCAGTGCCAACCTGCGAATAACTGGTTATGACGTTCAGGCTGCGAATGTGGAATGTATCAATACTATTGCCGGCGAGGTCCTGCGAGCCGCAAACTCCGGCATAACCCATGATCGTTATGCCGCTGCCCGGTTCGTACGCCGAACTTGCGGAACGGTTGCTGCCGCAGCTCGCGTTAAACGTATGATTTCCGTTCCACTGGTGGCCCATTTCGTGTGCGACGAAATCGATCGCGAAAGCGTCACCGACCGGATTAGGCAATCCGGTCGTGCCTCCGCCTTTATTCGGTCCGCACGGTACGGCGAGGTTAGCAACACCGCCGCTTCCGGTAGTGAAAACGTGACCGATGTCGTAATTTGCCGATCCAATGACGAGATCCAAATTTGGAGTATTCTGGCCCAATGCGGTCGTTGTATTCGCGTATGGGTCGTTCGCGGCCGTACATGCGGTGCCGCCGTTGGGGACCGGGCAGGTCATGTTGTCGGCGGCGTAAACGATCAGATTGTTGTTGGCGATCATGACCATTCGCAGGGCAACGTCGCGTTCGTAAACGCCGTTTACGCGATTCATGATCAGGACTTCGGCCGCGAGACAATTGGCAACGGTGTTGTTCGCACCGCCTCCGGTCACAGCAGCACAGTACTCAAAATTGGCCGCTGCTGCTAAACGATAAGTTCGCAGAGTAGCGCCTGAGATAACATTGCTTTCGGATTCATCAGGGATCTTAGAATTGTTCAACTGAGCGATCGATTCGAAACCAGTGGTCGGTTTTTCGCACTCCCAATTATCGATCCGCGAAAGGTCGCGTTTGTAAAAGCTGACGTAATTATCAGTGTCGCCGACCGCATACGGATCGATCATCACGGTGCCGTTCGGCGAAAGGATCATTGCGTGAAAGCCGCTCGGTAGGAAGTCAAGCCGAGCCGTCGCCGTTGGGTCGTCAAGTCCCTGCGCACTGTATGTGCGCCCCAACTCGGGGAATTTTGCTACCAGCCCCGGCTCAACAACGAGCGAATGGACAATGCTGAATCTGGCAAATCCGCCGCCCGGCATCGGCAGCTCGAGAACCGTGTCGGATAAGCGAGGTGTGAATTCCTCAGGAGCCGACGTGAGTATGCGTTCCAAATTACGTTTGTCCAATTCAAACGTACCGTAATAATCAGGCGTACGGGTACGCTGCGACGGACGACGGCTAATTTCCGTATCGTCTATCTGGCGCCATACGCGATCTGCCGATGTATTTGCTGCAACCACCCCGGTTGCGGCCAGTAACATCATAAAACCCAAAACCAAGCAGTAATGCTTTTTCGCGAACATAAAACTATCTCCTTTTGCGAACAATTAGATGACGATACCGAAAAAGATCTCCGTTCGATGACGAACTTAGAGCATTAGTCGTTAAGAGGGATTTCCAATTTGTCTGAATTTGAAAAAATATTTAACAGCCAATGATACAAAACTTTTAGGAACCTGTCCATAGTTATTCGGCGGACCGCGGTATTTAGAACAGTTCAAAAAGTGTTAAGATGTCGGTTTGTCTCATCGTGGCAAGAATGACTGAAATGAGTGAGATAGCGACAACAACGGACACGAAATTGGTATTGCTGCCGAGCCCGGACGAAATATCGGCGATCTCGCGTGTCGAACGGGCCGGATTTTGGTTAACACACCGAATGAACCTTGGCGGTTGGAAGCGGTTGATGACCTTCTTTCAGCGGCACATCGGCTCGCTGTGGATATATCTGGCGACCTATAACCTGATGAACGTTTTCGGCATCGAAAATGTCGAAAATGCGGACGTCGACACGCCGCTCGTGCTGGTTGCGAATCATCGCTCTTTTTTTGACATGTACACGGTCTCGAGCGTTATCTTTCGCCGCACGCGACGGCCGGTGACGTTGTTTTTTCCGGTTCGTGCGAAATTCTTTTACGACAATCCGTTTGGCTGGTTCGTCAACCTTGTGATGGGCTGGTTTTCGATGTATCCGCCGTTCTTTCGTGAGGCTGGTGAGGTAAAAAAGCGGGAATTCGACAAATATTCGATGCGTCGATTGGTGCAATTGTGCACCGAGGGCCACGGTCACATAATCGGCTTTCATCCGGAAGGAAAGCGAAATCTCAAGGGCGGGACATACGATCTCTTGCCCGCTCAGCCCGGCATCGGAAAGGTGATTTACACCGCGCATCCGCAAGTGATACCGGTGTTTATCGCCGGTCTGGGGAACGATCTGCCGAAGCAGATCATGGGCAACTGGACCGGCGGGCCAAAGGTGAGGATCTGGTTCGGCGAAAAGATAGACCTAACAGAATTTTATTCAAAACGCGACGCGATTCGGACGCACAAAGAGATCGCGGACCATTTGATGGCGAAGATCGGCGAGCTCGGTGCTAAGGACCGCGAAGCCAATTTGTAATGCGTCGAACATTCGTCATGTTTTCGTTCCCGTAAGATAAGAAAGTGGAAAAAGAGTCTCGATCTCCGTCATCAACTGCAGAGCAGCCGACCCTCGAAATGTCAGATCGACGGCGATGGGCGGTCGTTGCCGGAGTAATGACCGGGATGGCGATAGCTGCCCTCGAGGCGACTGTCGTAGGTACGGCAATGCCGACGGTGATCGCTTCGTTGGGCGGAATTGACCATTACAGTTGGGTGTTTTCAGCTTATCTGGTGACCTCGACCGTGTCAGTGCCGGTTTGGGGGAAACTCTCGGACCTGTACGGACGGAGATTGCTGTATCAGATCGGCATCGGCGTCTTTCTTCTCGGGACCTTGCTTTCAGGTGTCGCGACATCGATGGAGCAGCTGATAGTATTCCGCGCGATCCAGGGGCTCGGTGCCGGTGCTCTTGTGCCGCTCGGGATGACGATCATCGGCGACAGCTTCACGCTCAAGGAACGCGCGAAAATGCAGGCGTATTTTAGCGGTGTGTGGGGCTTGTCGAGCGTTATCGGGCCGGTCATCGGAGGGTTTGTCACCGACCAATTGTCATGGCGATGGGTATTCTTCATCAATTTGCCTGTCGGAGTCGCGGCGGCGTTGATCATCGGATTTGCTCTGAAAGAGCCAAAGAAAACTCAGAGGCCGACGATCGATTACCTTGGGGCATCACTGTTAATGCTGGCGATAAGCATTTTGATGCTCGCGATGGTAGAGGGCGGCGGTTCACTGGCCGCGTTGTTCGCGCCTGATAATTTGCTTTTGTTCGCAGGCGGCGGCGTATTGCTGCTGCTGTTCGGCTGGGTCGAATCGCGGGCCAAAGATCCGATCATTCCGTTCGGCCTGTTTAGAAACCGGACCGTCGCGGTTTCGGTGGCGGC
>CAZVDM010000155.1:5245-8462 GCA_964625555.1 uncultured Chloracidobacterium sp.
GGCATCAACTGGGCGTCGCGACGTCGCTCAACCAATTTTCTCGAGCTATCGGCGGCGCATTTGGCGTGGCGATCATGGGTGCCGTTTTGACTGCCGGTCTGGCGTCGCAGCTGACGGAGTCGGCTACTGTCCCTGGCAGTATTATTTCCGCGGAACAGGCCGCGTTGTATGCGTCGAATCCAAACGCCCTAATTGAACCGACGGCTCGTGCCGCCTTGGCTCCCGAGGTATTGACGGTATTGCAGGAAGCAATGGCGGCGGCTATTCATCCGGTATTTTGGGTTGGTGCTGCGGTATGCGTACTGGCATTGTTCATCTGTTTTCTGATGCCCAAACGCCGGGCCGAGGCGGCCCAACACGAAGCGTCAGAAGACTGCGGCGAAACGATGCTAATGGCCGAACAAACTACGATCAACGCCCGCAACCAACCTTCGGCCGAGTATGATATCCGCTAGGTGTGTCTGAGCTTAAGGTGTTTTGGGTTGTGTGGACGAATTTGAATTTGATCCGTTCAGAGCGAGTTGCGATTGCGTTTCTGCGTCCTTCTGTAGTTCCTCCGGCGTTTTCCAACCGGCTTTTCTCAGCAAGTCGACGGCAAATCGCACCGGCACGGCCATATTTGCAGCCGTGTTCTCGGTAAACACACCAAAATTCACGCCGATCACCTTACCTGCCTGACCGAAGAGCGGGGCGCCTGAGCCGCCTTCGGCGGTCTTGGCGTCGTGAACTATCCGCTTGGCGTCCAGATCGGTGATCGCCCCTTGCGTAGTGAGCGGGACGATCTTTTGCGATTGGGCGAGAAAATTGATCAGATTTTGGCGCGAGTTCCCAAACCGCTGATTGATCGATTTTGCCTCGTCGTCATCGACCATCGCAAGCAAACGGTCGGGTCCGCTTGGATATCCCATAGTGACGACGGTCTTGCCGATCGCCGCCGAATCGGTGTCGAAATCGAGCGGAAGCACCGGAATTTCGGCAGGCAACGCCGCCGCGTCAACAGTACCGACTGCAAGGTCATCTTTGGAGCCGAGTTGCTTGATCTTCAGAGGAAACGGCGTCGCGACATTTGGAAAGTAGATGACCAATCGCTTGACACGGGCCCGGCCGTTCGCAGCAGCCATCATCTGTTTGACGAGGTCGTCTTCTTCCCACGGCTGGACGACGTGGCGATTAGTGACGACGTATCCGCTGCCGACATGAAAACCGGTACCGATGAAGTCGTATTCAACGGTCGAGCCGTTGCCTTCGGTCGTCAGGCCGATCTGCGGCTGAGGTTCCGGACGCGAAGGGTCTTCGGACTGTGTCGGCTCGTACGGATTTGGACGATAAGCCTGCGGATCGGCATATCGCAGGACCTTGCCGCTTTTCTTATCAACGAGATCGTAGACTCCGACGATCAGACATACACCACTGCCGTATTCGACACGCAAATTCGGAGCAAGTGACACGGTTTTCATCATGTCCTTGTTCGTCTTGTCGAGTTCGCTGATCTGGTCGTTGGTCTTGCCGAGTTTGTCTTCGAGCTTGGCGATGATCTCGCTTTGCTGTTCGGATTGTTTGCGGCTCTCACGCAGTTCCTTATTGACTGCATAGCCGATGTAGAAAATGCCGGTAATAAATCCAAGCACGATGACCAGCGTGATAAGTTTCGTCGTGACTGATATTTCTCTCGCGAGTTCACGTGTGAACTCACGTAAGAACGCTTTGGCGTCGTCACGTTTGGCTGAGCTGGCTGATTCGAGTGCCGCTTCTTCGATAAATTGCGCTATGTGGGGCTGTTCGCGATTTGTTGTAATTAACGACGATTTGGTCTCGAGCGAAAAGAAGGAGAACACGATGTCCGATTCATCGACCGCGATCACGTCGCCATCGGTTATCGCGATGAATCGCCGCATCGGTTTGTCATTGATCTTGAGGCCGAGCGATTCGTCGTAATCGATGATGCGATATACGCCGTCGGCATTATCGAGGTCAAACCACATCGATCCGCCCTTGGCGTCGGGCATATGGATCTGAAGGTCGCACAATTCGTCCGAACCGACGCGAATTCTCTCCTGCGAAAAAAATTCGGTACGCTTCTCGGAGCCGACCGTGATGTGGATGATAATGCCGACTGCCATCGTGGTTGAAACGCGGTAACTTCGATTGAAGTTTAACACAAACAGAACGTGGTTTGATGCCAAATTTGCGACGGCGTGTCAAAATAAATCTAAGGCAGAAGCCCGCACGGTAGTAAGGGCGTATCGCGAACTCGCAGGCTTCTCCAAGTTTATGGCTAAACCAAAATTCATCACCGACCGCACAGAACTGGAAAAACTAGCACCGATGCTCAAAGCACCGATCAAACGGCAGGTATTTGTCTGCACCGGCAAATCGTGCTCAGCCGTCGGCGGACAAGATGTAATGGCCGAATTCTCACGCATCCTCACCGAAAAGAACCTGCGGAACGGCAAAGAATCAAAAGGCCGCAACCCGATGGGCGAAGTCCTCCTCACCGAATGCGGCTCGATCGGCTTCTGCTCCATCGGCACCGCCGTCATGGTCTACCCCGACGGCACAATGTACGGCCAAGTCACGCCCGAAGACGTCCCCGAGATCATCGAAGAACATTTGGAGAAGGGGAATGTGGTTGAGAGGCTGGCGTTGATGAAACTGTAACAGTCTCGGACGGGATAATACGAGGAAGAAGTTTTTACTTGGGGACTTTGTGGTTTTCTAAGAAACGTTCGATCGAGCCGGGTTTGCGTTTGCCATCGACAAGCCATTCTACGCGCCACTCGGTTACGCGATCTTCTTTCTTGGGAATGAATACACCTTCTTTCGGCTCGTCAATCCATTCCTTCTGAAGAATGAGTACGAGTGGAGCCTCTGCTCCAGAAGTCTTTCTGAAATAGGCGTCGGCATCCTCATATCTGGCGAACGCTCTATAATAGTCATCGCCACCCTCTGGTGGATTGATCCAAACTCGATACTCCAGCACATCGTCATAAAAGTATCCTCCGCCGCTCTTTGTTAGCATTGGATAATTTCCTACCTTCTTCGCATCGACTGCCATTGGATACGCGCTATTCACCGTACTAGGCGGCTCAATTGACTCGTTGCGAACACAACTTACCGAAGTAGCGATGAAACATACTAAAAGAAGCACAAAGAATTCTCTCGGTTTTCTCGGTGGCAGAACTTTCATAAGTAGACTAGTTGACGTCGTTGATAATAC
>CAZVDM010000156.1:0-8379 GCA_964625555.1 uncultured Chloracidobacterium sp.
CCGGTGATAAACGTCGTCCGTATCGCGATGCCCGGCACAGCGTCACGAACTCTACCTATCAAACGCTCCAGCGATTCCCGCGTGCCGCCGCGTTTCATCAGCTTGAGCACATTCCGCGAAGCGTGCTGCAAAGGCATGTCGAGATACTTTACGGCCTTGTCTGTTTCGCGGATCGCCGAGAGAAACGCGTCGGAGATGTGCGTCGGGAAGGCGTACATCGGGCGGATCCATTCGACGCCGTCGATCTCGCCGAGGGCACGAATGAGGGCCGCGAGGGCGTCGACTTCGCCGAGGTCTTCACCGTAGCGGGACGAATCCTGCGCGATCAGCACCAGCTCTTTGACGCCGTCCTTTGCGAGCATTCTTGCTTCCTCAATGATCGAGCCAAACCGCCGCGACCTAAACGAACCTCGCATTCCCGGTATCGAACAAAACGCGCACGGCCGGTCGCAGCCTTCGGCGATCTTGATGAACGCCGTGTGGGCATCGGTGGCACGCATTCGCGGAGTGTATTCGTCGTAAAGGTATGTCGCCGACTTGTTTCCGATCGGAGAAATGGTCAATTCCGCCGCGTCAAAGGTCTCGTCCGCCGCCTTGAGAATATCCCCGACCTGCGAGGTGCCGATAAAGGCATCGACCTCGGGCAGTTCTTTCATCAGGTCGTCGCGATAACGCTCGACCAGACAGCCCGCGACGATCACGCGGTTCGCCTTGCCCTCGGTCTTCCAACGCATCGCCTCGAGTACCGCATCGACCGATTCCTGCTTCGCCGACTCGATAAACCCGCACGTATTCACGACCACCGTATCCGCCTCACCGGCGTCATTCGTGATCTCATACCCCGAAGCGGCAAGCTGCCCCATCATAACCTCGCTATCAACAAGATTCTTCGGACACCCAAGACTGACAAACCCAACTTTCTTCATAACCGTCTGCTACAATGATACCACTTTAGCAGTGGTCAGTAGTCGGTAGTCAGTAGGAGGAACTAGGTGACTTTATGAATGATGAAGGATATATGCGAGTCGGCGGTTACGGTGACACCTTCGATATATGCGTCGAAGGCGATAAAGGTCGTCGGCATCTCGATTTGTATTTCGATGGCGGTGATAAATCAGCTCTTTTCTTTGGGGTGTTGGGTGTTTTCGATCCGGTCGCCGCAGTGGATGGAAAGGTTGCCATTGACGATTGGAATAAAGGTAAATGGGACGAACTGTGCTCGCGTTACGACGAAGAAATTGAAAGGGCTACAGCAAAATTGCCGATGATACGGCGTTTGGAGAAAGAGTACGAAGACGCGGTCTTCGCATCTGATGAGGTTGATGCCCTGAAGAAAGAATGTCTAGTGGTCCAATCTGGAACATCTCATGTTGGGGCCTTGGCTGCGTTAGACACATTGATCCGCGCATGTGATGAGGCAGAGAAAGAGCAAGGTGGACTATTATTCGGTTCCGATTAGCAGAAGCTTCATTGTACAATTTCGTTGACAGTATCCTACATTCAGATGCTACTGACGACGCCGGGGCAAAACCGTCGGAGACTGTGGAATACCTTTATTCACCGCAACCCTGTTGCCGTGCGAGCCTAACTTGATCACTCTCGCCTACATATAAAAGGTCGTTGTTCAAGTATTTATCCCAAACGATCAATGGCCGATAAAGTATTCTCACAGCTCCAGTTGGAAAATCGATCCATTGGCGTCTGCAATCGTCCTCATATGATGCGGAAGATCGAATTAGCCAAAAACTGCCGATGTAGACCACAACTAGCATCGCTCCCATCGCTAAGGTCTTCTCAAACTTCCTGTTATCTTCGTCGAAGAACCGCATATCCCGACAACCTCCAAAACGTTGCAAATGTCGTTGACAGTATCCCACATTCGGATGCTATCAACGACATTTTTCTGACTACTGACGATGCCGGGGCAAAACCGTCGGAGACGGTGGGATATCTGTAGCCCCATGTGGAGGCTTTGCGGAATGTGGGGTTGGGTGGCAGAAATGTTCGAGCGTGCGGAGCATGCGACATGTGCCGCGTGTTCCACACGCTTCGATAATCAAACGCAAATAACCCCACGTTCCGCTGACGCTTCACGTGGGGCTACAACTATGCGCGTCCGCTCCGCGGACTACTGACTACTGACTAAAGGCACTTTTTTGGTAAGATCGAAATTAAAAACGGGAGACTTCGGGCCCGAAGTCTACGTCTTTGAACCCGCAGTGCGCGTTTTTGATTCCAAAACCGCCGTCTGTGAACTTAAAATCGCCAACATCTGACTCAAAGTTCGCGTCTTTCAACCCAAAGTTCGCGTCTTTCAACCCAAAGTTCGCATCTTTCAACCCAAAGTTCGAGTCTTTCAACCCAAAGTTCGCATCTTTCAACCCAAAGTTCGCGTCTTTCAACCCAAAGTTCGCGTCTTTCAACCCAAAGCTCGCGTCGTTGCACACAAATCCGCCGTCTAGAAAGGTAAAACGTCGAACTTGAGGGGTCAATTCACTCTCTTGAGGACTGAAACTCTCGTTTCTTAGGGGTAATTATCTTTCCGGCGTGCCAACGTGACAAATATTCGACTCGGCACGCTCGTTCACACTCGCGTTTCCGCATTACTCTCGCGTACGCGATACGCCCTTACTCAGTGCGGGCTTGTGCCGCCGAAGCCCAACCCCCCCCCCGCCGCTCCACCACCGCCCGTCCTGCTATTGAACAAGATCATCGATCTGGATACCGATCGGTTGGGCGCCGGCGGTTTTTACGGCTTCGACCAGTTTTATGAAGTCGCCGTATTTGGTGGATCTGGACGCTTTGATGTGGATCGTTTTCTCGACCTCATTGGTGCCTTCGCGAAAGACGCCGTTGTTTTCGCGTTCTTTGAAAATTTCTTTCAGCGTAGTTTCGATCCTTGAAGCGTCCGGCATCGCACCCTTCGGTTCGTTGTTGATACTCAGCTTTCCGTCTTTGTCCACTGCGGCGACCAACGTCAACGGGTTTGGTTTGCGGACGACACTTGTGTCGATACGTTCCTGTAAACGCACCTCGTACATTACGGGCGCTGTCTGATATGGATCGTCGAAATCTTTCTCGCCGATCACGACCAGACCGACCTTATCGACGTCGGCTTTTCTAATAGCTTCGAAAACCTTGAGAACCGATTCATATGAGGCGTTGACGTCGCATTTGAAATAGACGATCCGTCGGTCGGGAGTTTTGTCCTCCATCGCGCGTTCGATCGTTCCGGGCAGCTCCTGATCCGTGACAGCGGCTTCGGTTCTTTCCACTCGACCATTAACATCACGCGTCTGCCTTTTGTGCAGTTTACCATCGGCGGCGAGGGTCAGGACGAGCGAGCTTTCTTTCTCAATACCGGCGTCCTGATCAGCATTTTTAACATTGGCCGGCAAACTTACTATTTCATTCTTTCTTTTTGGCCCGTCGATCATGAACGGTATTCCGACGGCCGCAGCGACAAACGAAAGTGTGACAACGCTCGCCGCGGTGAGCGAAAGCACCTTTGGCCCCGGCCGCGAAGGCAGCGGCACCACGGAGAGCACCAGCAATAGAACGAAAATGACCGGTGCAGCGATCAGGCTGATCAATAACCATTGGGCTATTTCTGCTCCAACGCCGCCTATACCGGCCGAACCGATCGTGCTGCCGGGACTGAGAACCTCGAGGACCAGCATTTGGCATTTCCAGAACAACGACGCCGGCAAGAAACTAAGAATGCCGCCGACAATAAAGAACCAAAATGGCGGCGATGCCTTTTTGGTCTGAACTATCATACGAACGACAAGAACGACGACGACCACAAATCCGACGAATGCCGCTATATAGAGAGAGACGAGTGTTGGCACTGAAGCCTCTTTCATTCCCGCCATTACGGCCGCGAGTCCGGCGTTTTCGTTGGCTCTCAACGCACTGAACATATTCATCATCAGGATCGAACTCAGTGCCCCGCCGACGAGCGGAATAGTGAAGGCCGCTGCCGCGATCAGTCGCGTCGTGACAGAGGCCCATGAGCGGGTTTGTGCTTCCTGAGGATCCATCATTGCAGCTTCCATTTAGAACTCCTTTTTCCGGCTAAGTCTGATCTATTCTGAAGGAGAGTTTATATTCATTCTGCAATTCGTACAAATCCGCATGAAGGCCGGAACGCAGACGCCCTCGCCTGCAAAGCGTCCTTCCGAGGACGCTGGAAAGCGTGGTCAAATTTCAACTTGAATAAAAAGAACTACGTCACGCCAGAGGAACCGGCGTTTGCAGGCAAGGGCGACTACGTTCCAATCGCGCGGTTTACGCGTTATAGTGTAGTTGAGGCGAGAAATGACTAGCTTTTGGTGGATAGTAGTCGTGGTCGGTGCATTGACGCTGCTCGGGAGCGCAGCACTATTTTTTGTGACGGTCAAATATTATTGGGGCGAGCGGGGTGCTCCGCCGTTAACGGGTGAAGAGCGCAGGCGGCAGCATCAAGCCGAACTTGATCTTCGTTCAAAGCAATTTGAATACAGCGAAAAACATCCGATTCGGACGCGGAAGCCTGATTTTTGGGACAATACGAAGCCGAATTAGCTGACCCGATTTGCTACAAAGTCACAGATTTATTACACTTTCGACAACCTCACAAAAGTTTCGACGGAATTTGTATTAAACAAGGAGAATTGAATGAAGAAAACGACATTTATTTTTGGACTGGCGCTGTTGATATTTGTGTCGGTGGGCTGGGAATGCAGTGTGACGACGGCAAATATTAGCGACATAAAATTTGCCACGGATAAGGAAGGCAAGAGTGTTGTGACATCGATCGATACAGGCAAAATGGTTTATGCCATCGTCGATGCCACCGGTATTCCGAGCGGCAAGCACAAGGTCAATTTCAAGGTAACGTTTGACAATGTCGCCGGCAAGACCAAAGGCGACAAGCTCGGCGATCAGGCGATTGACCTGCCTTCGTCCGGAACAGTATGGACGAACATGACCGCCGTTCTGCCGGGAGACTATAAGGTCGAAGCGACTCTGACCGACGATTCAGGCAAGACGATCGCGACGAAGACCGGCACCATTAAGGTCACGGGCTCGGCTCCGGCCGCACCTGCTCCGGCGGACGATAAGAAAGCGGACGATTCAAAAGACGACGATACTTGATCGAACTTTGGTTTTCGGAAAGAAAACTCCGCGAAACGGCTCGGGCCGTTTCGCGGAGTTTTTCTTTATGGCAAGCGGACGAGTGCGAAGGATTGTTTGAACTTAACGCCAAGGTAAACGGCGAGCATCCAAGCTGCGAGGCCGACCACAGAGAACCAACCGATGCCGGTCTTTAGGGCGGCAACACTGACATCGACGGAATCGACTGCGTAGCACTGAGCACGATCCAGGCCAAACTCCGCACAGGCACCGAATATCTGCTGAAGATTGTCGTAGAAGAAAGACGCAGCCGCGAACATCGTCAGTGAAAACAACGCGGCGGCAATTGTAGAAACAAACAGCCTAACTTCTTTTGGCATCGCTACTTTTCCTCCTCGCTGAGGCGTGAAAGCAAGGAATCTATCTCCGTCGCCTCGTCAGCCGACAGGTCCCTTTCTCCAAACCGCACACGATTGTATTTTTCCGTGATCATGACCGCTTCGGGCAGATCGACCGCGTACGCGAATTCGAGCGGCGTTTGATATGGCTCGCGTGTGAAACCCTTTTCGGCCAGAACAGCGACCATACGGTCGTAAAACTCGACAATTGAGGCGTGTGGCCCTGAATATAACTGTTTCCAGATCCGTCTCCATAACGCAAGCGCAACAATTCGCCGAACGAGCCATCGCAGCAGGAAAAATAATAAAACAACACCGGCGACCGCCGCAATCGCATAACCGATAGCCGCGGCTCGGGCAGCTGCTCCGTTGTCGCCTCTCACTTCAGCCCACCATTCGGCGACGATGGCCTGAATGTGGCCGAGATACGACGATGTTTTGTCCTGGTATTCGGCAAAACTGCTCTTGACCGAACGGGCAAGCAAACTCTGTTCCTGATTGTCGAATGCGACGAAATACTGTATCCAGAGAGCGTCGAGTGCTTCGAGATATTTCGAGATAGTGCCCGTAATGCCGGTTGCCGCGCCGCCGGAACCATCAGTTGAGAACGGTGTCGGATCGAACGTGACCCACGTATTTTCTTTTGGAAAATAAACCTCGACCCACGAGTGAGCATTCTTTTGACGGACAACCGTCATGTCCGCCGTGTCGTTGTAATCGCCGCCGTGAAAGCCGTTGACGATACGCGTCGCTACACCCTGCGTGCGGAGCATCATCGCCATCGCGGTCGCGAAATACTCGCAGTGTCCCTCGCGGACATTGAATAGGAAATCGGACAGCGGCTCAATTCCGCCGGCCTTTTGTTCGAGCGTATATCCGTAGTTCGTCTGCAGGTACCGCTCGATCGCTTTGGCCTTGTCATAGCGATTCGAATATTTCGAAGCTATCGAATAGGCGAGATCGAAGATGCGTTTGTCTTCGTTCAGCGGCATCTGCAGGTAATTTCTCGTTTCCTCGCCATAAGACATATTGTCCTGGCGAAGACGTTCGGTGCTCGGCTGGCTGCGGTCGGACAAGACCTTGTAGCTGGTGCGCTCGGTGCTCCATTGATAACTGACAGTCCCGTAAGTGTCTTTTGTCAAAATCGGAAAATTGCCCTGGAACGCGATCGCCCGCGGCAAGGCGAACAGAACGCTGGTATCGAGCGGCTCGAGATAGATCGTCTGCATCGTCAGGTCCTGACGGCCCGACGGCGCATCGACCTTGATGACTTCGCTGCTGCCTTTGACAAAAGGCTCTTTGGAATTGGGCTTTGAACGCGTCCAGGTTTGGTTATCAAACGAGTCGAGAGCGACACCTCGAAAATATTTATCCGTGAAATTGTCGGCCTTGTTCTCCATCCTGACGCGCATCACAACCGCATCATTTTCATTTATCCGGCCGAAACCGCCGAGGGTCACCTTGTCGGAAAATCCGGAACGCGTTCCGACCTTTCCTTGATTTCCGCCAAGCCCCGCACCGCCGACTCGCGGCAGCATAAAGAACAACGGCGTCGCCAGCAATGCGATAAAGGTGATCAACCCAAAAGCCGCGACCGGGAGCTTTCGCAATCGCAGCGTGAGCGGGACGTTTGGCGCAGCGTCTTGCTTTGAAGGTGCAGTGCCGGCGATCTTGTGTTCGACTTCGCGGGCCGTTCGTCGCATTTCGTACGCGATGATCGCACAGACCATCACCAGCAAATAGACAAGAAAAGTCGCCAGATACAATGCACTAATACTCAAACCGGCCGCCAAGAGCACCTCGAAAAATGCCATCAGATACAAAAATATCCAATCCCGATCCCCTTTTCGCTGCAGCAGCTTGATCGCCGAAAGCGACAAAATAACGCTCGCCAATATACCGACGACGAAGGTCTCGGTTCCGGCGAAAGATATCAAATGAAACCTGAACGCCAGATAATACGCCGGCAAAGCTAAAACGATCAACAGCGTCCCGATCCGCTCCGAGATCTGCCAACGCGATCCTTCAAGAAACCAGGCTGCGACCATCACCCCAAGAAACAATCCCGTTCCGATCAATCCAAAAGTCCCCGAAACCCACAATGCCAAGAACCCGCAAAAAACGGTTGCGTATGAAATGGATCTGAAGAAGGTTTCGAAGTTCATCACGGAATCGCCCGACAATTAATTATATCGTGTTTGAAGGGAAAGGTGGCAAATTGTTCGAGGTGGCAGCTTTGGGCGTCGCCATTTGATATTTGAATTTACAGATTTGAAATTCAATTCATCGCAACACAAAAAAGCCCGCTCAGATTGAGCGGGCTTTTTCTTAATATAGATCCGGCGACTTCCTACTTTCCCACAATTGAAAACTGCAGTATCATCGGCTCTAACAGGCTTAACTTCCGTGTTCGGGATGGGAACGGGTGTGACCCTGTCGACAAAATCACCGGAAAACTTATGATATCAAATCTTGATATCCAATAACTGAATACATGTAAAATTCCACTACGAGCTGCTTTACATTAAATTTGCTAGTCAACAAATTTTATGGTCAAGCCTTGGGACAATTAGTAATGGTCAACTAAATACATTGCTGCACTTACATCTCCATCCTATTACGTGGTGGTCTTCCACGAGTCTCACTGGCAAAATTAATCTTAGGTCTGGCTTCACGCTTAGATGCATTCAGCGTTTATCCATGCTCAACATAGCTACCGTGCGATACCACTGGCGTGATAACACGTACACTAGAGGTCAATCCATCCCGGTCCTCTCGTACTAAGGACAGATTCCTTCAATTTTGCTGCGCCCACACCAGATAGGGACCGAACTGTCTCGCGACGTTCTGAACCCAGCTCACG
>CAZVDM010000157.1:0-8378 GCA_964625555.1 uncultured Chloracidobacterium sp.
CCGAGGACGCACAGTTGATGCTCGATATCTGCGACAACATCGAGGGCAAATCGTTCTGCCCTCTCGGCGACGCCGCGGCATGGCCGATACAAAGCGCGATCAAGCAGTTCCCTGACGACTTTAAGAAATGGCTGGTCGACAAGACAGCTACGAACGGTGTGATTGCAAATATATAATGCAAATGCTCAAAAAAATGCGAATGATCGGGGCACATGCCATTTTCGGCGTGTTGCTCTCGCTCGCGTTTTTTGCAAGTTTTCAGGCCCAGACGCCGACTCCGAGCCCTATTTCGACTCTAGCGAAAACACCGGTGATCATCATTCCCGGTCTTACAGGTTCAGAGTTGGTCAATCAAAAGACGGGCGAGGTCGTTTGGTTCAAGGCCCCGCGTTCTAAGGATGACGACTTGCGCTTGCCGATCTCGTCGGTCTTTAGCCGGAATCGTGACAATCTAGTTGCGGGAGATATCTTGCGGAGCATAAAGCCCGTCGGGATCTTGCCTCGAATCGATGTTTACGGCAGCCTGATCGATGCATTCAAGAATACGCTCGGATATCACGAGGAATTTTGGGATACGCCGACCCCGAAGGCCGACGAAAAAGCGATCTACGTTTTTCCTTACGATTGGCGGCTCGACAATGTGGAAAATGCCCGGCTGCTTATTCGAAAGATCGTCGAGCTCAAAGCAAAACTCAAGCGTCCCGACCTGAAATTCAATGTGATCGGCCATTCGATGGGAGGCATAATCGCCCGGTATGCGTCGATGTACGGTGACGCGGATCTCCCGGCCGGCAACAGAAAGGCGGTGCCGACATGGGCCGGTGCCAAGCACTTCAACCGCGTGGTTCTGATGGGTACCCCAAGTGAAGGCTCTGCGTTGTCGCTCAGCTCGATGATAAACGGTACAGCGATCGGCGGACTGAATATCAACTTGCCTTTTGTCCAGAACATTTCTAAATACGACGTATTTACTATCCCTTCGAGCTATCAGCTGCTGCCGGCTCCAGGTACTTTTCAGGCGGTCGACGAGAATTTTGAACCAATGAATATCGATCTGTATGACCCGAGAGCTTGGACCAAATACGGGTGGAATGCGATCGACGACAAGGGATTTCCTGCGCAATTTAAGGTTGCAGAACGCCGCAGCGCGACGTCTTTCTTCAACGGGATGCTTCTTCGGGCAAAGCACTTTCACGAGGCTTTGTCGGCTGGAACTGCGAATGGAGCAATAAAGTTTGAGATCCTCGGGGCCGACTGTACGCCGACGCTCGATACGGTTCTGATTTATCGCGACCGGAAGTCGAACAAGTGGAAGACGCTTTTCAAACCGTCGGGGTTTACAAAAAATGGCGGCGAGAAAGTTACAGCAGAAGAGCTGAAGACCGTGATGCTTTCGCCGGGCGACGGTGTCGTCACGACCAGATCGCTTGAGACCGGAACGCAATCGAAAATGGCGAAAGTGCCGTCATTATTGAACCCGGAAGCGAAAAAATTTATCTGCGAAGAGCACAACAAGCTCGGAGCCAATACCGATGTGCAGACATATCTCATCGGACTTTTTAATGACTAAGTGAAATGGCGCCGCATGCGCCGATGGTAAGGAGTCAAAAATGGGAAAAGGTGATAAACGATCGAGAAGAGGCAAGATCTTTGCCGGCAGTTTTGGCAAAACGCGTCCGAAGAGAAAAGGAAAAGCAGTAAAACCTGCTGAAGAAAAGCCGGCGAAAACGACGAAAAAGTCGAAGTAGGTACGCAATGAAATTTGCTGAATCGATGGAAAGCGGCCCGCATGCAAACCTTGCAAAGTTTGCGGGCTCATGGAGTGGAACCACGAAAACGTGGTTTGAGCCGGATGTTGTCGCCGACGAGTCGCCGATGACAGGTACGATCAAGGTCATACTCGGAGGCAGGTTTTTGATGTACGAGTATGCCGGCAGCTTACAGGGAAAACCCTTTGACGGTGTCGCAATATTTGGGTTCGATATCGCAACTAAAAAATTTCAGATGGCGTGGGTCGATAGTTTTCACATGTCTACCGGCATAATGTTTTCCGAGGGGGAAGCGGGTGATAAATTTTCGGCATTTGGGACTTATTTCACCGGGCCTGAAACGCCGCGATGGGGCTGGCGGACCGAGTTAGAGCTTATCGACGGTGACAATATTGTTATCAGGGCCTATAACGTCGAGCCCGATAGTGATGATCAAATAGCGACCGAGACGCGATATACGCGAAAAGTTTAATGTCAGAACAGATAAAAGTAACGATAAACGAGCAGGAATTTGACGTGGACGCCGGTGCGCGGCTGATCGATGTCTGCCGCGACGCAGGGTTTGGTATTCCGTCGTTTTGCTATTACCACGACCTCGAGGTGCAGGCTTCGTGCCGTATGTGTTTGGTGCGGATCGATAAGATGCCCAAGCTGCAGACCTCGTGCACCATCAAATGTACCGACGGAATGGTCGTTACGACCGAATCCGAAGAGGTCGAAAAGGCCCAGCGTGCGATGGGCGAATTCCTGCTGACCAATCACCCGCTCGATTGCCCCGTCTGCGACCGCGGCGGCGAATGCGAACTGCAGGAAGTGATCTTTGACTGGGGCGACGTCGAACAGCGATTCTCCGAGAAAAAGAACGCTGAGCCGGAAAAATATCTGTCGCCGATCGTCGCCAACGACCCTCAGCGATGCATCCTCTGCAAACGCTGTACGCGCGTATGCGACGAATGGATGGGCGAGGACGCGATCGAAGCCGGAAACCGCGGCGTGAACACCGTTATCGGCACGTATGGCGGCTGGCTCAATTGTTCGCAGTGCGGCAACTGCATCGAGGTGTGTCCGACCGGCACGCTGCTCGACGGCGTTTACCGCCATGAAACGCGGCCTTGGGAATTAGAACAGACCGTCACGACCGACGTTTACGGTTCGGACGGCATGCAGCTCTCGATCGGTTCGCGTGCCGGCGAGGTTCACCGCATCGTTGCCCGCGACCGTTATGTCAACGGTCTGAACGGCGAATTTCTCGACGTCAAGGCCCGATTCGCACACGGTTTCATCAATCACTCCGACCGCATCAAAACGCCGATGATCCGCTATTCGAAAGGCGGCAAGCTGATACCGGCGACGTGGGATGCTGCGATCAAATTTGCTGCGGATAAATTAAAAGAACACGGCAAGAACGTTGGCGTCATCGCAAGCCCGCGGCTGACGAACGAGGCTGTTTTCACGCTAAATCGATTTGCTGTTGAGGCGGCCGGAAGCGGCAATATCGCGGTCTCGGACGTGTCGGACCTTGCTCCTGTTTTTGACAATCTGAGCGTTCCGCTCTGCACGCACAAAGAAATTCGCTTTGCCAAAACGATCGTTCTGATCGGCGGCGAGCCTGAAGAGGAACAGAGTTACACAGCCAAACAGATCCGCCAGGCCGTTCGAAACGGCGGTGCAAAATTTATCTGCGTCAACGACACGCCGATCAACCTTTCGCGGCGTGCGACGCAATTTATTCATGTGAACGCAGGTTCGATCGATGCGTTTGCGTTTGCGTTTGCCGATGGCACAAGCAGTTCATTGTCTGCTGGCAAACTCGGGATCGACGCCAGCGAGATCGATGCGGTCCGGAAAACGATCAGCGAGACCGCGGGTGATCTGATCATCATGTTCGGCAGGGAGTTGTCGCCCGAGGCTCAGGCCGCGATCGCGGCTTCGGCGTCAGGATTTTCCACGGACGATCGCCGAGTAACGCTTCATCCGCTGCCGAAATACAATAACTCGGTCGGTGCCCACGATATGACGCCGGGACGGAAATCGGTTGACGTTGTTGTTAAAGGTTCGAAGGCGTTATTGATCGGCGGAAGTTTGCAGGATGCGAGCGTTCTGAGCGGCAAAGACTTTGTGGTCGTGCAGGAGCTTTTTCAGACTGCGACGACCGATCACGCCGATGTCGTGTTTCCGGCGGCGAGTTTTGCCGAAGTCGACGGCACGTTTACCAATAACGCCGGCAACGTCCAGCGTGTACGCAAAGCCATCGAGCCTGTACATCAGTCGAAACCCGATTGGATGATAACGGCATTGATTGCCCGCGAGATGGGAACCGAATTCGGCTACGATTTTTCGGCGTCGATGGTGTTCAAGGCCCTCGCGGATGCTACGCCTGCATACGAAGGCTTGCGTTACCCAGCCCTAAAAGACGAATCGGAGCCCGTTAAGGCGAAATATGCGGTTAAGTCAGGTGACGCTTCCGCTTACGTGAAGGCCTTGAGAACAAAGGTCGAGGCGATGAGCGACACGGCAGAAAAGATCACTGAAGTGCCGAAGGTTGGGCATAAGCTTCACCGTTTAACGACGATGACGAGCAAGACCGATCAGTTTCACTTGCTTGCACACGGCAATCCGAAACCGTCGAATCTACTGGTTTCGCCGCTTATTCAGTTCGGTCTGGATGGCGTGTCAACTGACCAAGGTTTGGCTGAGGCCGCCGCCGTAGGAGTGTCGGACCGTTCCGCTTCGGTCAAATAGTTTTTGATATGGAATCTGCTTTAAAAATTGCATTTCCTTTTGTTGTGATCGTAGTAGGTATCACCGCGGCGTTTGGCGGCGTGATGATGGTCGTCGCCTATACGGTTCTTGCCGAACGCAAAGTGCTCGGCTGGATCCAGGGCCGCGTCGGACCCAATCGCGTCGGCCCCTGGGGCCTTTTCCAGCCTTTCGCAGATCTGCTCAAGTTTATCTTTAAGGAAGACCTGACGCCGGATAAATCTACCAAGTTCGTTTATTTCCTGGCACCATTCGTCGCGTTGACGTGTGCATTGATGCCGATGGTGCTTTATCCGTTCGGGCCGGCGATTACGACGGTCGATTGGAGTTTCCTGCCGTTCGGGCTAGGTGAAGGTGTTAAGATCCTCCCGCTCACCATTGGCCAGATCGACGTCGGCGTGCTCTTTGTCCTTGGAATTACGTCGGTCGGAGTGTATGGAATCGCGCTTGCAGGATGGTCGTCGAACAGCAAATACAGCCTGATGGGCGGCCTGCGGGCTTCGGCACAGATGATCTCGTACGAGCTCGCGATGGGTGCATCCGTCATCGGTGTCGTCATGCTGGCCGGCACGCTTGACCTCAACGGGATAATCTTTGCGCAGATAAGGTCGCCTTTCAAGTGGTACATTATCCCGCAGTTCATCGGTTTTGTTGTGTTCCTGATCGCTGCGTTTGCAGAAACGAACCGCGTGCCGTTCGACCTGCCTGAGGCCGAGACCGAACTTGTCGCTGGGTTTCACACCGAGTATTCGGCACTCAAGTTCGCACTGTTCTTCATGGCCGAGTACGTGAACATGTTCACCGTTTCGGTAATGTGTACGGTCCTGTTTTTAGGCGGTTGGTATGTGCCGGGACTCGGGCATATCGTCGAGCCGGGCTCGGTCGCTTACGCGCTGATCAGCATGGGAGCCTTCGTCGCGAAGATCTGCGGATTTCTGTTCTTCTATATTTGGGTCCGCGGAACGCTGCCGCGGTTTCGTTTTGATCAGCTGATGAATTTCGGCTGGAAATTTTTGCTGCCGGTCGCGATCGCAAATGTGATCGTGACGATCGTTGTAGTGTTCTTTTTGAATAGGTAAGAGTTTTAACGCAGAGATCGCAAAGGACGCAGAGTTAATAAGAGCTGCAACTTCTTTGCTTTCATAAATGGTTTTCTCTGCGTTCTCGGCGGTCTCTGCGTTAGAAAGTTTGTATGGTTGGAACTGCACTATTTTTCTTATTTGCCGGCCTCGCGATCGCATGTGCGGTCTCGATGGTCTATCACAAAAATCCGCTATACAGCGCTATATCGCTGGTAGGCGTGTTTATCTCGCTGTCGTGCATTTATGTAACGCTGGCGGCGCCGTTCATCGCGGCGGTACAGATATTGATCTATGCGGGTGCGATCATGGTCCTGGTTGTTTTTGTGATCATGCTGCTCAATCTCGAAGAGGACAGGCCTCTAAACCGTTTGCGATATCTATATGCTCTCGGCGGCGGACTCGGTGTGATCTTGCTGGCACAGACGTTTTTCATCTTTTATGCCGTAATGAAGGCCCCGAATCATGTCGTCGATCCAAATACCACCGCCGGCAAGACAATGGACATCGGCCGAGCAATGTACAGCGAATATCTGCTCCCGGTCGAGATCGTCGGTGTTTTGTTGATGATGGCCGTGATAGGTGCCGTGATATTGGCAAGGCGTCTTGCCCAGCCGCAGCTCGAATTGGTCGTCGATCGTGAGGAAGAACTGCGGCATCATGAGCAATGAAACGTGGTTTTCGCAAATCTAATTATTAATTAGTAATTATCTGATTATTGATTAAGAAGTTGGTGAAAGAAGATATGGAACCTAGCTTAGCCAGTTATCTGGCACTATCAGGGATATTGTTCACGATCGGCACGGTCGGCGTTATATTCAAACGCAATGCGATCGGGATGTTCATGTGCATCGAGCTGATGCTCAACGCGGTGAACCTGACTTTCGTGGCGTTTTCGCGATATTACGCCGACACGACCGGACAGCTATTTGTATTCATGGTAATGTCGGTCGCCGCCGCCGAAGCCGCCGTCGGCCTCGGAATCATCATCGCTTTCTTCCGCAATAGCCAATCGGTCGATGTCGATGACGCGAGTTTGATGAGGAATTAGTTTTATGAAACGTAGTATCTCAATTCTTATTGGTCTTGGCTGTCTAATTGCGATAGGTGGCGATAGGGTTAATGGCCAAGCGAAGGCCATCGATTTTAGCAGCATCAGCAGAGCGGAAATTGAACTGCTGTTTGCTGACGTTGCAGAAACAAATCCAACGGTCGTAAAACAACTTGCCGAAGATCCGGCAATGAAAAAGAAGCAGATCGAGGATTTGAGAGAACTCCTCGCATTTGCCAGTCAGGCACATCGTGACGGCTTGGCCGCAGATCCTATCAATAAGCAGGAGCTCGAAAACATTTATGCCGAGACTCTCGCCGTTAATTATGATCGTGAGATAAATAAGGGAAAGGCGAAGATGCCGGCCTTCGGGTTTATTACCAAGGATCAGGTAAAGGCATATTGGGCAGAGAAAGAAACAGCCGGACAAAGAACTCACGAGGCTGAGTTTAACGATTTTTTGAATGCCAAGATCGCTCTCCTCAGAACAAGCTCTCCTGACGTGAAAGATCGCGAGATCAGTAAGGAAGAAAAAGATCAGTCACGTGATGTTTTCGCTAAAATCCGTATCTACAAGGCCGCGTACGAGCAGAAAGCGAAGGCGGGCACATTGCCGAAGCCATTAATTGACAAGACAAATCTAAGCGTCAAGCTGCAACAGGCTCAGTTCCTGGCGCGGCTCTGCTCTGAAAAAATTGCAGTGCGGTCAAAGGCCACGGATGCAGACATATCAAAATATATAGCCGCAAATCCGACGACGGCGAGCGAATTACCGGCTAGAGATTATGCGCGTAACAAAATAGAAGAAGATAATGAAAAAAGGCTGACTGCCGAGATCGTCGCTGCCAACAATATTCAGGTAGCTGACGATTTTACCGTGCCGGTGGTGTCACCGACGACAGTGAAAAAAGAGCCTGTTCCGTCGAAGCGACCGGTAACGAAACGACCTTAAGATTTTAGAATGACTGAAAATAACCTTTTAAGTCTAATTATTTTCGCTCCGCTGGCCGGTGCTTTGATCAATTGGTTGATCGGCGGGCGGATGCGCAGCGAGTTGTTCAGCAGCGTGGTTGCTTGCGGATCGATCGTTGTCTCGATGATCGTGGCGTTCATGATCGCGTTCGGCATTGGTACCCCGCACGCCGGTGCGTTGATCGACCCGGAAGGCAAACCGATCCTCGACCATTTGTGGACCTGGATACAGGTTGGCGGATTTCGCGCCGATTTCGGCCTTGGAATGGACGAGCTGTCCGGCATCTACGCCTGTTTTATCACGTTCGTCGGTCTGCTGATCCACATTTTTGCGGTCGGTTATATGAAGGGCGATAAGGGGTTTTACCGCTTTTTCGCCTATCTCAACCTTTTCATGTTCTCGATGCTGACGCTCGTTTTGGCGGACAATTTTCTGCTGATGTTCGTCGGTTGGGAAGGCGTCGGGCTCTGCTCTTACTTACTCATCGGTTTTTATACCCAACGGAACGAAGCCCGCGAGGCGGCGAAGAAAGCCTTCGTCATGAACCGCATCGGCGACTGGGGCGTGCTGATGGGGATCTTTTTGATCTTCACGCTCACGGGGTCGATCTCATTCTTTGACAAGGTCGTTGACGGCGTCGAGGTCCAGAGCGTATTTACATTTGTCACCGAACACATGGCGGCCGATCCGTTCACGTGGGGAGCGATCTTTGCCGGCGGTTTGACGTCAGTTGCGGTGCTGCTGTT
>CAZVDM010000158.1:0-8301 GCA_964625555.1 uncultured Chloracidobacterium sp.
AGATCGACTGATAGCCCGGATTGTAAGAGACGACGAGCATGAATTCCTCAGGAGCCTCGATCACCGTGCCGCGTTTCTCGATCGGCAGACGGCGGCGGTCATCGGTGAGCGGATGGATGATAACGACGGTGTCTTTGCGGGCCTCGACGACCTCGTCGAGATAGCAGATCGCACCGGCTCGCACGGCGGTGGTCAGCGGGCCGTCGTGCCAGACCGTCTCTTCGCCCTCGAGCAGAAAGCGGCCGACGAGGTCGGTCGAGGACAGGTCCTCGTGACAGGCGACGGTGATGAGCGGGCGGTTCAGGCGATGCGCCATGTATTCGACAAACCGCGTCTTGCCGCAGCCCGTCGGGCCTTTGAGCATCGCCGGCAGCTTCGCCGCAAACGCCGCTTCGAAAAGCTCGACTTCCTGCCCGATCGGTAAATAAAACGGTTCGCTCGCGACCTTGTACTGTTCGACTGCTAGTTCCATAAAAGAATAATGTTATACCATACGATAAAAATATGCTCGCAATCACCCAAGCCGAGTCAGACGAACAAATAACCGAGGCAAGAACGCTCTTTCGCGAATATGAGGCTTGGCTCGAGATGGACCTTTGCTTTCAGGGTTTCGAGGCCGAGCTTGCGGCATTGCCGGGCAAATATGCGATACCCCATGGACGGCTTTATCTCGCGCATTCGGACGATAAACTCGCAGGCTGCATCGCTCTGAGAAAGCTCGAAGACGGCATTTGCGAGATTAAGCGGCTTTTTGTCCGCGACGCGTTCCGAGGCCAGAAGATCGGTGTTAAGTTGATCGAAAAAGTAATAGCCGATGCAAGAGAGATCGGCTATCAGAAAATGCGGCTCGATACCTATCCGCCAAAAATGGGAAAAGCCGTGAAACTCTATGAGTCTCACGGCTTCGCCGAGATACCGCCGTATTATGACAATCCGCACGGCGACGTGTTGTTCATGGAACTGACGCTCTAGCTACTGCATCCCGCTGCCAAAGCTGCTGCCATATGCATTTGGCGGCGGCGGACTAAAGTTCATATTCCGCCGTATGTTTGGAAACACCTGACGAAACGCGATCGCGTTGGCGGCAAAAACGATCGGCAGAACGAACAGGATACCGACACATAGTGCCATCACTCCGACGAGACAGATCAGGAATTCGAAGATAAAGAGAACGACAATGCCGCCGAGATTGCTCCAGGCCGCCGAGAAACTCAACTTTATCGCGTCCATCGGCTGCATATCATGATCCGCGATGAGCGGATACACAAAGTAGAACGTGATGCCCCACGCAATGCTAAATATCAGCATGACGAACGCACCGATAAGGACAATGACCAGCATCCCGCCTGCAATTAAAGGGGCCGCATCGTTAGGCGAGGCAAATTCCATCCCATAACGTCGCCCGGTTTGCTGCTGAATTATCTGGACCATCGTGCTTCCAATATTCAGAGCGAAGCTAAAGATCGTCCAAATGATACTCGGTATCGATTGAATGAGACCGACGATTACCGCCGTTCCCATCTTTTCGAATCCTTTGAACATCATGCCGAAATCTGTCGGCTCGCGATCCATCTCGCGAAGGACCGCGTAGTAAATTCCCACGGTCAGCGGAGGTGCGAGAACGATCTGAAACAGGAGTCCTCCGACAAGCGGAATACAGGAGATGACAATGCTACCGACGACGAGAAGCGTCGTCATACCGAAAAACATCCAGTAGTTCGCCTTGATCAACTCCCAACCGCCGCTGACACATGCACCAGCGTCAATTGCACCTCTTTGAAATTGAATGTTCGTCATTGTTTTTTAATATGGCCTATTTTCGAGGCATTTTTTCGTCCATCATGGCGGTCTGATAGACAAACGTGGCTAGAATGATAGACATTTGTTTCATATCGTCAGCCTGGATACGGTCAAACACGTCCATATTCGAATGGTGCGTGCGCGTGTCGTATTCGACTGTGTCCTGAATGAACTGAAAACCCGGAAGTCCGATGGCGTCGAATGCCAAATGATCAGTTCCGCCGGTATTTGCCAGCGTCAGCGTGTTCGCACCCATTTCCTTGAACGGTGTGAACCAGCTGCGAAAGATCGAACGAACATTCTCATTGCCCTGCATATAAATACCGCGGACCTTGCCCGTGCCATTGTCGATATTGAAATACGCAGAAAGCTTATCGTATTCGGGCAGCTTAGTCAGTGGTAAAGCTGCCTGCGCCTGTCCACCGCCTCCGCCGCCTCCGCCGAACGCGGGTGTCGTGCCGTCGCCGCGGTAACCGAAATGTTGCCGTACATACGCCCTCGAACCAAGCAACCCCTGCTCTTCGCCGGACCACAACGCGATTCTGATCGTGCGTCGCGGTTTGAGGCCGAGAGTTTGCAGGATTCGGACTGCCTCCATCATCACCGCACAGCCTGCACCATTGTCAGTGGCACCGGTTCCGGCCTGCCACGAATCGAGATGGCCGCCGAGCATGACAATCTCTTCTTTTAGCGTCGGGTCCGTGCCCGGAATCTCGGCGACCGTGTTGTAGCCGTTCGGATCCTGATCCTGAAATTCGACCGCGAGGTCAACGGTCATGGTGACCTTTTCGCCGGCATCGATCATGCGGCTCATTCGGTTGAAATGCTCGACAGCGGTGCTGATCTGGATGGGCACATTGGCGCCTTTTGTGCGGACATTCATCGGCGGCTGCCCCGTTGTGGGCGTTTCCGGCGGAACCACGGCGGCTCCCTGAACAAAGATCGTGCCGCCATCACCGCGGCCTGCATCCACGAGAATTGCAGCTCCTTCTGATGAGAGAAAACGCATACGTTTTGCGTTGAACTGCTGCATCTGGGCAAAATTAGGCGGAAGGCCGACAGGCCCGCCCGCAGGAGCCGTCGCCGGTCGCGGAGCATTCGGATTTGGAGCATCAGCCAGATCGAGCAGCTCCTTTTCCGTAGCTCGTTTGCCCTCGGCTTCGAAGTGGGCTTTTACCTCACGGATCGGCCCGACAAGCACGATCTTGCCTTTCAGTTTACCTTTGAATTGATCGAGTTCTTCTTCTTTCGTTGCGTTAAACCGTACAACCTCTGCGGTATATGCCGTGCTTTGCGGAGCGGCCGGAGCAGGTGATTTGCCTTTCTTTGCCTTTGGATCGACGACCGGAGCCGGAATGAGCGTATCGGTTCCCGGCGACCAGGCCTTAGGATATGCGATGAGCGGAAAGGCTGTCGGCCCATCGACCATTGCCGAGAATCTCTTGAGTGTCCAGCCGCGGCCGAACGGGCCCCACGATTCGAGATGGGCGTTTTGGAGGCCCCATTTTTCAAGCGTTTCACGTGTCCAGTCATTACCGCGTTTCATTCCCGGAGATCCGGTAAGCCGCGGGCCGATGACATCGGACAGGTAACTTAGCGTCTGCATTACCTGCGAACGATTCATGCCCTCGTCCTTGATCTTGTCGATGACCTCTTTGGGGGCGTTGTATACAGCCTTTGCGGGCGTTGCCGTCTGAGCAAACGAGGCGGTCGGAAGCAAAAATGCGTAAATCAGCAGAGCGCCTGCGATCTTGCGTCGTAACATTAATTTATTTCTCCTGAAGATGATCTGAATCTGTTTGTATAGATTTGCCTACATTTATACCACAAATGAACGTCAAAGGTTTCAGTATTGGTCTAGCGAGAGCAAATTTCCGTCCGGATCCTTGAACCACGCAACCCTTGCGCCGCCGGGGAATGTGACAATACCGAGTTCGTCCGGCTGCATAAACTCGTAGCGTTCAAATCTTACGCCCTTTGCTACCAGAGCGGTGACCGCCGCCGAAATGTCGTCAACGTGCCAGCCGAGCGAAGTGTATTGTTTTGGTTCGACCTCAGCGACCTTCTGGATCCGCAGGGTAGTGCCGTTTGCATCAAGGACGAGCGCGTATTCGTCCTCGGAGATAAACGTCAGGCCGAGCGTGTTCTCGTAGAAATCGCGTGCCTCCACGATCTTCGCCGAAGCGATAAACGCGGCAACAGCAGCTTTTTCCAGGACGCCCATTTAGATAGTTGACCAGGTCAGTGTAAAGGCCGGCGGTACATTTTTGAGGACGAGCGGGCTGCGTTTGGTCTTGCCGTAACGGTTTCGGAGAAATTCACGAAGTTTGATCGCCGGCGGCAGATAATAGCCGTGAGCATACTGGAACATCCGAAACTCACACCCCTCATCCATAAATTTTTCGATCTCATTAAGGACGCTTTCGCTCACCTCTTTGGGCAGCGAGACGAAAGGCAAGCAGCACACGAGATAACGAACCTTGCCTAGTCCTGAGTTCTGGTGAATCTGGTAGGCGTCGGCCGCGTTGCCGCAAATGATGTTCAGATCGTCAAACTTGGTCTTGAGTGATCTGACTAGATTCTCGTCCAGTTCAATACCGAGATAGGCTTGTTTGCTTGGGATGATCTCCTGCAAGTATTTTGTGATAGCTCCGGTTCCGACGCCGAGTTCAAGAACGATGTTATCGTCATCCGGTTCGATGCCATGCAGCATCTCGGCCGCTAGCTCCGGTGAGCTTGGGGCAATGGCCCCGACTTTCATTGGATTCTTAAGGAATGCCCTTAAGAATTGAAGATTTTCGTTCATTCGCGTCCGCCTAGGCCGTGACTGCCTCGCCGGCAGTGATATCCGATGTTAAATCTGCGTTATCAACCGCCATTTTATAATCACAGTCCTCATTTTGGCAATGACGAATGGTGCCGTCTCTTTTTGTCTCGTTCATCTGCCATTCTTCTTCGCCGTTTTCTTAGCAGGCGCCTTCTTCGCTGTCGGCTTCGCCTTCTTTGCAAACGCGCCGGGCACCTCCGCTTCGATCAGTTTCTTTACTTGTTCCAGCGTTAGAGTGGCTGCTTCTTCCGCTGTGGAGCGCGCACCATCGGCCTTCTTCGGTACTGAGATTATCTTTTTGCCGAATTTGATAACAGGACCCCATCGGGCATTCTCGAGCGATATCTTTTCATCCTCCCAGCGTTGAATGTAGCGGTTTGCCTCTTTGCTGACCTTTGCTTCGATAAGTTCGTTCATCTCGGTTTGGGTAAGGTTCGCGAGATCGTAGCGACGCGGCACGTTGATGAAAAGACCGTCCCATTTTATAAAAGGCCCGAAACGTCCCGTTCCTTTTGTGATCGGTTTACCGTCATACTCACCCACCGGAGCGTCCGCCTCCTGTTTAGCTTTTATGAATTCGATCGCTTTCTCCGTGTCCACCGTCGCGAGGTCAGTGCCGCGAGGTATAGATACAAATTCATCACCCCACTTTACATAAGGCCCGAAGCGGCCAATGCTTACCGATAATTCTTTGCCATCATAACTGCCCATCGTGTCCTGCAATCTGAACAGGGCCAACGCTTCTTCAAACGTAATTGTTTCAATGCTCTGTCCCGTTGGGACTTTTGCAAATCTCGGCTTCTCCTCTTCTGCAGCGCTGCCGATCTGAATGATCGGGCCGTAGCGTGCCATACGGGCAACCACCGGTTTGCCGCTTTCGGGATCGGTGCCCAGTACCCTTTCGCCCTTCACACGCTCTGCATTTTCGATAGTATTATCGACGTCTTTTTTGAAAGGGCCGTAAAACTCGTCGAGCATTTCGTTCCACTGCAGTTTCCCGTCGGCTACGTCGTCGAACTCTTTCTCGATCTTGGCCGTGAAGCCATAATCCATGATGGCGTCAAAATGTTGCTTTAGAAAATCCGTTACGACGAGCCCTAGGTCTGTCGGGAACAACTTTGCTTTTTCCGCACCCGTATTCTCCGATGCTTCCCTCTTGCTTATGACATCATCCTTTAATACCAATATCCTAAAAGCTCTTGGCGTGCCGTCTTTATCTCGTTTTTCCACATATTCCCTTTTCTGGATCGTGGAAATTGTCGGAGCATAGGTCGACGGACGGCCAATGCCGAGTTCTTCTAATTTTTTGACCAGTGATGCCTCGGTGTATCTCGGCTGAGCACGGCTGAATCGTTCTGTTGCTCGGAGTTCGGACAACGGCAATGACTGACCCACAGTCATCGGCGGCAACAGGCCTTCGGATGATTCTTCCGGTTCGTCGTCGTCTTTATCTTCCTGATAAACTTTCAGAAATCCGTCGAATTTCAATACCTCTCCCGAAGCTGTCAATTCTTCTTTGTTTGTGGAAATTTCTATCTTGACCGTGGTTTTTTCTAACTCAGCATCGGCCATTTGCGAGGCCATGGTTCGCTTCCAAATCAGTTCATATAACTTTTGCCACTCAGGTTCCTGAATTGTTGTGGCACTCGTGTACGTCGGGCGAATGGCCTCATGAGCTTCCTGTGCAGATTCGTTCTTATTTTTGAATTTGCGGAACTGTTGATATCGGTCACCGTACAGGCTACTCACTGTTTGCGTGATGTCGGCAAGCGCTGTGGCACTGAGGCTAACGCTATCCGTTCGCATATAAGTAATATGACCATTTTCATAAAGCTTCTGTGCGATCTGCATCGTTCTAGCCACACCGTAGCCCAGTTTTCTTGATGCTTCCTGCTGTAGCGTTGAGGTGGTAAACGGGGGCGCCGGAGAACGTTTTCCGGGCTTCACTCGAATATCGGTGACCTTATATTCGGCGCCGATACACCCGTTCAAAAACCTTTCGGCATCCTCCGCACGCTCTTGTTTTCTTCCTTCAGCTTTGAACGTTACCTGCTTACCCGTTATATCGTCCGCAAAAAACAGCCCTTCGATCTTGAAATGGCTTTCCTGCTGAAATGCGTTGATCTCGCGTTCCCGGTCGGCAATTAGGCGGACGGCAACGCTCTGTACACGACCGGCGCTCAGGTTTTTATTGCTCGTACTGATCTTGCGCCACAGCACTGGGCTTAGTTCAAACCCGACTATGCGATCCAGCACCCGGCGAGCCTGCTGCGCCATTACCAAATTCATGTTCACCGTGCGTGGATTATTTACAGCAGCTTCGATCGCAGGTTTGGTGATCTCGTGAAACACTATCCGTTTGGTCGTGCTCGGGTCGAGACCCAGCACCTCGCACAGATGCCAGCTTATAGCCTCTCCCTCGCGGTCTTCGTCAGTTGCGAGCCAAACTTCGTCAGATTTTTTTGCGAGCGATCTTAAGTCGCTTACGACCTTCTTCTTGTCGTCGGGAACGATATAGCTCGGCAGAAAATCGTTCTCGATGTCGATACCCATACCGGCCTTTTGCAGGTCGCGGATATGACCGTAGCAGCTATTCACCTGAAAATCTTTTCCAAGTATCTTTTCAATCGTCTTTGCTTTTGCCGGGCTCTCAACTATTAACAGGTTTTTTGACATATTGTGAAAAAAATACGCCAGCACCAAATATATGCTGACGTTCTGACTGATAACACCTATCCAATGACCGTGTCAATGTGAGGCTATATCATAAAGAAAATTAATGCTGTGTGGAATCGCACACTGATCACATACGCCGCGCATAGTGTTTTCCGGGCAAAACTCGAATCAGATCGCGGATATCAAGAGCGACGAGCGCGGTATTCAGATCGCCGAATGAAAGGCCGCTTTGCTCCAGCAAAATGTCTATGTGAACCGGTTCGTCCGGGTTTAATATCGACCAGATCTTTCGTTCGTTTTCGTTCATATCGGCCGGCATTAGGTCTGGCCGTCGAACGGCATCCTCGGCTTTTTGCTTCTCGATCTTTGGCGGCAATATCGCAGCCGCTATCTCGCTCGGCAGTTCGGCGACGACGTCCTGCCACTGCTGGACTAGCTTGGCACCGCTCTTAATGAGGTAATTCGTGCCGAACGAGTTTCCGGACGTGATGTTGCCGGGCACGGCCATTACTTCGCGGTTCTGTTCCATCGCGAGCCGTGCGGTGATCAGCGAACCGCTCCGTTCGGAGGCCTCAACGATCAAAACTCCCAGACTAAGCCCGCTTATGATGCGATTGCGGTATGGAAAGTTTTCCGCTAACGGCGGCGTGCCCAGCGGGAACTGCGAAACGATGCACCCACCCGATTCGAGTATCTCGCGGACGAGCCCGTTATTTTCGCGCGGATAGACGGTGTCGATGCCTGTTCCGATGACTCCAATCGTCCTGCCTTTTCCGGCGATCGCACCGCGATGCGCAGCAGTATCGATGCCGCGAGCGAGGCCCGACACGACAGTAATTCCACGCGAAGCCAGATCTCGCGACAGCATCTCGGACGCATTCACACCATATGTCGAACACATCCGCGAACCGATCACGCCAACGCCCGGTTGATCAAAACACGCCTGCCAGTCGCCTTTTACATACAGAACCGGCGGCGGATCGTCGATCTCACGCAGC
>CAZVDM010000159.1:0-8241 GCA_964625555.1 uncultured Chloracidobacterium sp.
CAGTATTGCCTGGGAAATTACTCGTTCGCGACCTAATCAAGATCTGCGAGATCATCGCTAAGGGTTACGACGCGGGTCGAAGGGTCGAATGTGTAGCGTTTCGCGACAATGCTGACGAAAACCGTCTGGCCGGCCGTGATGTCGTCGAAGCGATAGTAGCCGAAAGCCGTTGACTTGGTGGTGTGAACCGTTCCGTCGGCTTCGACGAGGGCGACCTGGACGTTGCGGATGCCGTTGCCCTCAGCGAGCATGATGCGGCCCGAAACACTGACGCCCGATGCTGACGGCCCAACATAAAAGCCGGCATCGTACGTGTGGTTGTTGGCTCCGGGGCCGCCGGTCGTCAATTCGATGACCGGAAAAACACCGGCAGGCGAGCCGACCGGGTTGATCTTCATCGATGCGTCCGAATCAGACGAATCATCGTCGCCGAGCTGCGAGGTTTGATCCTTTGTCGTTAATCCGAGGCCAAACAGCGGACCGCCCGCGGTGTAGTTCGCCGGATTATCGAGTCTGACCTGATACGCCGTATTCGTTCCTACACTACGCGCACATGAGACGGGAACAGTGTACGTCACAACCAGTCTTGGTGCTGCCGCGGCGTTGTCATCCCAAGATTCGGCTTCTCTGTACAATGCAGCGGTCGAACTTCCGGTGACACGAAACGCCATCGAATTACCGCTCGCCCATCCGGCGCGATTGACGACCGCCTGAACGATATTTGTCAACGACGGCGTGCTGGTGTTCGTCGTCGTACTGTCTGTCCATGCTCCCGGTGACCAACTTACATCCTGACCAGACAGCCACGTGCGCCCGCTGATGTTATTGGCCGTGGTCGTAAAGGTTGCGGCATTATCAACATTCTGACCTTGGATGGTGTACGTCGGGTTTCCCGCCGATACGCTCCCGCTGTTATTCGCAGTGAATTGTATGAACGCGCCGGTGATGGTCGCACCCTGCGGAATAGTGAGATTGTTGAACCTAACTCCAATATTCGAGTAAAAGGGCGTGTCACCATTATTCTCACCAAAGAAGTCAAGATCAGCACTGTTCAATGTGACGGCGCCGCCCGTAGTTGCCTGTTCGGCATCATCCGAGCCGGAGTTCACACGGACATCGACTGATCCCGGCGTTGTGCCGCAGGAATAGGTCGACATATTGGTGTTGTTGATCCCGCCGAAAATATAATTTCCGTTGGCATCCGTAACCGTAGTCCCCACGAGAGCATCGACAATTCCGTTACTGTCAGTATCGCCCCAAAGGTTCACCGTGACGCCGGCTATGTTCGATTCACCGGGATCTTGGACGCCGTTACTGTTTGCATCACGCCAAATGCGATTGCCGATCTGCAACGGAGCCGGGTCGCAAAGAGCTTCGATGTCGCCCAAACCGTTGGACTTACCAAATGTGTCGTCTGTGCCTGTGCTATTCGGATTCTGATACAAGGTGTAGTTTCTGAAGTCAGCACCGGTTGTCGTCGAAGCCCAACGGAATCCAGCGGCATGATAGGTGGGAAGTGGATTCATCTGCACCATAACAAGCTCATTAACGCCCGGAATTGATACCAATCCGCCGTGAAATGTTTCGAGATGTCCGTCGCTTCCGGCGCCTCCCAACAGTGACGAATCATCATAGAATTCACTTGGCGTTCCGGCGACTTCCGGAGGCGTTGAACCTGCATTAGTTGCAGCATCGTAAATTCCCGGGGTCGACTGAGTACATCCGGCGCTGCCCTCCGGAATAAGATTTCCGCCGCTATTGCAGATCTTTAGGACATCGCCAGAGGAAATGTAGTCATATAAGGTGGTCCCGCTTTCACCGTAGTTTCCATACCCGATCTGATGTCCGGTACGATCCATTAAGCCAATGGACATAGAACCATCGGAGTGGAATTCCATATCAGAAAAGATCGGAGTTGCGTACGATTTATTGTACGTGGTGCTGATATTGGTCGGAAAGCTACTCAGCCACGGCCTCCATTCTGCTCGTCCGCTGCCGGCGCCTCCGTTAGCGGCCGCATATCCGAATGTCCGGTCGTAGCCCAACGCAACATACGTATTTGCACTGGTAGAATCGAGGTCAACGGTCGTGAATGTCCCACCGTTCAACCGCAGGAGATATGCTCTTAAATTTGAGTAATTCTGAGAAACATCGGCCGAACAGACAACACCGACATATGGGACGCCTTGGTATACTCGAACGGCCCAAGGTGCATAGTAATCACCCACTGCACATCCTGGATTTGGGATGCTGACCGTGCCGTTAAGCGTCACGCTGTTCATATTTGAAACGTTCAGCGAAACTAATTCCCGTGCACTTAGATTTACGGCATAAAGAGTATTTTCATCCTCTGAAAGTGCGATGCCGCCGATTCCGCGCTTTCCAACATTCGTAAAAACGGTGTGGTCGTAATTCGGCTGAGTCGGAGTCCCGAGGTCATTAGCGGGTACGCTGCCAATTCGCGGATTGGCACCCAGATTTATACCAAATGCCCCTAGATCGATGGCTTGCGCGCTGTTGATAGTGGCCTCGCCATTGGTTCCGGGCGTCGAATAATCGTAGACGTATATCGTACGCATGTCGTCCACTGTGCCTCGGACACCGTCCTTCCCAGGACCAAATCCACTGTGTCTTTTCAATGCTGATGACGCAAGCAGCTTCTTATCCTTTCGTCGCCAAGCTAGTCCCCAAATAGATCCCGTTTCATCCGAAGTACCAAACGACAATAGTGAACCAGTCGCATCGTAACTCAGTGCTGCCACGGTCGTGCCTGCCGCTATGTTGTCTCCGTTAATGAACTCTGGTGTGGCGATCAAGGGATTGTTCTGGCAATAATCACGGTTCCTGATGATCCCGAAATCATTTCCCGACGATGGCCCATCAGCAACGAACTTAACGCTTGAAGCGTTGTTCGTGCCGACGGCACTTGGGGAATATCCGCTCGGCAGCGTAGTGAACTCCAGTCGATACGGTCCCGTTCCGCTAGTGATGATCGAGTATGTTCCGTTGGCAGCTGAAACCGAGCTTCCTCTGTCTACACCGAACGAATCGTACGCAGTAACTGTAACACCGCTGACCGCCGAATCGACGGCAAGATTGGGCGATGTCCCGGTCGTATTGCGTACGCCGTTCATATTGTAATCAACGTAGACCGTACCGCTGACGGTTCCGGCCATTATGACCGACTCATCATTGGATGGATCGGAGATCTCACGTGAAAACTGTGCATGCGATCTGGTGGAGTACCACGCTCCGAATGTAACAGCAGCAACGAGCGCGAAGACAAAATAGGCCGCAAGGCGACGAACATTAAGAATAGAGTTGAGCATAGTGATAGTTAAACCTCGACGCAATTCGAAAAGGAGAATTCGAACCGGTGGAATTAAACTGGATTTGAGGATTTTGGAGTGAGGTTTAAAGGAGCATCGCCGAGGCGGCACTCCCTCTAATAAAAAATACTAAATATAACGAGAGAAGTCAAACAGTATTAATAATGTTTAAAATCTATTTTCGCTTTAGCCGTGCGGTGAATTTCTGTCGAAACTTTGCCACCTTTGGCGCCACGACGGCGGCACAGTAGGGCTGATTGGGATTGTTGGCGAAATATTCCTGGTGATAGTTTTCTGCCGGCCAGAATTTGTCGAACGCCGTGACCTCGGTGACGATCGGGGCGTCGTAAACGCCGTCGGCGGTGATCTCGGCGATCACATCGTGGGCGGTTTGGCGTTGTTCGTCCGAATGATAAAAGATCGCCGACCGGTAGGACGTACCGATGTCGCCGCCCTGTCGATTGAGCGTTGTCGGATCGTGAACAGTGAAATAGACCTGCAGCAGCTCTTTGAAACTTAACTGCGTCGGGTCGAACGTGATCTGAACGACCTCGGCATGGCCGGTCGTCTCGCTGCAGACCTCTTTATATGTCGGATTCTCAGTATGTCCGCCGCTGTAGCCTGAAACAACGTCTTCGACGCCGACCAGATCGTCAAAGACCGCCTCGACACACCAAAAACATCCCGCGGCCAGTGTTGCTGTTTCCATAATTTGATGGCGGAAACACGACCGGTAGGGAGTGTGTTCTGTTACCCGCGCTACATTCTATTTTAACGGAAGAACACACTCCTTACCAGTCGTGTTTCTGCCGACAGTGGATCTCGAACAGATGCTCGAATATCTCGACGTGGCGGCGGGCCTCGGCGACGGTTTCGCCCCATGTGAATAGGCCGTGCTTGCGGATAAATATTCCGTGAATATCGCCCGACTCGTGCAGAACGTTCTCGATGACGTGCGACTGGGCGATGTGATCCTGAGAATTCTCGATGATCGGTATCGTCTCGATGTGCTCATGTGTCGTGACGCCGGCGATGCCCTTTAGGACCTCATAACCGTGTAGCCTGATCGATCCGTCGGCGTGGTGCCGGTCGGCGAGCAGCGTGCCCCACACCGAATGCGAATAGAGAATGCAGCGGGCCCGCGGCCGCAGGCGATAGATCGAAAGATGCAGCAGCGTTTCGTCCGACGGCCGTCCAAAGCCCTGCAATATTTCGGCGTCGGCGTCGATCTCGAGAAAATTGGTCTCGTCGAACGTACCGCTTTCGTTGCCGGCCGCCGTCAGACACAGGCGCAGCGGACGGCGGGCGAGCAGTACGCTGAAATTGCCGCTCGTGCCCACGGTCCAGCCGCGGCGATGAAATGCACGGCCCGCTTCGGCGAGCTGTTGGGTTGGCGAATGATCAGGTTCGGGCATTGAGAAGTGTTTTTCCGGAGGCAAGAAGCCTCACCGTCTATGGATATTGATTTTGAGTGTTTTGACGGAAATTTTCAATTTAAAAAAACTCTTTCAATTAAGTGATGGTCTGTGCTATGCTTAACAAAGTTAATCTACGTTAAACGTCCTTAAAACCGCCTTTAGCATCACCTGAAGCGTCTTCCACTTAGGACAAGGGGGACCGATCACTGTGAGTATTCTGCGACAATTCTGCGCGGCCAGACTCGTTGTTCTGGCAGCATTATTCTTTTCGGTTGGCATCGAGCCGGCAATTGGCCAAAATTATTCCGAGGATTTTGCAAACGTTATTCCGCTGCCTGGGGGATGGGAGCAAATGAACCTGAGCGATCCGGCCGGGATCAACCCGATCTGGTTTCAGGGCAATGTCGTTGTTTTCAACGGCCAGGCCGGAGCCGTCAATTCATATATAGCCGCAAATTACCAGGGCGTTTCCGGGGCGAACCCGATCAGCAACTGGCTCTTTACGCCGACACGAACACTCAAGAACGGCGACAAGCTTACGTTCTACGCACGGACTGCGACGGCATCGACATTTCCGGACAGATTGCAGGTCAGAATGTCGCTAAACGGCACGAGCACAAACATAGGTACGACGAACACGAGCGTGGGCGACTATACGACACTGCTGCTCGACATAAATCCAACGTATACGGTCGGAGGATTTCCCGATACGTGGACACAGTACTCCGTCACGCTCGCGGGCATCGCATCGCCTCGGTTGGGGAGATTCGCCTTTAGATATTTTGTCGAAAATGGCGGCCCGGACGGAACCAACTCGGACTATGTCGGCATCGACACCGTGACGTATAACGAGGTGATATCGGCGGCGGCCGTTTCGGTCTCGGGCCGTGTGTTCGCTGACGGCGGACGCGGGTTGTCGAATGCGACCGTCCGGCTGACCGACCAGTCGGGCGAGACACGGATAGCAAGGACCGGGGCATTCGGCTATTACCGGTTCGACGATGTCGAGGCAGGGCAAAGTGTCGTGGTCGCGGTCATGTCGAAACGGTATCAATACCAACCGCGAACGGTAATAATAAATGATGAACTCAGCGGTTTTGATTTCGAACCGATCTCGCCGTAGTTGATGTTATGACTCACAATTCGGCCCCGCGAGATGATCTGCGGGGCCGAACTGCGTCTGAACACGTTATTCCTCATCCTCGCGCAATTTCTCAAGGACCGACATATCTTCGAGCGTCGTTGTATCGCCCGCGACCTTTCCGCCGGAGGCGAGTTCGCGCAGGAGGCGGCGCATGATCTTGCCCGAGCGCGTCTTTGGCAGCATGTCGGTGAAGCGGATGTCGTCGGGTTTGGCGAGAGCGCCGATCTCGTGGGCGACGTGTGCGCGAAGCTCGTCTTTCAACGTGTCGTCGCCTTTGCGGCCGCCTTCGAGGGTGACGAAGGCGGAGATGGCCTGGCCCTTGATCTCGTCGGGGCGGCCGACGACGGCGGCTTCGGCGACCGACTCGTGCGAGACGAGGGCCGATTCGATCTCGGCGGTGCCGAGGCGGTGGCCGCTGACATTGATGACGTCATCGACGCGGCCCATGATCCAATAATAGCCGTGCCCATCACGCCTCGCGCCGTCGCCGGCGAAGTAAAAGGGCGGAATTTCGGACCAGTAAGCCTCTTTGTAGCGTTCGTCGTCGCCCCACAGCGTGCGGAGCATCGACGGCCACGGATGAGTTGCAACGAGGTAGCCGCCTTCGTTGACGCCGACCGGTTTGCCGGCCTTTGTGACGACATCGAGCAGGATCCCGGGTATTGGGCGCGTCGCTGTGCCGGGCGTCGTCGGCGTCGCGCCGGGCAGAGGCGAGATCATGATCGAGCCGGTCTCGGTCTGCCACCACGTATCGACGATCGGGCATTTTCCCTTGCCGATAACGGCGTGATACCACATCCAGGCTTCGGGATTGATCGGTTCGCCGACGGTCCCGAGCAGACGCAGGCTCGACAGGTCGTGCTTGAGCGGATATTGCTCGCCCCATTTGATAAAGGCTCGAATGGCGGTCGGTGCGGTGTAAAAGATGGTGATCTTGTGCCGCTCGATGATGTCCCAGAATCGGTCAAAGCCGGGATGGTTCGGCGCGCCCTCGTACATAAAAACGGTCGCGCCGACGGCAAGCGGGCCATATACGACGTAGCTGTGCCCCGTCACCCAGCCGATGTCGGCGGTGCACCAATAGATGTCGTCGTCCTTGAGATCGAAAACGAGCTTGGCCGTGTAAGCGGTCTGCGTCAGATAGCCGCCGGTCGTATGCAGGATGCCTTTTGGTTTGCCGGTCGTGCCCGAGGTGTAAAGGATAAAGTGCGGATGTTCGCTGTCGAGTTCCTCAGCCGGGCAATCGGCGCCGACCGTCTTGGTCAGTTCGTGCCACCAATGGTCGCGGCCGGGCGTCATCGAGATCTTGGAATTCGTCCGCTGAAAGACGACGACATTTTCAACGCCGGGACACTCGACAACGGCTTCGTCAACGATCTCCTTGAGCCTGATCTCGCTGCCGCGACGAAATCCGCCGTCAGCGGTGACGATGAGTTTAACTCCGCAATCGTTTACGCGGTCGCGTATCGCATCGGCCGAAAATCCGCCGAAGATGACCGTGTGCGTCGCACCGATCCGCGCACACGCGAGCATCGCGACCGATAACGCCGGAATGAGCGGCATGTAGAGTGCGACGCGGTCGCCGGTCTTTACGCCGAGGCTCTTGAGGACGTTCGCGAAACGCGTAACCTCTTGGTGAAGCTGGAGATAGGTGATCGTTTTGATCTCGCCGGTCTCGCCTTCCCAGATGATCGCGGCCTTGTTCTTTCGCGCGGTCGTCAGGTGCCGGTCGAGGCAGTTATACGAAATATTGATCTTGCCGCCGACGAACCACTTGGCAAACGGCGCGTCCCAATCGAGCACCGTGTCCCATTTTTTGAACCAATGCAATTCCTCAGCCTGTCGCGCCCAAAAGGCTTGCGGATCGGCGGCGGCCTCGGCGTAAAGCTGATCGTATTCGTCCATGCTCTTGACATGAGCATTTGCCGCAAACTCGTTCGGCGGATGAAAAAGCCGGTGTTCGTTGAGGGTTGATTCGATGGCGATTGGTTCGGACATAGCGTAAATTATAAAGCATTTTGGAATCGCTTTCTAAGCGTGTAAAATCGGCGAAGAAATCAACGCTCGTTCAACACTTTATGCCGCTGCTCGAAATGCGCTCGATCGTGAAGGAGTTTCCCGGGGTCAAGGCTCTGGACGGCGTGAGCTTTACGCTCGAGGCGGGCGAATTTCATTCGCTGGTCGGCGAGAACGGTGCGGGCAAATCAACGCTGATGAAGGTGCTGTCGGGCGTGTATCCGCACGGCACTTACAACGGCGACATCCTCATCGACGGTGAGGTGCGGCACTTCTCGAAAATACGCGATTCGGAGAACGCCGGCGTATCGATCATTTTTCAGGAGCTGTCGCT
>CAZVDM010000160.1:0-8194 GCA_964625555.1 uncultured Chloracidobacterium sp.
GAGCCGCCGTTCGGTGTCTGAGATAACCGCAAAAAGTCTTCCGTTCCGACAGCAATCGGCGTATCATTGCATCCAAGCAATTGTGGGTGAATAGAAAAGTCGAAGAATCGCAGAATCGCAGGCCTGACCCCGATTTTCTTATGAAAATAGACTCCGACCGTGTGGTAAATACAAAAGATGATGCCACCGATTACGAGCAAGAGAATAAGAAAGTACGTAGAGCGACGTTTGTCCCACTCGGTATTTTTCTTATCCTTATTGGAATTTTGCTTATTATCAACATCGCTGATGAAAAAACCCAGCCAGCGATCAATGGATTGCTTGGGTTTTTTACACTGCTGGTTATCATCGTTCAGTCGCTCATTATTCAAAAACAATGGAAAGCAATGCAAGACGCTTTGGGTCAGTCCGAAAGGCAAGCAAGAGCCGCCGAGCTTAGTGCTGATACCGCTAGCGACGCTTTTCGTATCGGCGAAGCTCCTTATTTTGGCATTACTCAAATCCGCTGGGTTGATGTAGGCTCTGCGTCAGAAGCTCGTCTGGAAATCCATTTTTTGAATGGTGGGCGAACCCCAGCATGGCATTTTCATAGCATTGTATTGATGAGAGTTTCGGGCGAAGACCGATTGCCCCAAGATCACGAGTTCCTTATGGCATCTGGAAATATGCGATATTCGTTTGTTCCCTCCAATGAAGCAGTTGCCCCTGTTTTTACATCGATCAGTTTCAAGAAGCTCGCTGACGTCTATGGGTTTTTTGCCGTCAACCCTAAAGCCAATCTTACATTGCACATCATCGTCACTTATCAAGATTTTAGAGGTGAATGGCAAAGCCGCGACTTCGATGCTAAAGGGGGACGAAGATATGGCGAGGACTTTGTGGATGTTACCGCAGATAAGCAACGAGAAGACTACGAAGACAAAATAATGGACGAAATTGCGCGACAAGAAAATTTGAAAATTTCTATACCACCTCCTCCACGCCGTCCTCGCAAAAAAGGCTAAACGAAAGGGAATCCAAATTAAGACACTACCCTTTTTCTATTCCTTCCCACGTCCTACGCGGCTAAAAGGTAAGGTAGTAGTACACCTCGTTCGTCCTGGGGCTGGCGATGGGGCGAAAGCTTACCAATTTCTGGCGCGAGGCACATGCTTCGGGCGGTACGTCTCCGACAAACACGCCGGGATGTACGAACCGGAATTCGTCGCTGCGGTCCACACAACGTTTGAGGCCAGTCAGGCCGCCGGTCCAATACTTTGGATCTTTGGTGAAAGTCTGTGCGTACATATATATCCGCGGCTTGCTGCCGTATTCGAGATTCAACCGTTGGTTGAGCTTATCGCTGACGGCAAACTCGACACATTTGCCCTTCGCGACGCTCCACCAACCTTCCGTAAGAAAGCTTTTGTCCGTCTCAAAATGCAGCACAAAGAATACCTTTTGGTTTGGCCCTTGATTGCAGACCTTTAGCCGATATCTCGCGGCTCGTGTTATCTCAAGATCTGTGCCGGTTCCCATGACGATCTTATTTGTGAACGACGAAAGACGCCGATAGTGGAGGCGCTTATCGATCAACGCCGGCTTAAAGACCTTTAGGTTAAAATACGCCGCAGTGTCCTGCTCCCGGTTCCACACGGCCTTTTCGCCGTGGAGCAGCTCAAAGCATTTATAGGGAGCAACGCCCGTGCCATCCTTGTAAAAACAGATCTTCCTCGGTTCAAAGGATTCATTGACGATCTCGACCAGGTGTACGGATTGTGCCGCGGCGCGTTCGGAAAAGAACAAACTCGTCACCACGATCGCGATCAGGATTAGTATGTTGGTACGTTGCATTTTTTCTCCAAGACCAAAGGGTCACTTCCGGTGGGAGAAATTGAGCTCGCGTTCTACACGACCGCTAAAAACATTTTGTTGTCGAAAACCTTTGACTTCCGTGCCCGGGCTGACAACGCCACGCCTTGCTCGCAGAAGTCAATCTCCAAACGCCCTGTTTATTCGCCTTTAATTCGTATTTGAATTTTTCACCGCGAACCGAATCATCCAAATATCCGTCGTTCGTCACGGTAACGGTCAGCGAATCCGCTCCGTCGGCCGTTGAGGCTATCATCTCGATCGTTCGCGAACGCATATCGGAAAACTCGTCAGTCATTCGGGCAACGATCTGCATCGGCAGCTTTACCCAATCTTCACCGGCTGCTGCGGCCTTATCGATCGTTTCGTTATACGATGCAAATTCAATGCTTTGAAGCATCTCGGTCGGTTTTGCCTTCGAAGTTCTCGCGATCTGGCCAAGCTTCATCTTGACCTTTGGCGCCGTTGTTAAGTTTCCTATCTTTTCGCTGAGGGCGTCCATATGTGTGAATCCATTGCCGTTCCAGTCATAGACCCTCGTTCGGTAAAACGCTTTCGCTCCGTCCGGGCCGATCCCCGTAAAACATTTGTCGATGATCAGAAGTTCCTTCTCGTCATCGCCGTCCGCGTTGTAGAAGAAAACCGCGATCGGGTCCATCATGCTCCAAGAAGCCTCAGGCACGGGAAGTTTATATTGGTCATAAGCGTCAGATCCCTGCGGGAGCAGAACCAAGCCTTCGTAACTGCCTCCGTAGGATCCTTTATTGTAAAGTAGAACAATGTTCCCCGATGCAACTTTCGATGCGGACTCGGCAAACTTACCCCTTACGGTTTCGTGTGCCGAAACCATTCCTTCAGGGATAAATCGGTTGGCGATCTTTTGGAGGTCGCTCTGAACAGCGTCCTGCCCAGACAATCCTCCGATCAATGAAGAGCTAATAAGCGCGGTGAATACCAGATGTGTAAACCTATTCATGTCCGTTCTCCTTTATTCAATTGGCCTCGGGAAGAGTCAAGTTTAAAACGAGTCAGGTCAAGAAACTTGCAAATTAAATTTATATGGTGTTCATTTTATTGTAAACGACATCTTCGTATTCACGACTCATACGTCTTTTGACCCGCTATCTGCGAATCGGCGTCGGTACCGGAATCCCTCTTGAAAAGCAAATTATTGTTTCGGTTGGAATTAAACGGCGCGTCGAGATATACAAAAATCAACCGACTAGTCTTGATGTCGATATTTGCGACAGGTTAGCATAAGCTGCTTTATTTGTCGCAGGCACAGCCTGCTCCGGGAGGTTGGTGGGTCGTGACGGCGGGGCAAGCCCCGCCTCAGTGCGTTGCGGCAAAGCCGCCGGTGTGTTGTCGGTGCCCTTACGTCGTGCGGGCTTCTGCAAAGGCACCATCCCTGATGTGTTCACTTTTCCTTGCGATAGCATGTTTCGCCCTTGTCGTTTGCGAGGCAAATAAAGAGCTTGCCGTATTCGTCGGTCTTTGAGCTTACGTCATAGGTCTCGCGTTCGAGTGTGAAGGAACGGTGTCAGACACCGTGATTCTTCGTCGAAGCACCCCCCCCTTCAGTAAGACATACGGCAAGACCTCGAAGCGTGAGTTTAGCGATAGCTACGGGCATTTAGGAGTACGGACCCCGTTGTTAAAATAGCGTTCAGAACACCGGCAAGTTTGCGTCGGATACGGATTCAGCGGTTGGTTCTTCGATCTTGATGAGCGGGACGGGAAGCCAGTTTTTGGATTCGTAGAGAAGTTTTTCGGCAGCGTCAGAGTTCTGCGGACGTGCCAATAAATAGCCCTGGCCGTAGTCGCAGCCGAGGTTTTGCAGCAGGTTGAGCTGCGTTTCGGTCTCGATACCTTCGGCAATAACGCGCATTTTCAGGTTCTTGGCGAGCGAGATGATCGTCTGTAATATTTCGCTGTTCTCGCCGTCCTCGCCAACGCTGTAAACGAATGAGCGGTCGATCTTGAGGCTGTCGAACGGCAGACGGTGGAGGATGCTCAGGCTCGAATATCCAGTGCCGAAATCGTCGATCGAAAGCTGTACACCGAGCTGCTTGAGACGGTTCAGAACGTTGATCGTGTGATCAGCGTTTTCCATGGCGACGCTTTCGGTGATCTCGAGTTTGAGCGTCGAAGGTGACAGCTTGGCCATTTCAAGGGCGTGTTCGACGTCGGCGATCAGGTCGCCGTGCATCAAGTGCTTGCCCGAGATATTGACGCTGACGATCATGTCCTTGTACGCGGGGCTGATCTTTTGCCAACGGGCCAGGCGTGTGCAGGTCTCTTTCAAAATCCAGATCGTGATCGGGATGATCAGGCCGCTGTCCTCGGCGATCGGGATGAATTTGTTCGGCGGGACGTTGCCAAATTCGCTGTGATTCCAACGCAGCAATGCTTCGAAGCCAAGCAAATGCCCGTCCTGCAGATCGACCAGCGGCTGGTAGTTCATCGACAGCTCTCCGCGGTCTATCGCATGGCGGAGATCGTTTTCCGTACGAATACGCTCCAAAAAGCGGAAACGCAGTTCTTTAGTAAATATCGCTACGCCATCCTCTTTTTCTTTGGCGTAATGCATAGCGATGTCCGCGTCGCGAAGAACCTCTTCGGGCGTGTTGTATTCCGCGTCACACGGCGCGATCCCGATATTCACACCGATAGTGATGCTGTTACCGCTTAAGCTGAATGGCTGCGATATGCTTTCGTAGATCCGGCGGGCAACCTTCTGCGCTTTGCCGGTCGTTTTGACGTTGCGAAGGATTATGGCAAATTCGTCTCCGCCGATACGGGCGACCATGTCGTTCGGATTGAGCATGCGGACAAATCGCTTGGCGGCGATCATCAGCACCTTGTCGCCGATCGTATGGCCGAGGCTGTCGTTGATATTTTTAAAACGGCTTATATCCAGAAACAATACGTGAAACGTCTCGGACGGATCGCGTTTGTAGTCGTGTATTAGGCTGCGCAGCATGTCGCCGAGGTGTTTGCGGTTTGGCAAACGCGTCAGCGAATCGTGCAGAGCGGCGTGCTGAAAATCGCGTTCGCTCTTTCGCAGGGCGATGTTTGCGTTCTCTTCCTTTTCTAGCGTTATCTTTAGCTGGTCGGCATGTTTTTCGGCCTCGCGTCGGCGTTCGCGTTCGGTCTCTGATTTTTGACGTTCGGCCTCCTCGACCTGATTGATCGCGTCATTGATCTCGCCGATAGATTGGCGATAGCTGACATAGATCAGGACGAGACCGATGCATGCGATCGACGTCAGCAGCATGTCGGCGTAAGAGACCAGCTTGAATACCACGCCGGCGAGAGCTCCGCCGGTAAACTGCGTCAACGAACTCGACACGCCGTGAGCCTTCCAAATGGTCCAAATGCCCGCTTTTGTCTTGAGGTTTTGATACATCGACGCGAAAAGCGACGATCCGAAAAACTGAGTCAACGAAAACAGCCCGAGTACTGTCACCAGATTTCGCGTATCGGCGGCGAGTGCCTGCTGTGAGAAATTTAAGGACGACGCGATCAGTATTCCATAGCTGATCGCCGTCACGAGAGCCGCCAATGACGCATTGAACGGAATGATCCAGCGGCCGGTGAGGACGCCTTTGTGTTTGAGATATAGACAATTCGCCAGCGTTTCGACGAAGGCCGTAAAGACGGCCATTTCTCCGCCGTAGATCACGAACGAAAGAAATACGATCGAATCAGAAAAGCTGATCGAAAATTTTGATCGCGGAAGCGTAAGGCTCATTCGCGGTGCGACGAGCACGGCAAATGACAACAGAAACACATATCCCCAACCGAACGAATCGGCCGGAAGTGTAAATAGCGCGAGGCCAGTGACAAAAATGCCAAGGCCGATAACCACGACCTTTATGTAATCCGAAAGTTGATTTCTTTCCATATAGGCAAAGCCGCGATATGCGGCCAAGTGAGGATATGAGGATGCAGAGGGACTGAGCAGCCTACGCCCAACAAACATAGTTTAACATCTTTGTCCCCTATTTATCTACACATTTATTCGTCCGGAACCGGCGGGATTGTATACAAGTTATACACCTCTCGCGTGTATAGCTTGTATACAATTTCGCAAGTCGTTGCAAATGATCGTGTTACGGACTTGGGTACCGCTAAGTGGGTACTAGGTATTCACTTTAATTTATTGGTTTTCGGCCGCACAAATTTCGCTGCGAGCCGCTGTAATTATTGTAACAACACCGGTTAGCAGTTTGCGGAAATATTATTCGCGCCGTGGCACGGCGATTGTAATAGTGATGGCAGAACGAAACAGGCGGTTTCGAGAGCAAAACTTAAAAACTGAAAACTTAGGAGAAGAAAAATGAAAAACACAATCGCAGCAATCGCACTCACAGTCATCATGGCAGCATCGGCATTCGCAAACGGCGGTATCATCGTCAGCGACCTGAACGGAAACGCTCCGAAAGATCCTTGCAAAGAAACGGTCAAGGTTGACAGCGGCATCATCGTCTCCGACATCATCGGAATAATCGTTTCGGATTTCACCGGAATCATCGTCTCGGACATCCGCACGACCACGACCGTCAACTGCGGCATCATCGTCAGCGACTAACCTCACAGACCTTTATCTGAGCCGGGGTGCCCCACAATCGAAACAGCTCGCCGAGAGATCAGCGGGCTGTTTTTCATTTGGAGGTCGCCGTTGTTCGGGGCGATAGTTTTCTTAAGGTTTCGACCGCATTGGGCAGGACGTCGAAGAGCCGGTCGATATCTTCGACAGTGTTGTCCTTGCCGAAACTGAATCTGACGGCATTGCGGGCAACGTCATCGCCATGGCCGAGAGCACGGATGACCGGTGACGGTTCGAGCGAGCCCGACGAGCAAGCCGAGCCGGTCGAGACGGCAATTCCCTGCATATCGAGATTGATCAGCAGGCCCTCGCCTTCGACGCCAAGGAACGAGATATTTGCAATATTCGGCAGACGTGTTTCACGTTCGCCGTTGAAAACGAGGTCGGAGATCTTCTCGCCGATCTCGTTTTCTAATTTCGAACGCAATGTCAATAGCCTTGCCGAATCATCGGCGAGGTTTTCTTTTGCAATTTCTGCGGCTTTTCCAAGTGCGACAATGTTCGGGACCGACTCAGTGCCCCCGCGGATGCCGCGTTCCTGACGGCCGCCGATATTTTGCGGATGTAGCCGAGTCCCGCGTCTAACAAAAAGAGCCCCGACACCTTTCGGTGCGTGGATCTTGTGCCCCGAGAGCGAGAGCAGATCGCAGCCGATCGACTCGACATCGACACTGATCTTGCCCGCGGCCTGGACCGCGTCGGTGTGAAACCAGATCTTCTTACCATTCTGCCTTAATTCACGAACGTGACGGCCGATCTCCTCGACAGGCTGCAGAGTTCCGATCTCATTATTTGCTGTCATTATCGAGATCAGGACAGTCTCGTCGCAGATATAATTTACGACATCCTCGACACGAACAATGCCGTTCTCATATACCGGAAGATAAGTGACGCGAAACCCTTGTTTTTCCAGATCTTCGCAAACGCTTTTGACCGCCGAATGTTCGATGGCCGATGTGATGATGTGGCGTCCATGGGTAGCATTCGCCTCGACGAGGCCGCGGACGGCGAGATTATTCGACTCGGTGCCACCCGACGTGAAGATCACTTCGTTTGGCCGCGAATTGATAAGGTCCGCCACCTGATGACGAGCCTTGTCCACCGCCGCTCTGGCCCTTTGCCCGAAGTAATGTATGCTCGACGCGTTGCCGAAATCTTCGGTAAGAAACGGCAGCATCGCCTCGACCACCGCCGGGTCGACACGCGTCGTCGAACTGTTGTCCAAATATATGCGACGGAACATAAGCCGATTCTACCACAACCGAAATACCCGATCGCTGACGGGCAGATCGCTCACCGCCGGTTCGACTCCGTTATATCCTGACAAAAAATAGCGGCTTCCCCGCACACGAAATTCGGCATCTAAACTTTCGCCGGTGCCTTGTGGACTTTGACGAGCCCGGCCGTTTCTATGTTTGTTTGTTGCCCGGAACGCCCGGATTGCGTTACATTATAAGATGGTGGAATATGGGCTCGGCTGCCGCTTTTACGGCTTTATATAGATAGGAAAAAGTAATGGATTTTGCCACAAAAGAAATTTTTAAGAGGTACGCTAGCATATTGGTCGGACGGCCGATATCGCCAGTGTTTCTCAATATTTTGGTCACCAGCGTCTGCGATATGCGTTGTACGCACTGTTTCTTTACAGAGGAGCTCGACGTTCGACCGCGTATGAAGCTGCAGATGCAGACCGACGAGTTCGCCATGATCTCGGTAACTCTGGGCGGTAAT
>CAZVDM010000161.1:0-8184 GCA_964625555.1 uncultured Chloracidobacterium sp.
CGTCAGTAGCATAAGAGGTTTTACCCACGAAACACACGAAAGTTGGTTCGAATATTTCGTGTATTTCGTGTGTTTCGTGGGCAAACTCTTAATTCCCGATTGACCTAAGCCCAAGGATTCCGTATAATCTGAGTTTTTCGACTTGTGCAAATTATTGCACAGTCTGACGGGGAGCTAACACAATAATGAGTTACGCAGTTATAAGAACAGGCGGAAAGCAATTTGCGGTCGAGGGCGGCGAGACACTTCGTGTGCCGACCATCAATGAAAAGGCCGGTGCAAAGGTCGATGTCGAAGCTCTTGTCCTTGGCGACAAGGTCGGCGCAGCCACGGTCAAAGCAACCGTCGTCAGCCACGGCAAAGGCGATAAGATCATCGTTTTCAAAAAGAAACGCCGCAAACAGTACAAACGCAAACAAGGCCACAGACAAGGCTTTACGGAAATCAAGATAGAAAAGATCTAACGATATGGCACATAAGAAAGGTGTAGGTTCATCCAGAAACGGCCGCGATTCGAATGCACAGCGGCTCGGTCTCAAGAAATTCGGCGGCGAGCATGTTCTCGGCGGCAACATCATCGCACGTCAGCGCGGCACCAAGTGGAAGCCAGGCAACAACGTCGGCCGCGGTAAAGACGACACGCTGTTCTCGCTGATCGAGGGCTTTATCAAGTTCGAAGACAAAGGCCGTAAGGGCAAATTCATCAGCGTCTACGCCGAAGGTGCAGCCGAGTTGGCTCCTAAAGCAGCCGTGGAAACCACTGCTTAGAAATTTCCGTCGCACGACAGTGACCTTTTGAATACATACAATACTTAACCTTGAAAAGCACACGTCAATTGCGTGTGCTTTTCCATTGCCTGCGATATCTCTGCAAATCTATCCAACAAAGCCCACATTCCCGGAGAATGTGGGCCTTCTTCATGTTATTAGACTTCGGTGCAGATCATTTTATCCGCCCTCCCCGTTTCCGCTGCTTAGTTCTCTGCAACTCGGGCTGATCGCCCGTTGACGTCGGAGCTTTCTTAATCCGCGAGGCAGCCGTTCTCGGGCTCCTGATCGTCTTCGGCCTCACCGTCTTCACGCGTTTGGTTTTGTCATGCCCAACCCAATGCGTCTCGTCGTTTTCGACCTCGATCGCCGACTTTTTATTGCCGCCATGGACCGTGATCGTTTCGTTATTATCGACCGTTTCGGTCCTGGTTCTTCGGTTCGACGTTCGTGTCGATCTATTTTGGCTCGGTTTTGCTTTTACCGATCTCTTAATTCCCGTCGATGTCGGCGTCGATTGCGAATAAGCCGCACACGCAAGTAAGAACATCATTACAATTGAAACAGCTACGAGTCTTCGATGAAATACAAACATTTGACAGCACCTCTGCGAATTTTCAGGTCAAATTTCCGATAATTAGACGACTAATGTATCAGAATTTGCTAAAAATGACTCGCTTATTCAGAATTTGAAAAAAATTTTTCTGTACGTATTATTCTCAATTCAAGCCGCTATCGAACACCATGTGGAAATCTCCCCAGCGAGTAACTGTAAATGTAAAATATACTTGCCGGATTTTCCACAATTTTATCCACAGGACGGGCCAAAACTTATCCACAGATTTTCCACAGAATGCCCGTAAATAAAGGGCAATAGTTAAAGTATTTTCTACTTGACTTCGAAAAAAACGGGTGTAAACTGGTTTCACAGTCGAGATTGCTTACGGGTAACTTGACCGGCACCGGGAGGTGGAACGGAGGTGGTGACACACCGTTCGAGGACAGAAGGAGCGGAAAGCCGCTGTCCATGACGCCCGGAGCCGAAGCCGAAAGGCTTGGCTGAGGTCGAACGAAAGGCCGACCAAGTTGTCCGGATAAAAACGGACGACGCCTGACGGAAATGATCATCCTGAAAGGTGCCTAGTCGCTCACGTTGAAAGACGCGGGCCTCGTTGCCGGGAACGTAACCGGCGGTGGAGGTAAAGCCACCTCAACAAAGACCTAACGGCATCACGGCTTCGAAAGAGGCCACGAGAAGCGAAAGTAGATCGGATGCTGACCGGAACAAGTTCTCCGCAGAACGGTTTCGGAATACAAAATCGGCGGTTCGAACGTGTACATGCGAGAACCGCCACCCTTACGGCAAGCTTCGGCGGACCGAAAGGGCATAAAAAATAAGGGCGTCGCGGTGAGCAATCATCACGACGCCTTTGTTTTTTCGAATTGCGACTGCCTACCAAACGACCTCACCTGTGCTTGTGTCGATCAGATTTCGGGTTCGCCCGTTTGCGCGTGTATTTCGCGGTGTTGATGAGCTTGGTACAGCCCAAACGACCTCGCCGGTACTCGTGTCGATCAAGTTGCTCGAACGACCTGCCATAGCCGGTTTGCGCTTCGAACGAACCTCATCAGCCCAAACGACCTCGCCGGTACTTGTATCGATCAGTGAAGTTGACGGCCGTGGAGCCCGTGTCCATGCGATCAGAGCTCCAAGCTCCTCATCACTACCGGTAAATGCAGTCTCATTTGACCTGTTCGAGGGCTTTGGATTACGATTTGAAACTTGCCCGGTCTGGACATCACGCGGCGATTTGATCGTCGACGCACTCTTCCAAACAACTATCTCCTTCTGCCCAAATGTATCCTGAGAAAAAACGACGCCAAAAACTATGATTGCGATTGCCATGAAGTATTTGTTTAACATTGCTCTATCTCCTATATATTTACTTATCTGTCAGGCCCGAATTCATTGAAAAGCCTGTACATTTAGAGGACGGTACCGGCTTGCACTTTTGCACAATTCTTAATTGATCTGTTTCGCACTCACCACCGCTGTCCTTAGCCGGTTTGCTTCATTTACCCCGCCAACCTACAATTAAGGGTTACTTATGTTTTTAGACCGCGTAAAAATCAGGATAAAGGCCGGCGACGGGGGAAATGGCGTGACTGCGTTTCGGCGCGAAAAGTTCATTCCCCGAGGCGGGCCTTCGGGCGGTGACGGCGGAGTGGGCGGCAGCGTCTGGATGGAGGCGACCGAGGGTTTGAACACTCTTCTGCACCTGCGCTACAACCCCGAACACAAAGCCGAACGCGGCCATCACGGTGAAGGCTCGAACCGCTACGGCAAAGACGGAGCTGATCATACCGTCAAGGTCCCGGTCGGCACTCAGGTTTACGACGCCGAGACGAATGAGCTGTTGTGTGATTTCACCGAAGCCGGTCAACGCTATCTCGCAGCAAAAGGCGGCAAAGGCGGTTGGGGCAATTCCCATTTTGCCACTCCGACCCGGCGGGCACCAAAATTCCATTATATGGGCCGCCCGGGAAAAGAGCGTGAACTCCAGCTCGAATTGAAATTGATCGCGGACGTTGGCCTCGTCGGTTTTCCTAACGCCGGTAAATCGACATTGATCTCAGTCATTTCGGCGGCAAAACCAAAAATCGCGGACTATCCGTTTACGACTCTCGAACCAAATCTCGGCGTTGTCGATATGGGCGATTTTCGCACATTTGTGGTTGCCGACATTCCCGGTTTGATCGAAGGAGCGTCAGACGGTGCCGGCCTCGGCGACCGTTTCCTGCGGCATGTCGAACGAACCAAACTGATACTGCACCTCGTTGACGTTTCATCCCTTTCCGGCCGCGATCCGGTAAAAGACTACGAGATAATCAATCGCGAGTTGTCCAACTACGACGCTAATCTCGGAGCTCGGCCGCAGATCGTTGTCGCCACAAAGATCGACGCCCTCGACGACCCAAAGCGCCTGGAGAAGCTCAAAAAGCGGGCAAAGAAGGACGGCAAGGCGTTTTTCGAGATCTCGTCGGTAACTAACGTCGGCGTCAAAGCTCTTGTGAACGCGGTATCGATTTCGCTCGACGAATTCAACCGCGACGAAGCTGAGGCAATGGCAGAAGCCGAGAAAGAACGGCTCGGAGACACAGCTGAGAGTGTTGCCGTTTGACAGAAATGGTTAACGAGATCGCCCCCACATCAAAGATCGCAGGTCGCCGCGTCGCTTTTTACGGTGGCAGCTTTGATCCGGTGCACAAAGGGCACATTGCGATCGCTCACGCCCTGAAGTGTCAGTTTGATCTTACTGAATTTGTCTTTATTCCGGCATTTCACGCGCCGCATAAAAGGCGAATAAAGCCGACGAGCGCATACGACCGATATGCGATGCTGTGCCTTGTGACTGCAAATGATCCGAGCGTTTCAGTTTCGAAGCTAGAGATCGAGTTGCCGGAACGGCCTTACTCAATTGATACATTGCCCAGGCTCAATTCCCTCTTTCCAAATGACGAGATCTTTTTCGTCATGGGGGCAGATTCATGGATGGACATCACATCCTGGCGCGAGTGGAAAACGGTCCTAAGTCTGACGAACCATATTGTCGTTACACGACCGGGACATCCCATTTCAACCGAACACGTTACTGACGAGATCCGCTCACGAATAGTCGATCTAAGGGTAGAAACACGACCGATCAGGAGTGTGTCTGCACACGTCGAACAACGAACAACGAACAACCCACATCGAACGATCTACCTAACAGACTCGGTCAACCTCGACATTTCAGCCACCGAGATACGCCGGAAGATCCGCGAAAACGACACTTCATGGCGGAGCGATGTGCCTATCGAGGTTGCAAATTATATAGAAAAATATCAGATTTATAACTAATGGAAGAAATTCAAGAAAAATCGCTTCAGCGTGAAGCCGTTAAAATAGAAATTGTTGTTCCCCCGACACCGTTCGCCGACCTTGATCCCGAAGTAAAACTCGCCATCCAATGCGCCAGTGAAAAAAAGGCTTTCGATCTGGTGGCGCTCGACCTGCGTGATATTGCCAGCTTTACCGAGTTTTTCATCATCGCCAGCGGTGCCAATCAGCGACAGGTCCAGGCTATCGCCGACGAGATCAACGAGCAGTTGAAGAAACAATTGGGTTCCAAGGCCGTGAGGATAGAGGGATATACCTCGGGTGAATGGGTCCTGCTCGATTACGGCGATTTTATTGTACACATTTTCGATAAGGATGCTCGCGAGTTTTACGATCTGACCAGACTCTGGCACGACGCCAAAAAGGTTACTATTCCGGCAAATATTTGAGGTGAGTTATGACGCGAGGGCGGACCTTAATTACAACGTTTGCACTGCTCCTGTTTGTTTGGAATTCGTTTGCCCAGTCTTCACATTCGCTGTCCGGCAGCGTGAAAGACAGAAACGGAGAGGTTGTCGCCGGAGCACAAGTCACGCTCCGCGGTGTGGTTTCGAAGTCAGTGGCAGCTGACTCGAATGGGAATTTTTACTTCGGACAGATCCCTCCAGGCGATTACGTGTTGACCGTCGTATCAAATGGTTTCGCCGAACAGTCGAAAAAGATCACGGTCAAGGCCCAAGTGACCGAGATCGACACTATTCTCGAGATCGATTCGATCAAAGCTGCCGTCACCGCTGAGATCGGGCAGGAACTGGATAAAAAGGAAATTCCCCAAGCCATCAATATTATCGGCAACCGGCAATTGCTGGAACGCACCAACCCGATACTGGCTCAGGCCGCACAGGAAGAAGCCGGTGTAAACCTCCAGCGCACGAGTCCGACGATGGGCGGAATTTTTGTCCGCGGCCTCGTCGGAACAAAGGTCAACGTCTACGTAGACGGCGTCCGATATACCACCAGCGCTCAACGCGGCGGGGTCAGCACGTTTTTCAATCTTAACGATGCAAGCGGCCTGGATTCGATCGAGGTAATACGCGGTTCTAGTAGCGCTCAATATGGGTCGGATGCACTAGGCGGCACGATCAGCCTTTTGAGCCGAAGCCCTGTGTTCGGCACCAACAAGGCCGAGCTGCATGGCGAGGCAAATGTCTCGTTCGCTACCGGCGATCGATCGGCTGGCGGTTCGACGCTTTTTAGTTACGGTACGAATAAGCTGGGGGGCTTTGTAAATCTCGCGGGACGTAAAGTTGGCACGATCCGCACCGCGGGCGGCATTGATTCGCATTCCGCGATCACCCGTTTCCTGGGCCTCCCTTCAAGCGTTTTAGGTGACCGGCTTCCGGACACAGACTTTCAGCAATACGGTGGGAGTGCCCGACTAAATTATTCACCTGACCCAAGCCGCCAGTTTGTATTTTCATATTCAAGAAATCAGCAGGACGACGGAAAACGTTACGACCAGTTGTTGGGCGGCGATGGAAATTTGATCGCGGACCTGCGAAATCTGATGCTTGATTTCGGATACGTCCGATACGTCCAGCAAAATTTCCTCGGATTTGACGAAGCTTCATTTACCGCCAGCTATAACAGCCAACGCGAAGAACGCGTAAATCAGGGCGGGCAGGGCGACCCATTCGGAAACATCACGCATCAATACGAACGGACCACGGCGATCGGCGGAAGCTTTTTTCTTGGTAAGACGTTACCTTATCACCATTCGATCGTGATCGGCGGCGACCTTTACAGCGAGGGCATAAACTCGCCGGCGTATACGGTGAATCCGCGAACCGGCGTAGTGACGAACTCGCGGCCGCGTGTTCCCGACGAATCGCACTATCTGCTCGGCGGTGTCTTTTTGCAGGACAGTTGGCAGGCAATTCCGGACCGTTTGCGCATAAGCGGTGCCATCAGATATAACTTCGCGAAATATAGTTCCAAGGCAGTTGACAGCCCGATCGTTGGTGGATTCCGTCTTTGGGGGGACGATTCGCTGCGAACATCTGATCTTTCCGGGCGGATCGGTGCGGTACTGCGTGTTTATAAGGAACTGCGTATCGCCGCAAATTACAGCCGCGGATTTCGGGCCCCAAGTGTGACGGACCTGGGAACTGTCGGTCTTACCGGTGATGGATTTGAGGCCGACTTCGCGTCCGCCATCGCTCTTGGTGGAACCATTGGCTCGACCGCCGACGCATCCGCCGTAAACACCGGTATCGGTGTTTCACAGCAGCGTTCCGAACTTACGAACAATTATGATCTCAGCATCCGTTACGGCAACAAGCGTTTCGAAACCGAAGCCACATTCTTCTATATCGATTTTCAGGATTCGATCACAAAGCAGTCGCTTATCCTGCCGGCGGGAGCTGTCGGACAGATGCTCGGCGATCAGCCGATAATTGCACAAAACGCTAACGGCACTGTTTTTGTCGGCTTATCCACATCGCCGGTTTTGATCCGGGCAAATTATACGGGCGCAAATATTTACGGTATCGAGTACGAGGCCGAAGCAAAGTTGACCCGTGACCTCAAATTCACCGGGAATTTCACCTATATTCACGCCGCGGACAAGGTTACTGGCCTTCCGCCCAATATAGAGGGCGGCACTCCACCGCCTACGGGATTTGTAAGCTTCAAATATGAACCGGCAGGAAAGCCGTATTGGCTCGAATTCTTCTCAACGGTTGCCGCAAAGCAAGACAGGTTGTCGACATTGGATATCAGCGACCGTCGAACCGGAGCAACACGCACTAGAGCTCAGATCCAGAACTTTTTCCGCCGCGGTGCCTGCGTACGCGGCCTGACGAATAATCCGGACGGTATCTGCGGTTCGGGCGATGAAACGATACTAATTGCAACAGGCGAGAGTTTATCGCAGGTGCAGAATCGAGTACTTGGTGTCGGTGTTAATTCGGCCCCGATGTTCACTTCCCTCCCCTCATACGGAATAGCTAATATTCGTGGAGGTTATAAATTTGGCGACCATTCGCAGATATTCTGGGCGTTCGAAAACATACTTGACCAGCGATACCGCAATCCGAGCTGGGGTATCGACGGAGGCGGACGGAACTTTCGAGTGGCCTACCGCTATCGCTTCTAACATCAAACGGGCCGCTGCAAATGAAATTTCGCCTTATTTGGGTCGGTAAAACCCGCAACAAACAATTCAAGGCGCTGCAGGAAGAATACCTGCAGCGTCTTTCGCATTTCGTTAATTGCGAGGTTGTAGAGGTTAAGGATGGCGGCGGAAAAGACGACGAAGGGCAACGAATAATGCACAAGGTGAATCCGAGTTCTTTCGTCTGCCTGTTGGATGTAACGGGTGAACAGATTTCGTCACATGAACTTGCCGGAAAGATCGAAAAGTGGCAAAACCAAGGGCTGAAAGAAGTGGCCATTTTAATTGGGGGAGCCGACGGAGTATCTGGGGAAGTTGCGGCGAGGGCCGACATTAGGTTATCCTTATCGTTTCTTACTTT
>CAZVDM010000162.1:0-8170 GCA_964625555.1 uncultured Chloracidobacterium sp.
ACGCCGCCGTAGAGCCCGAGAACGTACAAAGCACTGACCGGACTGTCGATGAACGCAAGCAGTATCGCCGGTATGGCCGACAGTATCGGCCCAAAATTTGGTATGAACGACAGCAGCCCCGCGATCAGCCCGAGCGTCAACGCCAGCGGAACGCCCAATAACGACAGCCCGATCCACGTTAACACACCGATAAACAGCATCGACCCAGCCTTGCCGATCAACCACCAACGCAGCGTCTCGTATATCGCGTCGAGCACCGCGGTCACTCGCTTTCGCTTTTCTGCCGGAAAGAACCGTGCAAAGCCCGCCGAGTAGAACCGGGGTTCGCTCGCGAGATAGATCGCGAGCAATATCGTGACAAAAACATTGCCGAGAGCCCCGACCGTCGTTGAAAAGAATCCGCCAACCTGCGTCATCACGCTGGCCGCATCGAGTTTTGCCATCACATCGTCGGCGCTCGGCAATTGGGAGATCAGCGTTTGTCCCCAGCTAAACTGTGACAAATACTGCCCTGCATTCTGAGCCGACCGTGGTATCTCGACCCGAAGAACTCGCACTTGCTCTGCCACGCTCGGAGCCAGCAACGCGACCGCTCCGGCAATTACCAAAACAAGTAGCACCGCGACGATCAACACCAACCAGCCCTCACCGATCGGAATCCAACGTCGCAGAATATCGGCCAGTCCCCGCAAGAAGATCGCGAGCAAAGCCGCCGCGAAGATCAGTAATATGATGTCAAAAGTAAAATATACAAGTGTCAGCCCCAATACCACCAAACACACGATCGCCACAGCGATCAGTACTCGACTGACGTAGCTTCTGCCGTTAATCAAGGTTTCCGCCATTCTAGATCAGATTCTTTGCGATCAGCAGTTCAGCATTAAGCACTGCCGAGCCCGCAGCCCCTCGGACAGTATTGTGGCTGAGGCTGACAAAGCGATAGTCGAAGATGTTGTCCGGGAAAACGCGTCCGACGGTGATCGTCATGCCGTTGCCGTTGTCACGGTCGAGGCGTGTTTGCGGACGCGAAGGTTCGTCTGTCACCTCGATAAAATGTTCGGGCGACGAATGAAGGTCGACCGACGGAAATTCCCGCATCGCCGCGACCACGTCTTCGAGCGTCGCCTTCTCTTTCAGATCGACCCGAATCGAGACCATATGGCCGTCGATCACGTTCACTCGAAAACATTGAGCTGACACCGTAAAATCAGCTTTTTCGATCACGCCATTTCGCAAGGTGCCGAGGATCTTCTGTGCCTCGATCTCGACCTTGGGCTCTTCGCCGGCGATATACGGAATAACGTTATCCATGATATCAAGCGATGCGACGCCCGGATAGCCGGCACCCGAGATAGCTTGGAATGTCGTGAGCACGACCGATTCGACGCCGAATTTACGATGCAATGCCGCCAGCGGCGGTGCAAACGAGATGACGGCACAGTTCGGATTGGTAACGATGAATCCCCTGGTAAAACCACGATTAACCTTTTGCTTTTCTATCAAACCGACGTGATCGTGATTGATCTCCGCGATCAGCAGCGGCACGTCTTCATCCATGCGATAGACCGACGAATTGGAGATAACAGGATATCCTGCTCTGGCGAACGCCTCTTCAGTCTCGCGTGCGACATTGCCCGGTAGACTCGAAAACACGATGTCGCAGTCAAGCGGCGGCTCGATCGGCTGGACAACTATATCGCGGACACTCGCCGGTATCTGCCCCGGCAATTTCCAGGCACACGCCTCGGCGTAAGGCTTCCCTGCCGAACGGTCCGACGCAGCCATAGCCGTGATTTCAAACTGCGGATGATCCTCAAGCAACTGCGCAAATCGCTGCCCGACCGTGCCTGTCGCACCGAGAATTCCAACTCTGTATTTTCTACTCATAACTATCGAATCGTTGCCTTACCGCATTATTCCGGCGTAAAATTGAAGGTCAGAATCCCCGAGACCTTCACCGCCTTGCCTGAAAGCATCGTCGGAGAGAACCTGGCATTTTTCGCGGCCTCGACGGCGGCCTGCTTTAACAACGGATGTCCTGAAACGGCCGTAGCCGACACAACGTTGCCTTTTTCGTCAACCAGGATCTCGACGGATACCGCACCCGATGCCCGGACGGCCTTAGCCGCAGGCGGGTACGCGGGTTTTGGCAGCGCGGTTGCCTTGCCGTTCAGCACGCCGCCTGAGATAGTCTTGGTAACTGAATTTGCCGGTTGAGGCGTTGACGGGATGTCGCTCGACACGGTCGGTGACGGTGACGGCGTCCTTGCCGGAGAAGGCGTTTCCGACAACAACGGCAGCGGCGTCGGAGTCGGGTCGATCTTGTTCCTGAACGTGCTGCAGAATATGGCGGACGCAAATATCAGTGCGAACGGCAACAGTTTCATATCAATAGGGCCTCCTTCATCCGTCTCACACCTTCGGCCATTTTCTCTTCCGTATTGCAGAACGAGATGCGTAGGAAGCCTTTCGCTTCTTGTCCGAATGCGACGCCGGGAACGGTCACGACGCGATTTTGTAGACATTTTTCGGCCGTTTCGATATCGTCGCCGAGCGAGCGCACATCGAGCATTGTATAGAACGCGCCTTCGGGTGAGGTCGAGTGTAGGCCCATTTCCTTTTCAAAAAGATCGACCAAAAACTCGCCGCGAGCTTTGTAAACTTCGCGGGCGTGCTGTTTCGCAGCTTCGGCCTTGGGTGACCAACCAAGCAACGATGCTTTCTGTGTGATCGTAGATGTACAAACTGTCGTAAAACCGTGCAGCACCTGAATGGCGTTGATCACCTCAGGGTCGCTGCATGCCGCCCAACCAATCCGCCAGCCGGTCATCGACAGCGATTTCGAAAGGCCGCTGACGATGATCGTTTTGTCGTAATATTCACTAGCCGAATGCGGCCGTTCGCCGAAATAAAGGTCGCTGTAGATCTCGTCCGAAATGAGCCAAATGCCGGTGCCGTCAAGTGCGGCGGCAATGTCGCGAAGGTTTTGTTCGGTTAGGATCTTGCCGGTAGGATTGGACGGCGAAATAACAACCGCCGCACGTGTCTTCTCGGTTATCTGAGATCTGAAATGTTCAATATCAAACTCAAACTCGCGATCTGCCGGCATTCGGTAATACACCGGCACACCCTGAGCGATCCGCGTGCAGGCGTCATAAGCCGGAAAACTGGGATCCGGCAGCAGGACCTCGTCGCCCTCATCGATCACGCACATAAATGCGTCGGTCATCGCTTCCTGCGAACCGCAAGTAACGACGACGCCGGTTCGCGGCAAATTGAGATGCGGATATTGCTCGGCGATCAGGTCACGCAACGCCGGGATTCCGGGATGCGAAGTGTAACCGTTCTGTTCGTCGCGGCTGATGAGGGCAGCCTCGTCACGCAGGAATTGCGGCGTCGGCAGGTCAGGTTCGCCGAGGCCGAAATTGATGCTGTCGGGCAATGCCCGCTCAAAGAACTGCCGGATCAGCGTCGGCTGCAGACCCTGCATTCTCCGCGGTAACGTAAAACCTGTGGTCTTTTGTGCCGGCATCATCGCTTATTTTTCTTCCTCTACACCGTTGTCTTCGAGATCTTCGCGGATCTCGCCAACTTCGACGTTAAATTCGCCTTCGGCCTGAGCGAGCGGGTCAGCGTTTATGACGCCGGCGAGCGATTCGATCTCGCCAATGATCTTTTGACCAAGGCCGGTAATGTTCTCCTTGAATGTGTGTTTGTGTTCAGTTTCGTTTTCGGCCATATGTTGATTTTGGTACGTCTATGTCTATCTTAGCCAATTTGGCCGGGAGATTAAACTTGGCTCATATTTAGCCGTGGGCGGCAAAGTCGATAAAACCGCTGCGCGGATCGGCCGACAGCAGAATGACGCGGACCTTCTGGCCCACGTTCAGGCCATGTTCACCTTGCTCGATCCGGCCGTCGACCGGCGGCCTTAGAATTCGGGCGAAAGTACCGCTCGGCGTGATGCCGGTGACGATCGCGTCGAAATTTTCGCCGATATGCCGCTGCATTACGCTCGCTGCGACGATCTTTCGCATCTTTCGCTCGACCTTTCGGGCTGCCTTTTCCTGGTTGTTGCAATGTGTGGCTATCGCTTCGATCTCATCGGCAGAATAAGGCGACGGAGCCCCTGCGATCACAGCTTTCACCAGTCGCTGGACGACCATATCGGTAAATCGGCGATTTGGAGCAGTTGAATGAGCGTAATCCCGAACCGCAAGCCCGAAATGCCCGCCCGTATCTTCGCCAGGCCGTTCGACAACATATTCTCCGCTGCCTATAAGTTTTACGATCGACAATGAAAGATCGGGGAAATGCTCCGGATCGGCGGCACGGCGTTTTGCCAGAAACTCGGCTAGAGCCGGCTGATCCGGTTCCGCAGGCAAACGTTCGCCATATTCTTCGGCGATTCGAACAATTCCATCCCAACGCGCCGGCGTCTTGACGACGCGTCTAAGTGAAACTGAGCCATGAGCCTCGAGAAATTCCGCCATTTCAACATTCGCGGCGACCATGAAATTTTCGATCAGTTTACGAGCAGAGTTTGGCTGAACCGAAACAATGCCTTTGACCTCACCGTTTTCCATCACGGCGGAAGATTCGATCGATTCGAATTCGAGCGCACCTTTTGTACGTCGATACGAAGCAAGCCGTTTTGCGGCTTCGCGCTGAAGTTCGATCTGGCCCTTCAATTCGGGAAGACGCTGAAGATCTTCAGGTGCTTCACCGTCGTTGTCGAGCCAATCACCGATCTTTTCGTACGAGAGCTTAGCCTGATTGCGAACCAGCGCACGATAAAATGTACTTTCCGGCACATCACCGTTTTCCTTGACGGTCATATCGGCAACGATCGCATGGCGATCGTTGCCTTCATTCAAGGACGAGAGATCGGTCGACAGCTCTTCTGGCAGCATTGGGAATAGCTTGGTCTCTGTGTAAACCGTCACGGTATTTTGCGCGGCATGCATGTCGATCGGCGAGTATATGGGCACCAGCGAATCAACATCCGCGATCCCGACGAGCACGCGAATATCGCCGTTCGGCAATCGTTCGGCCCATTCGATCTGATCCAGATCACGGGAGCTTGCATTGTCGATCGAAGACCATAATAACGCGCGAAGATCCTTGATCGATGCGTCAAACGAAGTCTTTCCGGCGTTTTGATTCTCTGCGATCTGATCCCAAACTTCTGCCGAGAATTCCGGCTCGAATCCGTTGTCGAGCATTGCTTGATGCGCTTTTTGTGTCAGCCAACCGCTTTTTTGGTTATCGTTCATATTTCGCCTTCCCGTGTCTGATCGCTTCGTTGCCATCCGTCGCCGGTTTGGCGATAGATCTTGTGTTCCGCATATTCAAAGCCCCGATCTACAGTCCTGCATTCGAGCCGTTCAATGCGAAGACCGGGATGCTCAAATTCGATCACGTTGAACGAATTCACTTCGCCTCGAACGCGGACCGATGTCGCTGTTCCGGCTTGTATGACGAGAGCCGTGCGGCCATTTTCGAGTTTATACCTTTTGGCGGTCGTTTCTATATTACTTACGTGGAGATGCCCGGACAAGAACACATCGCCGCCGCATTCGGAGAAACGCTGCATCGCTTTTTCCGCCCGTCCGATAATATCGCTCTCGTCCGCACCTTCGGGAAGGTCGAAAGGATGGTGCGTGACGACGATCTTTAGCATTTTGTCGTGGAGGCCGCACAATTTGGATCTGATGTCTTCGATCTGGTCTTCGTTAATGCGCCCACCTTTTATCGTCAGCGAACGCGCCGTGTTTACGCCCACGACAGCAATTTGATCGTCGATGAATGTGGGGTTGAGATCGTTGGTGATGTGACGTCGGAATTTGTGCAATGGTCGAAAAAAGCGGTCGAAAACGTTATACAACGGCACATCATGATTGCCCGGGATGACGATCTGAGGCGTCGGCAGCTTGTCAAGGAACGTCTTTGCCTGCCGAAATTCCACACTTTTGGCGCGCTGCGTCAGATCGCCGGAAACGATCACCAGATCGGGATCGAGTTCACGGATCTTTTCGACAACCAGATCTGCGACCGCGTGATCGGCGGTGCCGAAATGGACATCGGATAGATGTACGATCTTACGCATCTTCCTCCGTTTTGGCTTTAGGGACGATAACCCGCAATGCCATCGGCAGAATTTTGTATCTCAGCGGAGTTTCCACCACGGCCACTTCGCCGTCAAAGGCGACGTGCATTCTCGTTCGTCTGGTATGGATCGATACCGACTCGGTCAAAACCTCTTCGAAATCGCGCCATTGTTTGACCGTTCCGGTGATCGTTCGAAGCAGCAGAATGATCACACCCAAGCGCCCGCCTCGGTGAAGAAAATAAATGCTTAATTTGCCTTTGTCGAGATGAGGACGGCGTCCGATGTTGTATAGCTCCATCTCGTATTGATTGTTTCCGATAAAAACGAACGGCGTTTTTCTAATAAATAGTCTTCCTTCGACCAAGATCTCTACTTTCAAAAACGGGGAAATGCGAAAGATCCTGAGTGTTGCCCAAAATGCCGCCCGCCATTTACCGTAACCGAGCCGCTGCTGCTGCACTCGCTTTCTGACGATACGCGGATAAAGGCCGATGCTGGAATTGTTGATGAATATGCGGCCGTTGACCTCGGCGAGATCGATCTCCGTGGTGTGGCCTTCGGCGATGATACGTACAGCGTCGGCGATGTCCTGCGGTACGCCGATATCTTTGGAAAAATTGTTCAGCGTTCCGAGCGGAAGTACGCCAAAGGTCTTACCTGACCTAGCAACGATCGCTGCCACCGAACTGATCGTTCCGTCGCCGCCTCCGGCAACGATGATCTCCGCATTGCCGGCCGCCGCTGCTCTTGCAAGTTCCTCGATCTGGCCGCCGTCTGCGGCCAATCGGATATTTGCATCTATTCCGAATTCGGCGAACGCCGCGGCCATATCAGATTCGGTCGCAGATTCGACAAAGCTGCCACCGGCGGCATTGATTATTACTTCGATCGGCGGCATAAATAACGCGGTCAGACCGCATGTCTAACGCAGGTAATCTTCTAATTTTGTCGAGGCGTCGGTCTTATCGTCGCGGTATTTGACGATGATCGGGCAATAGATCGAAAGGCCGTTCTCCTTGCCAAAACCGGTTGAAACCGCACGCGAACCCTGCACAACAACGGCTCTGGCAGGTATCTCGAGCGGGTTTACGCCGTCTGATTTGATAACGCGGCCGTTCGGCAGGTCAAATACGGGTGTGGAACGCGTGAGAATGACGCCGCTCGCCAGAACGGCTCCTTCCCGGACAATGGTCCCTTCATAAACACCAGTATTTCCGCCGACCAGAACATCATCCTCAATAATTACGGGCACTGCTCCTACTGGTTCCAATACTCCGCCGATCTGTGCGGCTGCGGACAGGTGAACGCGTTTCCCGATCTGCGCGCACGAACCGACAAGCGCGTGGCTGTCGACCATTGTTCCTTCATCAACATACGCGCCCACATTGATATACGCCGGCGGCACGACCACAACGCTCGGAGCCACATACGAACCGTCCCTGATAGCCGAACCGCCCATCACGATCCGCACGCCGTCTTCCAGCGTCATCGGCCGCAGAGGAAAAGTATCTTTATCAAAGAATTGGAGCGTCTCGGTCGGCTTTGACATCTCGACCATCTTGCCCATGCGAAATCCGAGCAGTATTCCCTGTTTGACCCACGCGTTCGCGCTCCAGTTGCCGTCAGAACCCTTCTCCGCTGAACGTATCTCGCCACGCCGAAGGGCGGTCTTGAAATCCTCGTAAACCGCACGATCGTCGGCCGAAAACTCGGTCTGCGCAAATAGGGCGGTAATTTTTTCCTGTAATATCATGTCTTAATTTCTAAATTTATTGTAGATCAAAGCCGCAGCAGGCCATATAACAATTTGGAGCGGGATCCAGATATAGGTCGCGAACTCGTCGAAGCTGGCGTATGCCGCGTCAAATCCGGAATCGACGAGATACCACATTGTCCCAAAGCCGGCCAGGTTTAGCGCCATCAATATCGCGGCCGTAGCAAAGAACCCGAACGCCGCATGCTTCCTGACACCGCCTGCTTTGGCAGGGCCGCGAAAATTGGCGATCAAAACACAGATTATCCCGGCAACAAAAAACACGAGGGCCGACCAAAAGAAAA
>CAZVDM010000163.1:0-8164 GCA_964625555.1 uncultured Chloracidobacterium sp.
GGCGTGCTTCACGCACGGCGTATTGTCGGGTAAAGCGGTCGAGAATATCAGCGGTTCGCATTTGAAAAAGGTGATCGTGACCAACACGATCCCGATTCGCGACAACGGAGTACCGCTTGTCGAAGGCGGAAAGATCGAAGTTTTGAGCGTCGCCGGGCTTTTGGCATCGGCGATCAAGTCGATTCACGACGAGACGAGTGTTTCGTCATTGTTTATTTAGTTGAGAGTAAAGTTATGGCAGATAAATTTATTGTAAAGGCTGAAAAGCGTGAAACGCGTGGTAAGAATGTGTCACGTCGCCTGCGTGTCGATGGCAAGATCCCGGTCGTCGTTTACGGCGGAGGTTCCGAGAGCGTGGCCGCTGCGGCATCTTTGGCCGAACTCGCGGCGATACTTCGTACTGACACCGGTGTGAACACCGTGTTTTCGCTCGATATCGAGGGCGAGGGCGTTAACGATGTTATTTTTCAGGATCGTCAGATCCATGCGGTACATGGCCGCCTTATCCACGCCGATCTCCGCCGCTTTGCAAAGGGTGAAAAGATCGAAATGACCGTGCCTATCCACCTAACCGGCCACGCAGTTGGGCTCAAGGAAGAGGGCTCGGTGATGACGCAGATGATGCGCGAGATCAAGGTTCTATGCGAGCCTGCAAACACGCCCGATTCGATCGACGTGGATGTGACCGATCTGGAAGCGGGTGGTTCGATCCATGTGTCCGATCTCAAGATCGGTGCGGGTATCGAGATCCATGACGCACCGGAAACAGTGGTCGCGACGATCGTAAACGTCAGCGAGGAAGTGCTCGAACCGCAGATCGAAGAAGGTGCCGCACCTGAGGTCGTAGGCGAGACACCGGCTGAGCCTGAGGGCGAGTAGTTTTATCGTTTTGAGTTCCAACATTAGTTGGCTCGCGTTAACAAGATGCCGGCTGAAGTTGGAGCTCAAAACTGGTTGATCGTCGGGCTCGGTAATCCGGGCCCCGAGTATGCAAAAACGAGGCACAATCTCGGATTCATGCTCGTCGATCTGCTCGCGTCGCAATTGCAGACGCAGGTGAAACGCGAAGAATGCCGCTCGCTGATCGGAAGGTCAGAGCTTGGCGGACAGATCGTCGAGCTGGCAAAGCCGCAGACCTTCATGAATCTGAGCGGCGAAGCAGTAAGCGGATTGCTCGCAAAGCCCGACCGATCGGTCGAAAAGATGATCGTGATCTCAGATGATCTTGCGTTGCCTTACGGCAGCATCAGGATTCGGCCGAAGGGAAGCCACGGCGGGCAAAACGGGCTGCGATCGATCATCGATCGTTTGAAAACACAAGAGTTTACGCGTCTGCGGATCGGGATTCAGCCGGAACACGGGATCCGTGACGCAGCGAGATTTGTTTTGGACAATTTCACTAAGAAAGAGGCCGAAACACTTGAAAATATATTGGAAACGAGTGCCGATGCGGTTCGCACGATCATCACCGACGGAGTGGACGCGGCAATGGGCAAGTTTAATTGAGAATTTGGTCTTTGGTTTTAGGTCTTTGGTCTTTGGTTTTTCAAAGACCCAAGGCCAAAGACCCAAAACCGATTGAGATCCCTTACTTCATCTCTCGAAGATGAGGTTGGTAAGCCGAAAGGAGACAAGGAAATAATGGCAAAGAGAACTTACGAAGTAATGTACATCATCAATCCGGAAACGGATGCTGAGAAGATCGAGAAATTGAATGATGCGGTCGGTAAATTGATCGAGAAAGAAGGCGGCGAGATCGTTCGCATGGACGACATCGGCATCCGCAATCTCGCGTATCCGATCCAAAAGAAAGAAACGGGACACTATGTTCTGTTCGAGATCAACGGCACCGGCCAGGAGATCCTCGAACTCGAACGCCGCATGCGCGTCAACGATATGATCATTCGTTATATGACCGTTCGCGTCGATGAGGACCGTAAAAAGGCCGAAGCGATCAAAGCAAAGCGCGAAGCCCGCAATTCTAAGAAGACTTCAAAATTCCGCAACACGGAAGAATCAGCGGAGGCACCGGCCGAAGCGTAATAGCTTCGAGCAATAGGAGAAAGATATGGCAGAAAGAGAAATGGAAATCATGAATGACAGAGATGGCCTCGGTGTCGGCGAAGACGTCATTGGCGATCGCCCGCGTCGTTATCAGCGCCGCCGTCCTAAGCAGATGGTCCCTGATTATCTCGACTGGAAGGATGTCGATTATTTGAGGCAGTTTGTGCCCGAACGCGGAAAGATCATGCCGAGACGTATCTCGGGCATCTCTGCAAAAGATCAGCGCCGCCTCGCGACGGCGATCAAACGTGCAAGAGCGATGGCAATGCTGCCGTTTGTGGCAGACTAGGATTTTTGGCCTTAGGTCTTGGGACTTGGGTCGTTGGACAGGAATTCCGTCAAAGGCCGAAGGCCCAAGACCGAAGTCCAATTTCGGAGTTAATATGGCAAATACAACAATTTTATTACGCGAAGATATCGAGCATGTCGGCGGACGCGGTGAGATCGTCAAGGTCAAGGCCGGCTACGCCCGCAACTATCTGCTGCCGCAGAAATTTGCGACGCTCGCGACAAAAGGAAACGTTAAACAGATCGAACAGGAGCGTGCGGCTCTCTTGAAGCGTGCCGCGATCGAAAAAGCGACCGCCGAGGCTCAGCACGAGCAAATGACGAGCATCGCTCTGACCTTCGAACGCAAGGCCGGCGAGCACGGAACACTGTTTGGTTCGGTCACGTCGATGGACATCGCCGAGGCTCTCAACGCCAAAGGCTACGAGATCGACCGACGCAAGATCGTTCTCAAAGAAGCGATCAAGGAAACCGGCGAATACACTGTCAACGTTAAACTTCACCGCGAAGTTACGCTGGCCGTCCCTGTTACAGTAACCGGCGAAGGCGGTGAAATGCCGGTTAAGGAAGAAAAAGCTGCGAAGGTCGAAGAGCCGAAAGTTGAAGCTCCGGTCGAAGCTGCTCCGGCGGTTGAAGAAACGGTTGCTGAAGAGGTGGCTGTCGAAGAGCCGGCAGCAGAGACAACGGAAGAAGAAGCCGCGGCTTAGTTCTTATTGCAATGGACTTAAAGCCCGGAGCTTCGCAAATGCGAGGTTCCGGGCTTTCTCGTTACGGATGCCGAATACGAAATTCGGTATTCGTTTGGGCACCCATATCTCGATATAATCTTCAGAATAGACCTAGATCATGAGCGTCGTTCAACGAAAATTATCCAAATCATTCAAAGCATTTTTCGACTCCGAAAGATCGAGCGGGATCGTGCTTATTATCTGCACGCTCGTTTCGCTCGCGCTTGCGAACTCTGCATTAGGAGCGAGCTATCTCGGATTTTGGCAGACATATCTCGGCGGCCTAAGCATCGAGCACTGGATCAACGACGCGCTGATGGCGGTCTTTTTTCTCCTGATTGGCCTCGAACTCGAACGCGAACTGTATAACGGCGAACTTTCGAGTCTCAAAAATGCTCTTCTGCCTATTTTCGCTGCGATCGGCGGTATCTGTGTCCCGGCGTTGATCCATTTCTTTTTCAATCGCGGCCTCGAAACGCAGGCCGGAATGGGCATTCCGATGGCGACGGACATTGCGTTTGCATTGGGCGTTCTGGCACTGATCGGCAGCCGCATTCCGGCTTCGCTCAAAGTGTTTCTAACGGCACTCGCCGTGATGGATGACCTCGGGGCGATCATCGTGATCGCGTTATTTTACACGGCGAAATTGTCCGCGATTTATCTCGGTTTTTCCTTGCTCGTTTGGGCGTTCCTAGTAGTCCTTAATCGCTATTTCAAGGTTGTGTCGCTCATACCATTTATCGTCGGCGGTGTCGTGATGTGGTACCTGATGCTGAAATCGGGCGTCCACGCGACGATCGCCGGAGTCTTGCTCGGCTTCGCGATACCGTTTTCAGCCAAAGAGGACGATGAAGATTCACCATCGCACCGACTCGAACATTTCCTTCACAAACCTGTTGCGTTTATCATATTGCCGATCTTCGCCCTCGCGAACACAGGAATTATCATCGGTTCCGATTCGCTCCAGACCCTCGTAAATCCAAACGAGATCGGCATCATGGCCGGACTGGTGATCGGCAAGCCGCTCGGTATTACTCTGCTTTGTTTTATTGTCGTAACGCTCGGCATCTGTCGTCTGCCGCTCGATCTCAACTGGAAGCATCTCTTCGGTGCAGGCCTTCTAGGCGGCATCGGCTTTACGATGTCCATCTTCATTACAAATCTCGCATTTACCGGAAACGCAATGGAAATAAACGGCTCGAAAATGGCGGTCTTGCTTGCCTCTTTGACCGCCGGAACGATCGGATTCATCTGGCTCAAACTCTTCGGAAAGCCCGAAGAATCTGACGAAGATATGGATGCGATGGATTTTGACGAGACAGAAACACACTGAGAAAAATCGTTTCAGATTCGTTTGTCTGTGTCCGTCGATGAGAGTAACATTAGAGACTGCAAATCATAATTTGCGGTCTTGTTTTTTGGCTTTAACGGCATCTCCCTTCGCTCGTTTGGTATTATTTTTCGATTCTCTTGGAGCATTTTTAGCTAATGGCGAGTGTATTTCCTGAATCACGGCGAGAACAGTATTTAGAAAAACCGCTGCCGAGCAGCGAGGAAAGCGAACGCGTGATCCTCGGTGCGATCCTGCTTGATAATTCGGTGATCGCACAGGCCGTCGAACATCTCAAGCCGGAGGATTTCTATTCGCCGCTCAACCGTCGTGTGTTTGCCGCGATGATCGCTTTGTTTGAAAAACAAAGGCAGATCGATCCGATCCTGATCGGCGAGGAACTCAAAAAAGAAGGTTCGCTCGAATCGATCGGCGGGACATCAACGATCACAAATCTCACATTCGGCCTGCCGCATTTTTCAAACGTCGAAGAATACATCAAGGTCGTCCGCGACAAATCGGTCGTCCGCAACCTGATCCGCACCTGCAACGCTATTACCGGCGAAGCCCTCGCCGAAGAGGATGATGCTGAGAACATCCTCGACCATGCCGAACAGCAGATATTCGCGATCGCCGAGGCAAGGACAACGCAAAGTTTCTCTCGTATCGGCCCGGTCGCTGACCGTGTGATCGTCCGCGTTCGCGAACACGCCGAAAAAGGCGGCAGTGCCGGAATTACGGGACTTTCGACAGGTTATTATGAACTTGATGAGATCACATCAGGCCTGCAGCGGACCGATCTGATCATTGTTGCTGCTCGGCCATCGATGGGTAAAACTGCTCTTTGCCTAAACCTCGCACAAAACGCCGCACTCAATTCAAACGCTGTCGTTGCGGTTTTCTCGCTCGAAATGTCGAAAGAACAGCTTGTGACACGTATGCTGTCGTCCGAAGCCCGCGTAAACGCTCATCGCTTTCGCACCGGCCATCTGATGACCAAAGAGTGGGAAAAGCTGGCCGAGGCGATCGGCGTTCTCTCAGATGCCCGGCTGTTTATCGATGACACGCCGGGCATTTCGGTGCTCGAAATGCGTGCAAAGTGCCGCCGTCTCGCAGCCGAGCAAAAAGGCCTCGACCTTGTCGTGGTCGACTATCTGCAACTAATGTCCGGCGGCAAACGCACCGAATCGCGCCAGCAGGAAGTGTCGCAGATCTCGCGTGAGCTAAAATCATTGGCCAAGGAACTCGACGTTCCGGTCGTCGCTCTTTCCCAGCTTTCGCGGGCCCCCGAAGCACGTAATCCGCCAAAGCCTCTTATGAGCGACCTTCGCGAATCTGGCAGTATCGAGCAGGACGCCGATGTCGTCGCGTTTATCTATCGTGAAGACTATTATAACGAAACAGAGGAGAACAAAGGCCTTGCCGAGCTGATAATCTCCAAACAGCGTAATGGCCCGACCGGTTCTGTGCGACTGGCGTTTTTAAAAGAGTTTACGCGGTTCGAGAATTACATTGGCGGATAGGTTAGAACCACCTGCGGTAGCGGGTGGTTTACCGTAGCCAGTTTGAATGATACGCCCTACCAACGTGCGGGCTTGTGCAAATCTATGACAAACGATCTACGCTATCCGATCGGCGAATTTGATCGGAATTATGATGTTTCGACGGCTGCGAGAACTGACAGGATCAATACGATCGCCGAGTTGCCAAGGGCCGTAGCCGCTGCTGTTTCAGGACTTTCTGACGCTCAACTGGACACCGAATATCGGCCCGGCGGATGGACGGTTCGTCAGACTGTGCATCACATAGCGGACAGTCATTCGAATTCGCTGACGCGATTCAAACTGGCGCTAACCGAGGACACGCCGCCGACGATTCGTCCATATTACGAAGACCGCTGGGCCGAGCTTGCTGACAGCAAACTGCCAATTAACGTTTCGCTGATGATGATCGAAGGGATCCACATTCGCTGGTCGGCACTGCTCAATTCGATGTCCGACGACCAATTCGAACGCGAATTTGTCCATCCCGAAACAGGGAACTGGCCGCTCGAAGGAGCACTTGCTCTCTACGCGTGGCATTCGCAGCATCATACTGCTCACATAACACGTCTGCGTGAGCGCGAGGGCTGGTAGTGGTGATCCTTCTAACTCCGAAATAACTAATAACTGGTAATTGAAAACCTATAAATTTGGATATTAGAGCTTTCTTCATTATCATTTATCAGTTTTAAGTTATCAGTTATTTCGAAAACGGGTCTTATGTCCGAGAGTCCAGCCTCCAATCGACTTGTTTCGCTCGACGTTTTCCGCGGCATGACGATCGCGGGGATGGTCCTTGTCAATAATCCGGGCGGCTCGCCGGTCTATTGGCCGCTCGAACACGCCGAATGGCACGGCCTGACTCCGACCGATTGGATCTTTCCGTTCTTTCTCTTTATTGTCGGGGTCTCGATTTCGATCAGTCTGGGTAAACGTGTTGCCGAAAAGGTCGACGCGTCAGCATATTGGCGAATCGGAAAGCGAGCCCTCTCGATCTATCTCCTCGGTGCCGCGATCTCGATCGTTCCGTTCTTTCAATTCCAGGCGACCGACGCTCCCGATCCTCTAAAGATGCTGATCTGGCTGGCGTTCACTGCATCGCTTTTCTTTCTGCTGCTTCGTAATTTCAAGGTCGCGGCCGTATTGTGCTTGGCGGCGTTACTAGGCATCGCCGGTATGAATCTCGCGGGTTATAACGTAGTGCCGTACAACTACGGAACACTGCGTATTTTCGGAGTACTACAGCGTATCGCGGTCGTTTATTTCATCACGTCGATCATCTTTCTGTACACGACATGGAAACAGCAGGTCGGCATCGGTGTCGTGCTATTGCTTTTTTATTGGCTGATAATGACCACGATCCCGGTCCCGGGCTGTGAGGTCACGAGCATTGGCGATAAAGCGTGCAATCTTGCCGCTTATCTCGACCGTTTGATCCTGACCGAAAACCATATCTGGCGAGGCGGCAGGGTTTTTGATCCGGAGGGAATCCTGTCTACGATCCCAGCGATCGTCACATGCATCTCGGGTGTTTTGACCGGGAAGTGGCTTGTGAGGAATGATGAATTCAGCATGCAAAATGATGAATTTCAGACTGAGAATTCATCATTCATCATTCACCATTCTGCATTGAACAAAGTCTCCGGCCTGTTCTTCTTTGGCCTCGCCCTGCTCGCCGTTGGCCTCATTTGGAACAGCTATTTCCCGATGAACAAAGCCCTATGGACTAGCTCATACGTCCTCGCAACGTCAGGCCTGGGATTGCTGGTGCTCGGGTTTTGCTATTGGCTGATCGATATTCAGGGCTACAAACGCTGGGCGAAACCGTTTGTCATCTTCGGTGTTAACGCGCTGCCACTATTCGTTTTCACCGGATTCTTTGCGCGAATGATCGCTGCCTATCGGGTGACCGGTCCGGAAGGCACGACTGTGTCCCTCGGCCGCTGGGCGATGAACAATATTTATCTCCCAATATTCAATCCGATTGACGCCTCGCTGGCGTTCGCGATCAGCTTTATCCTGCTTTGGCTTTTCCTGATGTGGCTCTTGTATCGAAAGCAGATCTACATAAGAGTTTAGGGGGAATCGGCCGCAATAAGGGCGCAAAAAACGCAAAAGAAGACTATTCTTACTTTTGCGTTTTTTGCGCCTATTACATTCTTATCTTACCCCGCGGCTGCGACTACTTTTTCGGCGGCGTCTTGCATGCCTTG
>CAZVDM010000164.1:0-8099 GCA_964625555.1 uncultured Chloracidobacterium sp.
AACGGCGACATCGGTCTTGCCGTCGCCGTCAAAATCGGCGGGGACAGGTAGGTCGGTCGAAATGCCCCAGCGAACGGCAAGTTGGGCGTTGTTTATTGACGATTGATACCACCAGTCGCCCGTCGACGGCCTGAAGATCGCAACATCGGACTTGCCATCACCGTCAAAATCGCCGTTAACAGGCTTGTCGCCGCCGCTGCCGAAATGACGGAATGACGTGAGGCCGATGCTGTTGATGCGAAACCAGGTGTTCTGGGCCGGACGATAGACGATGAAATCGGTCTTGCCGTCGCCGTCGAAGTCCGACGGTCGCGGAATGTCGCCGTTGGTACCGAACGGGACCGAGTAATACGAATAGTCTTCGCTGCGAAGCACGAACCACTCACCGGTCGTTTGCCTCCAGAATGCCATATCTGTCTTACCGTCGCCGGTGTAGTCACCGGGCGTGATCGTGTCGTTCGCCGAACCGAACTGTGCCGCCGCGTTGCCGCCGTCCGAAGATCGCTGATACCACCATTCGCCGTTTGACGGGCGGAATATAGAAACATCAGCCTTTTCATCGCCGTCAAAGTCGAATCGTTCCGGATGCGGAGCCTTCAAACCTGTGTACATTCTCGTTACGGCCCAACGCCAGCCTGCCGTCGTATTATTTTGCTCGGTCACGGAGCCGGCGACAACGATCTTATTGTCCCGCGTCATTACAATGGCGTTGACGCCTGAAGCCTCTGGGATATTCGCGGGAAGGAATTTGACGGCCGACGCACCGCCGTTGAATGTCGTATCGGGCACATTAACGTCAATAAAGCGTTTGATCGTAAATCCAGAAAACGGGACAAAGCTCGCGCCGACGACCAGCTGCTTCCCGTCCGGCTGAAAGGCCATATTCCAAAACGCGTTTTGATCGGGATAAAGAATGCTTTGTCCGAGCGTGCCGTCTTGTCCAAAACGCAGAAACATCCCACGAGCGTCACCCTGCACAACCTGCGAATGCCCACCCATAAAGATCTGGTTGTCGAAACGGATCTTGACGAACCAATTTTGATCGTTGACAGTCGGATGATAGGTGGTGACGCCATTGGTGCCAAACGATGTATCGAGCGAGCCGTTCGGATTTAAACGGGCGATCGCAAATGCCGGATCCGGGCCCTGAGTTCCTGAGGCCACGATCTTGCCGTCGGGTTGAAGTGCAAGCGAGAAAATGCCGGAAACAGACGCGGTCGTCGAGCCACCAACGCCAAACGACGTGTCGAGCGAGCCGTTGGAATTAAAACGTACGATCAGGCCCGTGAAAACGCCGTTTAGGAACGACCGTCCGGCGACGAGGATCTTGCCATCGCTCTGTAGCGCAAATCCGTACATTTCGACGATCGCAGGCATCTCAAATTGGGCCTTTCCGTCACTGTCGAATGTCGTATCGAGAGAACCGTCACTATTATATCGAACGGCAACGAGGCCGTACGTCGTAGGGCTTAAGAACGAACGCCCGCCAATGATGATCTTACCGTCGGGCTGGATCGCCATACCCCGGCAATAATCATCATCATTTGTTCCGGGGCCGATATCCGTAATGACGATGCCGTCGCCGTCAAATGTCGTATCGAGCGAGCCGTCCGTGTTGTACCGAACGACAGTAAAATCCGCGTTTGCGGCAGTCGCGCTGTAACCGGAGATGCCCGCGACTACGATCTTGCCGTCGCTCTGAAGAGCAAGGGCCCGAGAATAGTCGCGGTCGGCGGTAATATCCGTCGTCACCGTTCCGTTTGTACCGAAACAGGTATCAATCGCCCCCGCCGCTTTCGAAGAGGGAACGCACTGCCCCGAAACCGAGGCCGTTAATGCAAACAGCACGATGAAAATACAGCAGATTGGCATGAAACTCCTCATCGTTGCACGTCGCAGTTAAACCGATCTAGCATTGATTGTATATTATTGGTCAAGTACGTTAACGGCATTGGCCGTTTTGCTTTATGTTCGCTCAATGGCGAGGTAATATCATTTTCTATGACTCCTGAATTTGAATTGCTTATGAACGATCCGGATATCGAAGCGGAACCCGGGCCGGGGGGAACGCTTGTTTTCCTCGATGGTAACGAATACTGCGTCGTCGGGCCGGGATTTGTAAGTGTCGAAGAAAGCGACTGCTATGCGTTCGGTGCGACGAAAGAGCAGGCGATCGCAAATTACTCGATGAAACTGGCTTGAGTTCTCAAATTAATGAGGGCTGTGATCTTATGCTTGCCAAGGTGACCGGGGTTGTCGACTCGAATTATCTCAGCAAGGTCTGCTGCTCACTCTTGAGCAACCATTCCCCATTTTGTCTAACGTATGTGTCCGTCGTTGCGGCCTTGGCCGATCGGCCATTCTTTCCAAAGACCTTAAGAGTGTAAGTAAGCACGGCCGAGTTCTCGTCAAAACTTACGAGCTTGTCATCAACGATCTCAAACGACTTGACGGCCTTTTCTTCTTTTATCTCGGCAAGTACCTTATTCTTGGCCTTGACCTTGCCATCGATGTCAGTCAATTGAAAATCGTCGGTTGTGATCTTCGCAAGGTAGGTCACATCGCCATCCTTAGCAGCCGTTGATATCCGATTGGCGACGTTGACCAGTTCCTTGCGAACGGCATCACGATCCGGTGCTTGCTTCACGGCCGTATTCGCGGCCGGCTTTTCCTCTGATTTGGTCTGCTTGTTCTCACCCAGCCCGCACACTGTCCAAACCGCGGCGATCAATGCAAATGGTAATAGAAGTTTCATGTATTTCCTTTGTCGGCGAGCGAAATGATTTTAGTTGAAATCCAAAGGGCAAGTCAACAAGCTGTCGCAGACGATAATCTTCGCCTTTAGATCGGTACGGCGACTAACGGTTCGCAGTGAAACGGGAGTATCATACCCTCATAGGAGTTTTTATGAAAAAGATCATTTTACCGACTTTATTTGCTATTGGGTTCATCCTGCTTGGAGCCGGCAGTTTGTCTGCTCAGACATCAGTGGCCGGCGAATGGGATGCTGTTTACAATACTCCCGGCGGAGCGAGGACATTCAAGCTGGTTTTCAGCGTCGATGGTGAAAAGCTGACCGGTACCGCAAAGCGTTCGAACGGCGATGTGCCGCTTACCGGCACCATTAAGGGCGAAGACATTAGCTTTTACTATACGATCAGCTACAATGGCAACGCTGTTACGCTGACCTTTACCGGCAAGGTGAAGGGCGATGCAATGAGCGGAACCGTCTATTTCAACGACAGTGCAAGCGACGAATGGAGTGCTAAACGTACTCCTGCTCCGGCCCCCAAGCCCTAAAGCAACTGAATAGTGATGACGCCGCGGGATCTTTTGAATTCAGGTCTCGCGGCGGCGAACCCACAGGCAACAACTTTGCCGATCACCTATCTCATCGCGGTATTAACAGCGTCACTTGCCGCCAAGGAACTGCGTTGAGATAAATCCCCAGACGATCACCGCCAATCCGCCGATCTCTCCCGCGGCGAGCATGTAGACGTACCACGTCGTTGAGAAGTTGCGCTCGCGAAACAGATTGTCCGTCTTGTTCCGCATTCCGTGTGCAAAGTACCCCACGATCGTCACCGCCAAAAATGCGAGCACCGCACCCATTGCCGCAAGCTGAATACCCTCTGAATAAGGGCTGTATTTAAGCAGCTTTGCGATCACGAGCATCGCAAAGCTGTAGAGAAAAGCTGCGCGGTGGGCAATATCGATATACGCCGGAGCCATGTGGTCGGCACTCTTGAGCATCTTCTGATGTTTGACAATGCCGATAAGCATGCCCTCCAACAGGAAAAGCCCGGACGATAGAAGACTGATCTTTACTGCAAGATTCATTTGCTGCTCCTTTGGGTGATTTCTTTACAACACTATTCTTTGCGGTTTAGAAATTCAACCCGTCCGATTGACTGACCAATGAATCGAAGGATAATCGCTAGCTATTTTGCGATTCGCGGTTCTTTCCATTCCGCCAAAGATTTTCGTGTTAACCTCTTGAGATGAAGCGCTTGTTGATCATATTATTGCTCCTTTCCGCCGCGGCGCTGACCGCAATTTATGTCATCAACCTTTGCGTTGCATCGTACTCGAACGGCCGGATCCAAACCATCGACACACTGTCGGGCGAACCCCGCGTTGGCATTGTCTTCGGAGCCCGAGTCTACGACGACGGCGGTCCGTCGAACACTCTTTACGACCGCACACTTATCGCCGCCGAAGCCTATAACGCCGGCAAAGTGAATAAGCTCCTGCTTAGCGGCGGAAACCTCGAGCCCGAAGTGATGAAAAAGCTCGCAGTCGAACTCGGTGTCCCCGAATCGGCCATTGTCACGGACGCGGCCGGCCTTCGCACTTACGACACCTGCTACAGAGCGAAAAACGTATTCGGCGTCGACCGTGCCGTTCTTTTCACGCAAGATTATCATCAGGCCCGCTCGATCTACCTGTGCAGCAATATGGGCATCGACAGCTTTGGCGTCGACACCAAACGCCGCAATTACCTCGGCGAACGCTGGCTCTGGGTCCGCGAATATCTTTCGCGGGTCGGAGCTTGGTACGACGTCAATTTCAGATCGTTTCCGGAAAATGCGAGCTAGCCGAATGCCGGGCGCAGAAATACGGACTTGGGAGATGCGGGGCTGCCGATGCCGATACGCCGGCTGCTATGGACGGCACTTCGAATCGGGCGAGCGTACCCCGTTGCACTCACACCAACGCGTGACCGGCTGACCAAGGATCGATCCTTCGACCCATTGGCAGCCCGTACCGACCGACGGAGCCTGCGTGCAGCTATTACTATAAACAGACGCACTCAGCATATGGTTCGCATCGTACGGAACAGCATTGACCTGGACCAGCAGTTGGGACGGGCTGAAAAGCGGAGCTTTTAGCTCGAAACTCACCCAGTAGAAAACTCTGCCGTTCCGGTCAGTGGCCGGTTTAGCGTCCTGGATGACATACGGATTCCATTTATCGGTATTACGATCCCGGTGGTACGAATGGAACTTGAATCCTCCGAAACTGCTGAAGTTAAAGACGTATTTGCCCGTTTTGTTGTCCGAGAGTCCGTATAGAGCGTTGTAATACTTCTTTCCCGGATCACCGGTTCCATTTCGTTCGAGATTCCAGGTCAGGTCGGATTCCTTACCGCCTGTGCTGCTGCTGCAGAAAATGGCCACTGCGCCTTGCCCCGAAACAATTATTGGGAGAGCGCAAACCACAAGCGCAAAGATAACCCCAAGGATCACGCGGATCGTATCGGATCGTTTCATCATTCTTTCCTCCTCTGAAGAATCGCTAAGGTGGAATGAGCCAATCTTAACGCCGAAAAACGTCGATTGCAACAACTTTTTCTTGCCCACTTTTAAACTGCCGAGTGCCGCCGTCTCTATCCTTTCTCCGTCCGCCGGGCCAGGGCGGAAACGCGACTGTTAAGGAGCGGGCCAACGTCGTGATCGCTCAACTCGGCACGCCCGTTCACACTCGCGTATCTGCCATTTTCACCCAACTAACGCCCACAGTTTTCCAAATAACCGCCGCAATCCCCCAAATGGAATCCCCAACGCCAAAACAAAAGCCCGCAAACACATGCTTAATGTTTCGAAGAAAGCAGGCCAGACCCCGTTCTTATTCATTTGCGGCTTTGATCCTGAAGAAAGGCCTTGGTCGGATGACGGGGCCCTGCAAGCTTTAAGGTGGACTCAACAAGGAAACCACATTCTCATTCCGATTTCCCCGCCGTCTTTATCCTCTCGTCCGGAGCATTCACCCACAAGAAAAGCCCGCAAACACGGGCTTTCGAGCGTCCAATCATAATTGTGAGAGCATTCATCAGAGTATCGCAGGTCTTACACTGGTCTTCGGCCAGGCACAGCGGCAATACCTATACGCGATCAGGGCCGGAATTACTCGACAGGAGACGCTTCTTTTATCGGGGACGGCGTAGGACGTGCCATGTACGGCCGCGGCCTGGTGTCCTTACTTGGTGTGTATCTCTTGTATACCGGGCGACCTGAAACGAAGGCCATTTCATCGTCTGATGTCGAAGCTGCCGTGCGGCGGACCAGCGGGGGCTGTTTCTTGATTCGCACGGCGTGTGGAACGGCCGTGTCGGCAACTACGGCGGCCTCCGGCTCGCGGCCGAAGTCGTCAGGTACGAACGACTCAGCGAAATTAGCTGAAAGATATTGAGGAAAAAGACTCTGCAATGCCCTCGCTTTGTTGAGAGTGGTGGCCGGATTGTCAGCGCCCATAACGATCTCGGCGGACTTTAGTTCAAACTGAGCTTTTGCCTGACGATCCTGGATGTCGTGCTGCAATTTAGCCTGCTCGTATTGGCTCCATATGCCGAGTGCGACCGTCGCCGCAACCACGAGCAGCGAGCCGAAGGTCGATGCGCTGCCCGTCCAGGCCCGCATTTTCTCGATCTTGATCTTGTCGAGTTCGAGTTCGATCTTGCGTTCTTCGAGTAGGAGCTTTCGCTCTTCAATAGTCGGAATTTCTGTGATGGTTTCTGGTTCCATATCGTTGTTGCCCGCTGCGGATTTCGTGCCGCAAGCGTAACACCAAGCGATGCCGGGAGGCAAAGGCCGACCACAAAAAAGGGGTGAAATATCCTATGTGATCTTCCGCCCTTAGCGTTCCGCGCGATCTCAGGATTGTTTCGTAGCTTTTGGCACCATGGTCGGGGACACCCCCGGTTTTGCGGGGCCGCTGCTGGTTGCAGGCGAAGCGGGGCCGACAACGGTCGGATTTAACGGAACGGACGGTTTTGGATTTGTGTTTGAATTTACGTAGCCCGTGTTGGTGTTGGTGCCGCGAAGATTGGCGTTATTGGCTGTGGTATTGTTTGCCGTCGCGCTGCATCCGGCAAAGGCTCCCGCAGCGACTACTAATGATAATGACAAAATTTTCATAGGTCCTCCTATCTGTTTCAAAGAATAACGAACGGCGGGCGAGGTGACTATCCAGCCCGCCGCGTGTGTTTTAGCTGATATTACCGGTAAATGCCCTGGCCCTTGTGGGTGGTCTTCCATTCGTTCTCGAAGTACGTAGCGTCTTCGTCGTTTTTCGGCGTAACACCAAAAACAGTACCGCCGTTCCTGATGCCTTCTTCGTAAACCTTCGCTCTTTCCTCAGGAATACCTGCACCGATCAAAGCTCCGACGATGCCGCCGGTCAAACCACCGGCCCCTGCACCGGCAAGTGCCGCGGCGATCGGCCCCCAAACCACCAGGCCGAGGCCAGGAAGCACTAGGTTCGTACCCAACGCCGCAACGCCCGCGATAACAGCACCGAGTGTTCCGCCAACGACGCCGCCGATGCTGGTGCCTTCAGCGGCTTTGTTGCCGAGTTCGGTCTCGATCGTGCCGTCACCGTAGTATTTCTTGCGGGTGTCGTCCGACATCATTACATTGATCTCATCGTCCGTATATCCGCGGTCTCTCAGCGATTTATATGCGCCCTCTGATGATTCCTTGTCCGAAAACATTCCTGTCAACATTCCCGGCTCTCTTCCCGTGCTTGTACCTTGATTGTTCATGATATTTCTCCTGTTTTATAAAATTTATTCAGCAAAATGAAACGTGGGAAACGATTTAGCTGCCCGACAACACCAAGATTACATGAAGAAAAGGGGACTTACTGTATGGTGGAGAACATTGGAAAAAAACCGCAAACGAGGGCAACGTGTCGGAGGAATTAATTATCAAAGCTGCGTTCCGGGATTTTTGGTATACAATTCGCGTGAGAGCGGTCTTATGAAAAACATCATCGTTACCATCGCGGCGTTTATCTTGTTTGCGTCTTCGGCGTTCGCTCAGGGTTCGATCGAAGGAACGATCACCGATGCAAAGGGTGCAGTCGTCAACAGCGCCGTAGTATCGCTCATCGACGCAAAAGGCGCGAACGTAGCTCGGTACACGACCGACGCTGAAGGCTACTACACGCTCGACGACGTCGCCGCGGGAACGTATAAGCTCGTTGTAAATGCCGGCGGATTCAAGCCTGCGACCAAAACTAACGTCCTCGTAGTTGACGATGGTTTGACGGTCGTTGATCTTACTCTAGTCGTCGCTCCGAAAGCAGGCAGCGTCGTC
>CAZVDM010000165.1:0-8023 GCA_964625555.1 uncultured Chloracidobacterium sp.
GCTAACGACAGCACGCCACATCAATAAAGCTCCGCCATAGCTTGGAGTTGGATGTCACGCCCTTACTATCGCGCGGGCTTCCGCATTTTGTCCCGAGAGAAACTCCGTTGCACAAGCCCGCACGTTAGTAAGGGCGTATCGCGAACTTACGCTAACGACAGCACGCCACATCAATAAAGCTCCGCCATAGCTTGGAGTTGGATGTAACGCCCTTACTATCGTGCGGGCTTGCGCATTGGTGGCAGAAACGCGAGTGTGAATGAGCGTGCCGAGGTGAATGACCATGTCCCTGGCACGCTCCTTTACAGTCGCGTTTCCGCCATTCTGCGGACACGCGGGTTATTTTTATTGACTTTCAGCATATTTCTGGAGTAAAACCTCTTTATTCGGGTAATTTCGGACTGCAATGAGACTTTTTGCGCTATTCCTACTCGTTGTTTTGACGCTAACGGCGGCTGTGCGGGCGCAGACGCCGCAGCGGGTGGTGTTTTGGAGCGGTGATCCGGGCTGCGGGTATAAGAGCAGGGCGTTCACGGCTGAGGACAAGGTCGCTTGCAGTGTGACCGTCACCGAACGCGGGCCGGTAAATACGCTGACGGTGAATGGCGTGGGGCTGACGGTGGCGTTCGTCGAGGAAGATGATTACCACGTTGTCGCGGCTCGGATCACCAATTCGACCGACGAATTTGTTATGTTCGACGCCGATGTATGGGGAGCCGCTCACTTCAAATCACGCGAGGATTATGCCGCACGCCGCAAACCGCTCGTCGCCGAGACATCCGTACCCACCAGCCTAATTATCAAAAGCATGGCGTACGGCACAAAGCTGAGCAATTCGCTCGACGAATTTATAGCAGAGGGTGAGAAAACCTCGGGAACCAAGTCTGTTCGCCGCAGCGACGGCACGGTTGTCAGAACACGTGTCATCGTCCCCGACGAAGCTGCAAAAGAATCAGCCGCCCGGAATACGGAAATTCGGTCCGAAAACACTACGAACGAGCAACGCCGCATACGGCGCGATGCACTGACGACCAAGACCGTTCCCGCGAATGGCTTTGTAAAGGGCCTTGTGTATTTCAGACTCGTCGGAAAGGCCGAGTTTGTTCTGTTTTCGTTCAGGGTCGGGGATGTAAATTATGTGTTCCGGCTGCCGAGGAGAAAGAATTGAGTTCTCGTCAGTACCACATGCGGTAGCGGGTGGTTTAGGTCGGGTGTTCTACGCGCCTTTGCTGGTATAATCTCCGCGTTCAACCACCCGCTACCGCAGGTGGTTCTGACTATTTCTTCACCAGGTTCTCATCATACAGATCGCGGTAGATTCGGAAGTTCGTCATAACCTTGAAAACGTACTGCTTGGTCTCGGGAAAGCCGACCTCGGAGGCGAAGATCGCGGGGTCTTTGGGTTTGGAGCGGTTTAGCCAGCGGGCCGCGTTGTCTTCGCCGCCGTTGTAGCTGGCCGCGATGGCTTCGTAGAGGCCGCCGAACTGGCCCTTGAGGTCAGCCATGTATTCGACGCCGATTGCGATATTGATACGCGGCTGGTAAAGGTCGTCGGGATTCAACACGGCATATCCCGCTTTCTTGTTGTATTTTAGTGCGGTATCGAAGACCAGTTGAAGCAAACCGCGTGCGGCGGACGGCGATTTGACCTCAGGGCGAAACGTACTTTCTTGCTTCATGATCGCAAGGACGAAGCGGGAATCGATCTTGTGCTTCTTGGCGTACTGCAATATTTCGATGCGATACGGAGCAGGGAAATCCTTTGGAGTGACCTGTGCGATCGCTTTGACGCGCCCCGTGGAACCCGCGACCTTTTCGGCAGCGAGGCCGCCGAAATATGAACGGCCGTTGTCGGGAATGGACGCGTACATCGCCATCGCGTCGTTCTTTTTCCCAGCCTTTTCAAGGGCAAAAGCCCGAAGGTACTTGATCTCGTCGAGGCTTGTCATCGAACCCGCAAATTTCGCTTGTGCCTGGGTAAGAGCGGCGGTTGTTTCGGCATCAGCCCATTGTCCTCGGTAGATCTGCATACGCAGCCGGGCGTGCAGGGCGTTGGCCTCGGTCGGTTGACCGGCGAACGTGTCACGGACGCGATCGACCCACTGGTTGGCGGCGTCGTATTGGTTCGATTCCCGCAGGGCGTCGATGGCATTCAAATATGCACCGTCGATTCGCTCGCCGGTCGGGTACATTGTAACGTACTGCTCGTAGATCTTAGCGGCCTCGGCATTTTTGCCAAGACGGACATGACACGCACCGTTGAAATACAGACCTTCGCGGCCGTCCTTTATATTTGGATACTCACGCGAAATGCGGTCCAGGAACGGAATCGCCCTGGCATACTGCCGTTCCCAATAGTACGACCGCCCGGTCATGAATAATGCACCTGACATCGCAGGGTCGGACGCGTAATTGTCGAAGATCTTTTGAAAATGCTCGCGTGATTGGGGAAACTGACGGTTGTCAAAGTACGCACGGCCGCGTTCGAGGTGCTCGGCGGCGGTCAGCGTGACGAGCTTGCCGTCGGCCCCGCGGCTGAGTTTATCTCTTTCTACGACACCCTTTAGAGCAGCGTCGGAGACCTGCGAAAAAGCAAGCGTGGCAGCGGCCAAAATGACAAAGATCAGGCTGAACAGTTTATTCATAAGGTGTAATGCAGGCGAGTGCGAACATTGATAGATTACCCGATTGTTAGAGGGTGATGCAATCGATTCGGTTGTATGTTTTTGGGGCGGCCATACTCCATACCGGCCGTGTTTCTGCCTCGAAGATCGGCGTGATAAAATGTTGGTTTGGAGTCTATATGAAAATTGCATTAAACGGCGCTACAACGATGACCGCCGATCTGGAAACTGACATTCGCGCCGCTGCTTCTGCCGGATATGATCTGGTCGAGCTTCGGTCGAACAAGCTTTACGACTATTTGGAGACAAAGACGGTTGACGATTTAAAGGCTCTTCTCGCTGAGACGGGCATCGGAGTCTTGTCGATCAACACTTTGGAACACATCACATGGCGCAGCGACGAAGATTATGCCGACATCAAGGCAGAATGTGCAAAACTCTGCGATATATCTGTCGCCATCGGCTGCCCATATGTGCTTTCCGTTCCCGGTTCACTTAGACAAGGCCCCAAGACCGACGAAGAAACGATCACCGAATCTGTCCGCGTACTCAACGAACTCGCCGACATTGCCGAGCAGTACGGCATCAAGATCGGCTTTGAGTTCCTCGGCGAAGCGGGAAATTCGGTCCAGACGCTCGACCTCGGCAGCAAGATCGTCAATCTGGTCGGACGCGATAGCGTTGGCAATGTGATGGATACGTACCATTTTTACGCGGGCAGCTCTTCGTACGAAGCGATCGATAATCTCGATCCCAAGAAGTTGTTCATATTCCACATTAACGACGCCGAAGATCTGCCCAAGGCCGAGCTGAACGATTCGAAACGCCTCTATCCCGGCCTCGGCATCCTGCCGATCAAGGAGATCAAGGCACACCTCGACGGCATCGGCTACGACGGCCCGGTCAGCGTCGAGATATTTCGCCCGGAATACTGGGAGCAAGACCCGTACGAGGTTGCTGTAAAGGCGAAGGCCGCGACCGAAGAGGTACTGGGATTAGGCAAATACGCAGCAGGCGGCAGTTGGTAAATAATGGAAAAAGTAAAGATCGGAATAGTTGGAACTGGTTTCGTCGGTAACCTGCACGGGCGAATTTATGCTCGAGAGGATCGGGCGGAGATCGCGGCATTGTATGACATCATTCCCGAAAGGGCCGAAAAGACGGCAAAGAGCATCGGCGGAAAGGTCTGTTCATCACGCGAGGAACTGCTCGATAACTGCGACGCGGTTCTTGTATGCGCTCCGAATAGAACTCACCTTGAGATCGCGACGGCAGCAGTCGAAGCGGGGAAGCACGTATTCTGCGAAAAGCCATTCTCGATCGGAATCCAAGACGCCCAGACGTTGCTTGACACTGCGAACAACGGCAAAGGAGTCTTTCAGGTCGGCCACAATCGGCGTTATGCTCCGGTGTATCAGAAACTGAAGGAGTTTCTCAACGAAGACGTGGCCCATTCAGCACATGTCAAGATGAACCGCGGTGAGCTTAAGAATCCCGTCTGGACCGGCGAGACGAACGTTACCGGCGGCTTTTTGTACGAGACGACGATCCATTTGTTCGACATGATGCGGTTTCAGTTCGGTGAGATCGAAGAACTTGCCGCGTACGGTTCTCAGCATGAGTATCCGGAGCTTGATGAGTTTTCGATCATCTTCAAGTTCAAACGCGGTTTCCACTGCACTTTCGCTTCGTCGTCTGATGCGAGCTGGCACTTTCCATTTGAAAGGATCGAAGTGTTTTGCCATCACCGGACGATAATGACCGAGGAGATGGAGCGGATACTTGATTCACGAGGAATGGACGCGCACTTTGATACGCATACCTTTCACATGACCGCATGGGATGAGCGTTGGGGTTATGTGCAGGAAGACCGTGCCTTTATCGATGCGATCCTCTCCGGAACACCGCCACCGGTGACGGCCCACGATGGATTCAAATCTGTTGAATTGGTCGAAGCAGTTTATAACGCGATAAGAACGGGAGAACGCGTCAGGTTCTAGAACTTTTCAACACGAAAAGCGTTAAATATCGGTTACAATCGTAGTCGTTTATGACCAAGTGCCAAAATTGCGGTAATCAGAACTATCCGGAAGCGAATTTTTGCCGCTTTTGCGGGACGAAATTTAACCTTTCACAGGCGCAGACCGGAGTTCAGGAAAATCCGTACGATCATTCGGCCCCCCGGCCATATGCTTGGAAGACAGATGAGTTCACGACGAACGCCGAGGCACGCAAGACCATGGGTTCCGCCGGGACCGCTCGAATAGATCAGCGGATCGGAAATGGCCGGACGCAAAACGTAAATCAACCCCTCGCCCCATACCAACCGCTGCATCTCAGCCAGCCGTATCGCTGCCCGCACTGCATGAGTCAGTTCCTGCCTCGCATCGAAAAGCGCATTTCGACCGCCGGGTGGGTAACCTTTGCGGTATTGCTCGTATTTTTCTTTCCTTTGTTTTGGATTGGGTTTCTTATCAAAGAAGAGACCAGGATCTGCCCGAGCTGCAATACTGTCGTGGCTTAACGATAATAATATCCGCGTGGATGTTCGATCTTGACTTCGGGATTAGTGCTCGACACCTCGACCTTGTGATACCCCTTTTTCATGTGCGTGGAAAGATACGTAAGAGCAAACTGTCGGCCAAGCAGAATGTCGAGGTCCTTGAAGAAAGGTATGAAGCTGAGCGGAGCGAGATTTCCTTGGAAAAAAGCTCGACCACCGGTCTCATCAGCAATTCGCTGTAAGGCGCTTTGGCCGCCGAGAGACAGCTGCGGGTTTCGATTTTCGGTAAGCGGCGTTGGTGAATAAAATGAATATACAGCCACGCCCAACTTCTGAGCCCTGGCAATAGAGCGGTCGAGATCGATCGTCTGTGTCAGATCGGCGGGCGAGGAGCCTTGAGATGTGTCAACTCCGTCAGAAACCAATAATAAAGCCCGGCGGCCAGTTGGCAATGCTTCAAATCGCTTGATCGCGTCGTGCACGCCTCCGTACGGTCCGGTTCCTCCATAGCTGACACCGCTGACAATACGAAGTGATCTCGCAGCCTTCTCAAGGTCATCGGTAAACTTCTGAGATGTTTGTAAATTACCGCCGCGCAGATAGCCTACCATCACGCGAGTACCTTTTGGCAGTTTGCGAATAAATTCAGCAATATCTCTGATCTGCAGATTAAAATTGCCGCTTAGGTCTTCCTGAATGAGAATTGCGATCTCGAGTGGAGTGCCTGTTACGCTTCGGATAGATAGAATTGTCTGTTCTTCTTTATCTTCGCGAACGATCAAACGATCTGCCTGGATAAATTCCTCTGTCTGATCGGACCTAAGCTCTTTTTTGGTATAGATCGAAATTGGAATAGTGACGGTGCGCACCTTTTGTTGTTTGTCGCGTTCAATCGGCTCCTGAGCAAATCCCGGCAGCGATACGACGGGAATAGCGACAAAGAGTAGAGTTAACAGTGAAAGTTTGCGATATATTCCCATAGTTCTAAGATCGATCGAGCCTATTAATCCAATGATAGTATATTTTGTGCACTGAGATAAATTATTTCTCGTACGTGCTTTGAAAGGTTGGCGTACAGTTTGTAAAGTTAAGTCGAAAGTTATGGACGATCTTACGCTCAGATATGACGTTACAGCCCGCGACCTCGCTCGTGGTCGGAACCTAAAGATCGGTGCGATCGCTTCGCCATTCGTCCTCGGCGGCGTGCCGACGGCGGTCACTCTGGCGCTGACTATCCTGTTCGGAGCGACGCCGCCAACAGCGGCAGTCATATTATTTTTTGGGTTGATCATCTCATTTGTCGGGCTTTTGGCTGGACTCGGGCTTTCGGGGCTTTTGACATACCGAAGGTCAAATTGGACAAAAGAGATGCGTGAGCGAATCGCCGCCGATGGTATCAGGGCAAGTGAGATCGAGTGGTTCATACATGAATTGAAATCCAGTGAACGCCGGTCGTTAAAAGAGATCTCGGCTCGTGACCTATTGCTCGCGGATGCTTATCGCGAGACGCTGGCATCGCGTTTGACGGCGACGCGGATCTCGCGTTCGTCGAAACGGGAGCTGCAGCTCATGCAGCGGAGGCTGGGAAAGCTGAAGCAACTCAAGTCGGCCAGCTCGGAGGCGTTTCAGAAGGAACTGGCGAAGGACATAGGAAAGATCGACAATATTAATACCGAAGCAAAGGTAATGCTGGCGGAGGCGGAAACGAGGCTGCAAATGATCGAGGCTGCGTCTGTTCGCGGCGGTAGTATTGCGGACTCAGAGCTTGCACTGAAAAAACTATCGGCTCGTGCGGCTGAGTTGCCGCTCGCGCTCGAAGAAGCGAAAATGGCCGAAGAGATCAGGGCGGAACTGGAGAAGGAATCGTCCTATTGATAATTTGTTCGATCTTGATGCATCGGGAAAAAAAGACGTGAACCAAGAACTTGGTTCACGTTTTTCTAAAGGTAAATTCCGGCGAATGAAAACCACGATGCCGTTCGGACGTATGAATTGAACCTGTATTTTACAGGTGGGTGGCTTTCTGCTCCTTTCGGAACATCGGAGCCAGTTTCTATGGCGAGTTCTCACTTAAAGACTCGCACCGAAACCGGCATTGGCCTCCCGGCATTCATATGTTGGCTCAATTGTGTATGCGTCCGGTGACGGGCAACGCAGTGAACTTCCTTCGCCTGAATGAACTATATCACATCGATAAGATGCGAATGCAAGCAGAATTTATTGTTCGGTAAGGATTTCTTGCGGAGGAGCATCACGGTGCTTTAATATGCGGTCAAGCATCTCACTGCACTCGCTGCTGCGGACGCCTAATTGGGCATCGATCTGTGCCTGAGTGTCTCGGAGTTGGTGATATTCATCAGCAATATGAAGTGCCGCGAGGATAGCGACCTTTAGCGAATCCACCGTCAACGTGCCGGAAGATATCTCACGCATCTTTGAATCGACATAATTTGCCAGATCCAAAATATACTGGTCATCGCCGTCCGAACGAATACTGTACGTCTGGTTATAGATCTCAACTCGGAGTGCCTTTTCCGTCATGGTCATATCCTCCGACTATCGCCCCACGGCATCAGCAACGTCCGCATCGATCGCGGTCATCGCGTCAAGCATTGACTCAACTTTCAGATGTATCGCATCGCGTTCGTTCATAAGTACGCCGATCTTTGATTCAAGCTCATTATTGGTTTCAGAAAGACTCGCATTTTCACGCCGCAATACCGACAATTCACGAGCTACTTCATCCTTCTCCTCGCGGAGTTTCTGAGCGAACTGGATGGTCAAATATATCTTATCCTCGAGATGCGAGAATTTTTCCATTCCCGAAAGGGCATTCATCAATGGGTCTCCAATAATAGGGCTAATCGAACTGTGGAAAACATTATGTTGGGTTTTT
>CAZVDM010000166.1:0-2118 GCA_964625555.1 uncultured Chloracidobacterium sp.
CGGCGATCTTGCTGCCGGGACGCGGGTTGAGCAGTTTTTCTTCGGGCGTTCTCATGTCTCCATTCTAACTCAAATTCTTGCCGTTTAAGCCCTTAATCTTCCTCACGACACGACTTTCGAACCATCATGTTCTGCGGAATAGCCGTTGTAGCACTTACATTTTTAACAAAGTGCCAAACCCGCGTCGAGAGCCGCGACGCATTTATCGACAGTGGGTGTTGTTGAATTCAACATCAAGCCCGTGCGGATGACGTTGCCGTAAAGGCCGCCTTTGCCGACTAGGACGCCTTGGCGTTTGGTTTCTTCGAAGACGCGTAAGACGAGGTCGGGGGCCGGTTCTTTTGTGTGGCGGTCTTTGACGAGCTCGATGCCCTGCATCAGGCCCATGCCGCGAACATCTCCGACGCAAGCGTGCCTTTCTTGCAGCTTGAGCAGTTCGTTATGGAAATAATCGCCGACGACACGGGCGTTGGTTCGCAAATCGTCTTCTTCGATGACTTTGATGACCGCGAGGCCGACGGCAGACGAAACCGGGTTGCCGCCGAATGTCGAGAAGGTTAGGCCCGGAAATGCATCGGCGACCTCGGGTGTCGCGATGGTCCAACCGATAGGGGCACCGTTGCCCATCCCTTTCGCCGAGGTGATGATGTCGGGCTCGACTCCCCAATGCTCGATGCCGAACCATTTGTCGCCAGTGCGTCCCCACGCGGCCTGTACCTCATCGGAGATGAACAATCCGCCATGGCTGCGAGCGATCTCGGCGACGCGAGGGAAATATTCCTTAGGCGGCACGATAAATCCGCCGACGCCGAGCACCGTTTCGGCCATAAACGCCGCAATGTTGCCGGTCGTCGTTGTGTTGATGATCTCCTCGACATCGTCCGCACAAGCGACGCCGCACGAAGGGTATTCGAGTTTGAACGGACATCGATAACAATACGGAGCAGCCGCGTGAACGATCCCCGCTACCTGCGAGGCGATCGGCTTCCAAGTCTTATGCCCAATAGTGGACAACGCTGTCGCACTCCGTCCCGCGTAACTGTGCCGCAGCACAACGATCTCGTTATTCCCCGTCGCGATCTTTGCCGCAAGTATCGCAGTGTCGTCTGCTTCAGTTCCGCTATTCGAGAAAAAGGACTTCTTCAGATTCCCCGGCGTGATCTCCGCCAGCTTCTCCGCCAGATCGCCCTGCGGCCCGTTCGCGTAAAGCGTGGACATATGCGCGATCTTATCAACCTGATCTTTCCACGCAGCGTTAACCCGCGGATTAGCGTGGCCGATGCTAACGGTGAGGACACCGCCAAACGCGTCGAGATATTTATTGCCTTGGTCATCCCAGACATACTCACCTTCACCGCGAACCAAGGCGATCGGCTCTTGGTAGTAAGTAGCAACTGCCGGGAAAAGAAATTCTTTGTGTTTACGAACGGCGTCCGAGACTGTCGATCTTTGTTCTGATTGGCTCATATTGATAGTACTGACTGAATTCGAAATGAATAGTTGCTGACTGCAGCTAGATAATCGAGAAAGTACCGAACATTTTACGACAATTTGGAGAAAAATAAAGTAACAACGCACTCAATCGACAGTTTTAATTTCGACGTCCTTTCGTCAGAAATTGGCATCGGAGTTTGCGAAGTTGTAAACTCAATCGTTTCGTATGGGAAATCGAACATTAGGTATTGCAGTCGTGGGTATTGGCGGCGCGGTCGGGACGACGATGGCCGCGGGTGTCGAATTGCTCAAAAAAGGCCTGATCGGTCACGAAGGCCTGCCGCTCGCAGAACTTACCATCGACGGGCTGGCGGAATACACGGACATCGTCTTCGCAGGCTGGGATCTGTTTGGCGAACACCTCGCGAAGGCCGCCGAGGAACATGATGTCCTAACGCACAAACAATTCGTCGCGGTCGAGGAAGCCTTGCGGTCAGTCAAACCATGGCCGGCGATCGGCAACGACAAATTCCTCTCCAACATCGACGGCGAAAACAGACTGATCGACTCGTCGCACCGGGCAATTATTGCCAAACTACGAAATGATCTAAGGAGCTTTAGTGAAAAGGTCGATTCGGTCGTGGTCATCAATCTTGCTTCGACCGAAAAGTTGGCGGTTGAGGG
>CAZVDM010000166.1:2218-8023 GCA_964625555.1 uncultured Chloracidobacterium sp.
TCGATTCGGTCGTGGTCATCAATCTTGCTTCGACCGAAAAGTTGGCGGTTGAGGGCAACGAAATACTCAATTCGCTCGCTGGATTCGAAACTGCTCTCGATAATAACTCGGCGGATATTTCACCCGCGATGCTTTATGCGTACGCCGCGATCGCCGAGCGGATACCCTACGGCAATTTTACGCCTTCGGTCTCGGTAGATATTCACGCTTTGATAGAATTTGCCGAAAAAATGGCGGTTCCCGTTGCGGGCAAGGACGGCAAGACCGGACAGACATTTATCAAATCCGTTCTGGCTCCCGCATTTCGCTCTCGCGCCTTGAGAGTGATGGGTTGGTTTTCGACGAATATCCTTGGAAATCGAGATGGTCTAGCGCTTTCTAACTCGGATTCGCTTGCTTCGAAGATAAAAACAAAAAGTAGCCTGCTCGACGATATTTTGGGTTACGAAGTCGAAGACCATATCGTCGATATCCGATATTATCGGCCTCGCGGCGATAATAAAGAGGCGTGGGACAACATAGACATCACGGGCTTTTTGGGTCAGAAAATGCAGATCAAGGTAAATTTTCTCTGCAAAGATTCGATCCTCGCGGCCCCGCTCGCCATCGAGATCGCTCGCTGTCTGGATCTTGCAGCTCAGCGCGGAGAATCAGGCGTTCAGGAACAGCTTTCCGTTTTCTTCAAACTACCGATGACTCGCGGCGGTCGAATCGAACAAGCCTTCCATAAACAGGACGAGACCTTACTTTCGTGGCTGTCTAGCTAATTCCGCCTCAGCCGCAATATAGCCAAAACTCGCCCACTGTTCGCCGTCAACGATCTTACGAAAAATATCCAACCCTTTCTCAGTTTCGCCGATGTAAAAATACCAGTTACCAAGTCCATAGCCGAGCGACGCACTTCCGAGAGTTTTTGCTTCACCTCCGAAGCTCTTATCGAGATCTTTGGCGTTTCGTTCCCCTCGATACAGCCGTATCAGGGTGAGATAATCGTCATTTTCTATCACCTCGATGTTGCCTCGATACTGAACAAGCAACTTGGCAGCCGACTCTATCCTTCCCATTCGTCTCAGCGTCATGTATTGCCAATGGGCCGTCGCCACGCGCATATCGTTGTTTTTTGAGACCTTTGCGCATCTCTCGTAAGCTTTCAAAGCCATTTTAAGATCACCCTTGAGATAGTACGCGAGCCCGAGATGGTACCAAATGTTTGATTGCAGCGTGCTGGTAGGAATGTTCTTTGCGTTGGGAATTCCATCGGGCTCGATCTCGTCGGCCTTGCCCTTTGTCAGAGCGACAGCCTTTTCAAGGTCCCGTACCGCGTCGTCAAAGCAGCGAAGCGTAATGAGGCGATGCCCGCGATGACGGTATATTCGAGCATCGCTTGGAAACTTTTCGAGCGCGATCGTCAGAGCATCGACCGCATCCTTGTACCGCCCGAGGTAGCCTTTCCGCCTTGCGTACCAGATAAAATTGTCGACACTCGGGTCCGACGCGGCATTTCTCGCAGCGATCTCCAGGTTCCGTGAATATTCCAACTCGACTGCGGCCGACAATTGAGGACGGATCTCCTTTGCTTTTTCCAAGCAAGTTTGGCCAATGGCGTCAATTGACAACGCACCGACCAGGACGATCAACACGAGTACAGCTTTCATACGCCGATATTACATTAAAACTTAAAATTTGACAGTCGACGTCTGATTGCACAAGATTGTGAAATGCTTAACACATTCAAATATTTTCTCCCTGAAGAACTCCGGAAAGCCCTTAACGCCGAATCAATTTCCTGGCACGATGCCGACTTTATCGGGCGCATTTGGCAAAAGGATGCCTCGGTTTGGACCGGCAGGGACGAGGCTAAATGGCTCGGGTGGCTCGACATCGTCGGTGAAGAGTTGGCTGATCTGCAGAAATACAGTGACCTCGAAAGCGACCTCGCTGCAGCCGGATTTACGAATACTCTGCTGATGGGCATGGGCGGCTCATCTCTGTGTCCTGAGGTTTTGGCGATGACCTTTGGCAAGACGAATTTTCACATTCTCGACTCGACTGTCCCGGCTCAAGTAAAGGCCGTTGAGAACAAACTCGACCTCGCGAAGACACTATTCATCGTCGCCAGCAAATCAGGCTCAACGTTAGAGCCAAATTGCTTCAAGCAGTATTTTTTCGAACGGGTAGCTGAAACCGTCGGCCGTGAAAACGCCGGAAAACAGTTCATTGCGATTACCGATCCCGGCTCGAAAATGGAGCAGGTCGCGAAGGCCGACGGATTTCGCCACATCTTCTACGGCAAACCACAGATCGGCGGACGGTTTTCGGCCCTTTCGGCATTCGGTATGACCGCCGCTGCTTCGATGGGCATTGATGTCGAGCTTTTTTTGAAAAATGCGGCTGAAATGGCCCTGGCGTGCACGTCCACAGACGTAAGTGACAACTGCGGTGCGACGCTCGGGTTGGTTTTAGGTGTTTGCCATGCTCAGGGCCGCGACAAACTTACGATCTTCACGTCGCCTGAGATCCACGATCTCGGCGCATGGCTCGAACAGCTTGTTGCCGAATCGACGGGGAAAAACGGCGTCGCCATTATTCCGGTTGACCGCGAGCCCAATCCCGCTTCCAGCTTAGGCACCAACAATTACGGAAATGACCGCGTTTTTGCATTTCTGAGCCTCAAGGGTGATGCGGAAATGGACGCAGAATATGCCGCGATGGCCGCCGCCGGGCATCCGGCGGTTCGAATCGAACTCGAAAGCATCGACAACCTCGGACAGGAATTTTTCCGCTGGGAATTCGCAACCGCCGTTGCGGGTGCCGTCATGAAACTCAACCCCTTCGACCAGCCCGATGTCGAGGCCGCTAAGATCGAAGCTCGAAAGATCACCGACGAATATGAAAAGAGTGGCTCTTTGCCGACCGAGGCTCCGTTTTTTGACGGCGAAGGATGCTCATTGTTCACCAGCCATGAGTACGCACAAAAACTGTCAGGCGCAGCTCAAGGCTCCTCGTTAGCAGACATTGTCAGAGCCCATCTGCTGCAAATCGTCTCGGGCGATTATTTTGCGGTTCTTGCATATGTGGAGATGAACGAACAAACAGAAAAGCTGTTGCAATCAATACGCGGAAAGGTCTTGGATAAGAAAGGTGTTGCTACCTGCCTCGGCTTTGGCCCCCGATTCCTCCACTCGACCGGCCAAGCCTACAAGGGCGGCACCAACAGTGGCGTTTTTCTGCAAATCACGTCCGATGATGTATCTGACCTGCCTGTGCCGGGACAGAAGTATACATTTGGAGTAGTCAAGTCGGCTCAGGCCCGAGGTGACTTTCAGGTGTTGATCGACCGTGGACGCAGGGCCTTGAGGATTCATCTCGGATCGGACGTGATCGCAGGATTGGAAAAAGTTCTCGAGATGATCTAATAAGATCTAGTCATAGTTGAGAGCTTCGACAGCATCGAGACGGGCTGCCCGCAGCCCTGGGTACAGTGCCCCGATGACGCCGCTCAACAATCCGACGATCAATATGCTAACGACAACCTGCGGTTCGATCTGAACATTGAGTGTGCTCCATTTGGTCAATGCGATACTGAGCAGCCACGTTGCGATCAGCCCGAATAGTATCCCGCCCAAACTGATCAGCAGGGACTCCTGCACGATGGTCCAAGCAATATTGGTCTTGGACATGCCGAGCGATTTGAGCACGCCGATCTGTCGGGTGCGTTCGGTGACGGTCGTGTACATCGTCAGCAAAATTATGAGCGCCGAGATGACTCCTGCGACACCGATCACGACGTTGAGGAATACATTCAAAGCCGGAATGCTCTGCATGTAAAGCTCTTCGAGTTCGCGAGTGAGGATGATCTGTTCATTTGGGAACTTCGCCTGTAGGTTCGCTGCGGCTTGATCGACAGTGAAGCCGTCTTTGACCTTGATCAGTATCGCCGAGGCTTTGCCTTCGCTGCCGAGTTGGTCTTGCATCGTCGCGAGCGGGATCTTTGTGCGAGCACCGGCTCCGGGTTCGTAAACACCGACCAGTTTGAAATTGCGTTCGTAAAGCGGAATGTCGTCGCCGAGGCTAAGTTTCCTTTGCGTCATCCACGCCGCATCGCACACGATCTCGTCGCCAGATTTTCCCAATGCTCTGCCCTTTACTATCTGCAAACCGGCGATCGCCGCATATTTGTCGTAATCGACACCGTCAACCAGCCGCGTTCCGGTCTGTGCATCTTTTACCGCAACCGTATTTTGAGCGATTGCAACCGCCGTCTGAATTCCCTCGACCTTTTCGATCTCCTGCTCCATCGTCACCGGCAAACGCAGCGATTCCGAACCGCTCAACCCCACGCTGCCCGAAGCCCGCAGCATTATCTCAGCCCCGACATTCGCCTCGCGTTTCGCGCGTTCACGCAAACTGCCATTCGCCAAGCCAACAGTAAAAACGATCAGCAAGATACCGATGCCGATACCAATAATGCTGACGATCGTCCTGGCCGGACGGTGGAGCATGTTTGAAAATACGAGACTGTTCATCTAATAAAAAGTTCAGAGTGCAAGCTTTAGCTTGTAACCACCCTGAACATTAAACAAGCTAAAGCTTGCACTCTGAACGTTAGACCCCAACCAACTCATCGTCTTCGACAAGGTATGGCGACGAGGCCGGTGCATCGAGATCTTCGGAAACGATCTTTGCGATCACCGGCAGCGAGAGCGAACGCGTCTTGCCGATATTCGGCACTTCCTTGCCTTTGGCATAGACGTCATGGCGGCCGTGCTCTTTATACCATTCGCTTAAAGACGCGGTCTTATGCATTTCCTCGATGATCTGCCGCCAGCCGACGCCGGTGTTGTAGGCACAGAAGCTTACTTCGCCGTCCTGCGTGCCATAGGGAATGACGCACATCTCGGTGCGGCGGAAATCGTAATTGAACAGATCCTGGAACCACATTCCCTCGACGCACAGCACACGCCACGGATCGTCGTCCTCGCGTGTAACCATTCGGTCGTTGCGGTCCGAATTAGAATCGGCTGACGACGGACGGAACAGATTCAATATCTGCGATATCGGAAAGCCCTCAGGTGCTTTTCCTGCGTCAAAGTTTCGCATGATCGCCATGCCGAGCTGCGCCATCGTGAGTTTCTTGCCGCGAGCCGTGTCGGTGATGACGGACACGTCCTTCATGAACTGCTCGTAGTTAAAGAAATTGAAGAGCGACGTCATCTGATTCGTCTTTTTGTTGACAACGATCAGCGTGAAGATGCCGCAGTTCGGGTGGCAATTGCACGACGACCAACCCCACGGAGCGTCCGCACCCTGCAGCATATCCATCACCGACGTGAACGCCGAATAGCTTGAGAGCGGATACCAATCGCGCAGCGGCTCAAGCACGCCGCCGAGCTGATCTTTCAGGTCGTGCGTCATGCCCGCAAGCGTATATCGCTGTGCGATACGGTCTTTGTCCGACACATCTTCGTCGCGTCCGGTGAACGACACGGGCTGGAACGCGATGGTCTGCACCTTATCGATGTTTTCTGCGGCGAATTTGACGATCGAGCCGATGCCTTCGTTGTTCCACGAATTGACGATGGTCGTGACGAGCGTCACCTTGATGCCGACCGAAGCGAGATTTTCGATCGCCTTGAGCTTAACGTCGAACAGATTGCCGACGCCGCGATGTTTGTTGTCCTCGTCGTTGGTTCCGTCAAACTGCAGGTAAACGCCGTGCTGCCCAGCGGCCTTCGCGGCCTTGCAAAATTCGATGTCTTCGGCGTAGCGGATGCCGTTCGTCGCGGCTAAAATGCGATAAAAACC
>CAZVDM010000167.1:0-8009 GCA_964625555.1 uncultured Chloracidobacterium sp.
GTGTAGAACGGCGCTTCGCCGCAGGCCTCGAGCTGCTTGTCCATGTTCTCTTTGATCAGGTGCATCGGGACGTGGCCCGGCCCTTCGATCATGGTCTGACAATCCATTTCCCACGCGATCTTGGTCAACTCTCCAAGCGTATCGAGCTCCGCAAACTGAGCCTCGTCATTCGCATCCGCGATCGAGCCCGGACGTAAACCGTCGCCCAGCGAAAACGCCACATCATACGTCCGCATGATCTCGCAGATCTCGCGAAATCGTGTATAAAGGAAGCTTTCCTCGTGATGAGCAAGGCACCATTTCGCCATGATCGATCCGCCGCGCGACACAATGCCCGTCGTACGTTTTGCGGTCATCGGAATATACGGCAAACGAACGCCGGCATGGATGGTGAAGTAATCGACGCCCTGTTCAGCCTGCTCGATCAGCGTGTCGCGGTAAATTTCCCAAGTAAGGTCCTCGGCTTTGCCGTTAACTTTTTCGAGAGCTTGATAAATAGGAACCGTCCCGATCGGCACCGGCGAATTCCTTAATATCCATTCGCGCGTCGCGTGAATGTTCTTTCCCGTCGAAAGGTCCATCACCGTATCGGCTCCCCACAGCGTGGACCAACGCATCTTCTCGACTTCTTCCTCAATGCTTGATGCGATCGCAGAATTACCAATATTCGCGTTGATCTTGACTAGGAAATTCCGCCCGATCGCCATCGGTTCGCTCTCAGGATGATTGATGTTATTCGGGATGATCGCCCGGCCGCGAGCGACTTCGTCGCGGTCGAACTCCGGCGTCACATATTCAGGTTTCGCCGCCCCATACGAATCGCCTTTGTGCTGATGATTGAGCGACGAACGGTCGCTGCGTTCCGACAAGGCCAAATGGTCAAACGCTGCCTGGCGCCCGAGATTTTCACGTATCGCCACATACTCCATCTCAGGAGTAATAATGCCTTTCCGCGCGTAATGCATCTGCGTCACGCAATGCCCCGCTTTTGCTCTCAACGGTGCACGCCTCAGACCCGGGAAATCCTCCAACTCGCCATTTCGCGACGCCGAGCCCTTACTCACGTGCGGGCTACTGACACGAGCGTACTCCTCAGCCCCGATGGTCAAATAACCGTTATCCTGCGGCAAAACTTGGCGGCCCTGATATTCCTCGACGTCGCCGCGTCCGACGATCCAATCTCTACGCAACGCCGGCAAGCCTTCGCGAACGTCACACTTCGCCGCCGGATCGGTCCAAACGCCGCTCGTGTCATACACGCGCACCGGCGCATTCGCCTCCAAATTCCCGTCAAAATCCTTCGACGGTGACAGGGCGATCTCCCGAAACGGCACCCTCAAATTGTGTTTGTGTTGATTGACGGTCGAACCATTCGTCTCGACATAAACTTTGCGCGATGCCGGCAATTTCACCTCATCACTCGTCTTCTCCGCTGACAACCGCTCCGCGCCACCGTCCACTGATTTCTGTTCCATGTTTTTCTCCCTTCGTCGGTATTATCCGCATCAGGTTCTTAGGGTCTCCCGTAAATTGGGACTCTCAGTCCCGACATCGTCGAGACTCCCCTGAAAACTTTATTGCAAATCTAGTTTACGTTATTTTACTCTATTGAAGTAGTTTGCAGAAAGTTCCTGCAACCTTTCCAACTTTACGCTATACTAAGTACTGGCAAGTTTTGTCTTGTTTAAAACAAATACAACACAGATCAGGGAGAGAAGATGCGAAAATTTATAATCGGGTTGATCGTGATCCTGGGCCTTCATATCGGATTTGTTGCGTTCTTTGCGACGCTTGACACGGTCGAGTCGACTCGAAACAATGCTCCGGTTAATAAGCCAACTGCCATTCCTGCCGCCAACCAAAGCGTTCGTGCCGACGAGATCGTCGTCGCCCGCGGCAACACTCTCGAAGACCCGGCTGACTCGCCTGCGGTCGCGAAACGACCTACTACGAGGCCCGCGGCGATCGCACCCGTCGAGCGCCGAACCGCCGCGATCAACCCGCGTATCGCAAAGACCGTCAAGCCGCAGACAAAAAACGTCGTTCCTGTATATCAGACCGCCGGATACACGGTCGAGCGCACCGAATTTCCGCAAAACATGACATTCGCAGCGGGCGACGACAAAGGTTCGGCATATACTGCTAAGGGCAAAACGATCGAACGCACGGGCAAAAGGTCCTTCCTCGCAAAGGTCGGCTCGATCATCAAAAAACCCTACGACGGCCTCAAGGCGGTCGCCTCGTGGCTCCACTAGTTCTTTTTTTGTTTGTGTACGACAGCTAACAGTTTGATCGCTTCGTTTCGAATAGAATTTTCACGACCGGAAATTTTTCTTATTCGAAAGGAGTAGATCATGAAACACATCGTTATTTTAACTTCATTGACCATTGGGTTCGCTATTTTCCTGGCAGCCTGCAGCGACGTCAACGTAAACGTCAACACCAACCGCCTCGCAAATCAGGCAGGAAACGCAATAAATAAAGCCGGAAATATGGCCGGCAACGCCGTTAACACCGTCGCGAATACCATTGCGAACACCCAGATCCCGTCGGTCACCACGCCGAGCGCCGAGGACTTTTTGAAAGCAGCCGCTCAGGGCGGAATGGCCGAGGTCCAGCTTGGCAATCTCGCGGCGACCAAATCGCAAAATGCTGAGATCAAGGCATTCGGCAAACTGATGGCCGCCGACCACGCCAAGGTCAACGCCGAGGTCAAGGCCCTCGCTGCCAAACTCAAATACACGCTGCCGACCGATGTCGGTTCGCACAGATCGACCATCGACGACCTGACCAAAGCGCAGGCCAATTTTGACAAGGATTACGTCAACGCAATGGTCAAAGACCACGAAGACGATGTCGCTGCCTTCCAGAAACAGGCCGACAACGCGACCGATGCCGACGTCAAAGCCTTCGCTGCCAAGACCTTGCCGACGCTAAAGAGCCATCTCGAAAAGATCAAAGCCATCCAGGCCAAGATGAAATAGGCGGGAAGTCAATTGGTAAATATAGCGTCCGTTTCGGCTCAAACAGCCGGAACGGGCGCTTTCTATTTAACGACGACCCAAGTCGTCATACACCGTAGATTCTCGACATTCGTGGTTTTGATCGGTTCGAGAAAACGCCCGCCGATGCTCGCAGTCGAGTCTCTCAACATTAGTTCGTCGACGATAAAACGCTCTGACCCGTCGGGCATCATATAGCGGCCGTTCGACATAGGCACGAGGAGTTTCTCAATGCCGATCGACGACGCAAGCCGTGCGAAAAATACGCCGCCGGGCTTGAGCACACGCCACATTTCGGCGAGCCAACGGTCGAATTGAGCCCGATCCTCTGCAAAATGCATCACGGCGTTGCATATCACCCAGTCAAAACTCGCGCTCGCAAACGGTATCGCATCGAGCGGTGCGGTTTGAAAGTTTGTAGACAAAAGTTCCGGAGCCAAACGCCCGGCCATCGCCCTGACCGCCTCGACCGCCCTTTCATCGACATCGACCGCGGCCACGTCAAAGCCGTTCCGCATCAGCCAGACGATATTCCGCCCGCCGCCGCAGCCTGCATCGAGGATCTTCATCCCGGGCGAAAACCGGCCCTTTTGTATCTGGTCGAAAAGATAAATGTCGATGTCGCCAAATGTCTCACGGATGCTGATCATAGTGTTCGATCGATACGCGATATCGCGGCCTGTCTGAATTCGCCTGCGGCAGAATGCCAAGTTTCGACGAGTCCAAAATGTAAGCGATCTGATGTCCGAACATATTACAACACCTTTCCGTGGGGTTGAAACTGCACGGCGGGACTCGCGCATTTTACGTGCGGACAGCGGTCTATCATTTGGGGCGTTTGCGGTTTGGGCTGGACCTCTTGCGGACCGGCCTTGTTTTTAGCAGATGGGCGATGAGTGTTTCGCCTTCGACCGAGGTTTCGAGGAATTGGACCGTGCCGTCAAATCTCAGATCATGCTTGACGCACAGCGGTTTGGCGCGAACGACGTAATTTCCGCTGTCGCCCTTGGCACGCAGAGCAAATGCGTTCGTCATCATCGGCTCGGTCTTTCTCAGGCCGATCTGGTCATTATCCGGATCATACATCAGATAAACCGCCTCTGGCCGTCCGATCGCCTCATACGAACCGCGGCCCAGCATCAATTCACCGATCTTGTTGATCGACAGATACAACCCATTCGTCACCCGCGTCGGCGGTTCGTCATAAATTATCCAATTCCTGTCCATATGGTCGTTCACCTCCGAAATTCGGATAGCCATCATAGCACATACGCGACTGTGTTGCAACAATAATACAACTGGTTCGATGCACCGGCTTTGATCGCAGTATTGAACACGTTGTTCATTGCGCATTTTTTGTCTCACTCCGGATTCTTTTGGCTGATAAATAGCTGTACGAATAGCTGTACGAATTTCCACGCGAATGGCACAGCGGCTTTTTGCCTGCAGAATTGGGTTATGTCTTGATCCCCGTGTGCAGCGACCCGCCGGGCGGAAGAGTTTGACGAGATCGACCAATTTGCCGGACGCGAAGAGTTCGCTTATTTTCCAACAAACGGCCAATATGACAATTGTCACAGGCTTTTTTCAGATTGTCGCAGGGCCGAATTTTTATTGTCGCAAGGCGGTTTTCTGTTGTCGCAAGGCCCTTTTGGATGGTTGCAAAGCGTGCGTTTTGAAAAGAAAGGCTGCCATCGAAAAAGCAATTCGACGACAGCCCGTTAAAAACGAAATGGTGGCTGGAGAGTGACTTGAACACTCGACCTCGGGGTTATGAATCCCGCGCTCTAACCAGCTGAGCTACCCAGCCACAAACATCTGATTATAGTTTCGCGTGCGAAAAAATCAAGGACAAAGTGCGTTTGATCTTCGCCTTTCTTCTTTGAGCTTTCTTTGCGATCTTCGCGTCTTCGCGTGAAAAAAGGGCTGATTCACACAAAGCCGCGAAGAACGCAAAGTGAGATACGGGCTGGAAATGAGAACTGCTGCACACCACGCGCGTTCTGCATTGATGAGCCATCTGATGTAAAATCAAAAGCATCCCGGACAGCGGCATCCGCGTCGAATCAGGACGAGATCTATGCGAAATACAAGGGCAAATGTGTGGCTTGCGATAATGTTTACGGCAGTTCTGTTGCCGTTGGCGGTAACGGCTCAGCCCAAACGCCCGGCGGCGACGGCTGCGCAATTTCGCAGTATCACTGTCGTAACCGAGCCCGGGGCATCGGTCTGGATCGACGGCGTTCTATACGGCAAGGCAGATAAGGACGGCAGTTTGGCGATCAGAACGGTCACCACCGGCGGTCACAAGGTCCGCGTTCGCGCCGACGGTTTCAAGCAAAAGGAGCAGCCGCTGAGCGCCGCTCAAAAAGGCGAGATCAAGGTCCCGCTCGTCAAAACCACCGACGAAGCCGAGCTCACATTCCAGGAAGCCGAACGCCTCGGCCAACTCGACCGCGAAAAGGCCGTCGCCGCGTACAAGAAAGCAGTAAAACTGCGTCCCGCATATCCCGAGGCATTTCTCGCGATGGCCCGCACCCAAGCCGACATGGGCGACCTCGAAGACGCCCTCAAATCGCTCGCGCAGGCGCGAAAACTCCGCCCGGGCTATGCTGAGGTGTCCGCTGTCGAAGGCCGCGTTCAAAAGGAATACGGCGAGGACCAAAAAGCGATCGCTCTCTACAAACGCGCCATCACCGAAGGCAAAGGCTTTCAACCCGAAGCGTACACCGGCCTCGGCCTCATATTTAAGGAACGTGCCGAATCCGCCGGCGGCTCAGGCAATTTCGACGATGAACAGCTCAATTACAACGAAGCCGCCAAAAATCTAAAACTCTCGATCAAACAGCTCGCCGGTGCCCCCGACGCCATGGTGATCATGCAGCTCCTCGGCCTCATCTACGAACGCCAGCAAAAACTAGCCGAAGCTATCGCCGTCTACGAGGATTTCCTCCGCATCTTCCCCGACTCGAACGAAGCCACCGCCGTCCGCTCATTCGTCGTCCAGCTCCGAAAACAGCTCGACGGGCAATAGCTTAGAATTTTCGTCAAAACTTTCAATCATCGGTAAGATAATTTATATTGTTTACAGTAAACCGAGCGATTGTAACGGAGGTGTAAAGCTATGGTGGTTACCAAATTCCGACTCTATGACGGCCGCGACCCGCGAAATCTACCCGCATACATGCTGCCCGAGGCGGCTCGTTACACCGGTGTGCCTTTCAATACTCTTAGGAGTTGGGTATCGGGCCGTCCTTATTTGACGGAAAGTGGCACTAAATATTCAAAACCTCTGATCATTCGCCCTGACCAAACTGAGCCGCTGTTATCTTTCACCAACCTTATCGAGGCTCATGTCCTAAACGCAATTCGCCGAAAATATGCGGTCGCCATGCCGCGGGTTCGAAAGGCACTGGATTTTCTCTCTAAAAAGTTTGATTCAAAACACCCCTTGGCCGAACATGATTTTGAAACGGACGGCCTCGACCTTTTTGTCGAAAAGTACGGCGAGTTTATCAACGTAAGCCAGGGTGGACAACTGGCGATGAAAGAGATCTTACGTGCCTATCTAAAACGCATCGAGCGTGACGAAGACGGTCTCGCCAAACAACTGTTCCCGTTCACTCGCGTTGCCGCCAACGGGCATTTCGATGATCCAAAGATCGTTGCGATAAACCCGCGCGTCGCTTTCGGAAAACCCGTTATCGCCGGAACCGGCATTCCGACGGCTATAATTGCCGAACGTTACAAGACGGGCGAATCGATATCTGAGATTGCGGATGACTACGGACGAAAGCAAATTGAGATCGAAGAAGCGATCAGATGCGAATTTGAACTCAAGGCCGCTTGATTCGCTTGAGATCTTCGTTGATCGTTCATTGGGAAAGAAGATCGCTCTCCCGCTGATCGAGGCAGGAGCGACGGTCCATCTGCACGACGATCGTTTCGAACAAAATGTTGAAGACCAGGTGTGGCTCGCGGAAGTCGGCAAACGCGGATGGCTGGTACTCACCAAAGATCAATGGATCCGCCGCCGTCCGCTCGAACGTGAGGCACTATTGGCAGCGAATCTCAAAGCATTTTGTTTCATGTCCGGAAGCGTTGCGTTCTCAGAGATGGCTGAGGTGTTTGTCCGTGCCCTTCCGGCGATCCGAAAGATCGCTGACACCACTCCGCCACCTTTCATCGCCGGTATCTACAAAGACGCTTCAGTTAGAGTTATTCTGCCGAAAGGTATATAGCTTGAAATCTGGGTCAAGCCTACTCCTTTAGCTCTCTCCCATTCAAACAAAGCCACCGCCGTCCGCTCCTTCGTCGTCCAACTCCGCAAACAGCTGGATGGACAGTAGTACGGATTACAATTTGTTGACGATATACATTTAATTGTTTGGTTCCTAACGTGGGGAGCACGCTGCATAACTTTAGTTACAGGTGAAGCGAAGCGTAACCTGTAGAGAGAATCGCACATTGGGTTCTTAGCGTGTGAAACACGCGATACTTTTAAACTCACCGATATATGCCGCGTGTTCCACACGCTAAACTCGTTTGGTGTCGCATGACTACACATTTCGCTTCGCTGCATGTGTAGCTAATGTTATTTTATGTGCTCCGCACATCGACGGACATACGCGGTCAAGCCTTTGTAGCTTATTGAATGAACGCATTTTGTGTCGGGACGTCGGTCGAGACGCCGAATTGTAGCGCTGAAAAGCCTGAGGTTGACCGGAGCAAGTACCATGTGCCGTCCGAGGGCCTGAATATCGCGATATCTGCCCTGCCGTCGCCGTCGTAATCGGCAGGGACAGGTTTGTCGCCCGTCAGCCCGAAAGGCCCGATCGTCGATGTTCCGGTGGCACTGTTGTAGATATACCAGACGCCGGTCGAGGGCCTGAAGACCGCGAAATCGGTTTTGCCGTCGCCGTCGAAATCGGCCGGAGCCGGAATGTCGGTCGCGATGCCCCAACGCGTCGCCCGCTGGACATTGTCAACGCTCGATTGCCACCACCA
>CAZVDM010000168.1:0-7986 GCA_964625555.1 uncultured Chloracidobacterium sp.
GTTGACGAGAGCGGTCGGCTGGAGCGTATGATCGCTGCGTTCGCGGCGAAGATAGCTGGCGGCAATGCGTTTGAGCTCATCGTAAATTATCGGCAGCAATTCATCTACGACATCGCGTTTGCCGTCAGACAATTTGATGAGAAGATCTGTAACGCCGTGTGTGCTCATTGGGTTCCCAATATTCTAACTTGATGACGACTGTAAAAACAATTTGCTATTAATTTGTAATACGTGCATCATAGTAACTGTTAATCCTACTCTCGCGTACGAAAACGGTACGCGCTTCGTCTTTAACGATTTCTGGATAAGTTTGAGAGCGGGCCCTATTAGTTAATTAGAAGTACGCTCTGTTAGTTTTTTGAGTATCCGAAATCCGGCCATCTGCCTTTTAACAAAGCCACCTGTTCGATTCGACGCTTCTTAAGAATTCCCGAGAAGGGAAAAGGTAAATAAAACAATGTCAATGAAACTATATGTAGGAAATCTTTCCTTCAACACAAGCAATCAGGATCTGAACGACCTTTTTGGTGCGATCGGAACTGTCGAATCGACAAACATCATCGAAGACCGCGAAACGGGCCGCTCACGCGGATTCGCTTTCGTCGAAATGGCTTCGCAGGCTGATGGCGAAAACGCTATTGCACAGCTCAACGGTAAAGAAGTTGACGGGCGCGAGCTCAAGGTCAACGAAGCGAAACCGCAAGAAAACCGCTCAGGCGGTGGCGGCGGTCGCGGTGGTAATCGCGGCGGCGGCGGCTACGGCGGCGGCGGCGGTGGTGGATACGGCGGCGGCGGCGGCGGCCGTTGGTAGTCTGTAAAAGATCAAATAGATCTTAGGGAATGCCCGCGAGCGAAAGCTCTGCGGGCATTTCTTTTTATTAGCCAAGAAAAGGGCGTTAAGCGTGGTACAATCAATCAATGACACACAGCCCTCTGGCCATTAAGCGCCGTCACGTTCTCGGAGATCTTTACAGCAAATGCGATGCGGTCGAGCAGATACCGGTTTACCTCGAGAGCCCTGAAGGCGAGATGATCGGCCACGTCGACGAGGGTCTGGGCCATTACGCCGACGCTTATCAATTTCATCTACCCGAAGATGTATGCAAAAAGCTCGCAACCGGTCATTACACCTATTCATTCGATTACGACTATTCTGATCCGGACGCGGCCCAAAACCGCGAACGGAGGATCAAGCTCAATCTTATCGTCCTCACGGGCCGAAAAGTGCCGACGCCGGCAGTAAGCCGAAGCTCGAAGAAAGCCGCTGCGGCTCTCGAAGCTCTCGGCGGCGAAAGCGAGACTTCTGAAACAGAATCAGTAGATGGGTAGTATTTTCGGCGCGCCTCAATTCAGCCTATTCAAACGATCGAATATCTCGACCATTGCTTTTGTGTCCAGGTGGCAGTATGCCTCAAGGTCGCGGAATATCCGCGCCCGCTCTTCCTCGTCAAGCGTTGTCCAGGTTGCGGCCCGGTACCAGCTGATCGAGGCCGTCATACCATCGCCGATGCCGAGTTCTTTGTATGAAAGCTCGGGGACAAGAACAGGCAGGACCTTCTTGATCGAGCTACTGCCCTTGAATTTGGGATGGACATAAAGATTGTCCGCGAAGATCTTCATCAGGTCCTGGGTGTGGGCATTTACGTCGGCAAAGAAGTCGGCATATTCCGGGAACATCATCGCCATTTCACTGTTCCTCGTCTTTTCAAACGCTTCGTACCAAACAAAGACAGTGCCGAGATCGCCGGACATATGTTCTTTCAAACTCGCGGCCAGGGCCCGCGGCGGATCGTGTTCGCCGGTTGCGAGGAAATAGTTGTGCTCAACTTCACCGCCTTTTTCGCGGATCGTGTGGAGCGAATATTGAAAACACATCTGCTGAAACGGCCGGACGCCGTCAAATTGGGGAATAGCGTATGAAAATGTCTCGTAATCGAGAAAATGAAGCGGATACGGCCACGATTCGATCTTTTCGGTGATCTTGTCGCGATCAATATAGGGTTTTCCGGTCTTCGCGACGGTAACGTGGACCTGCTGTTTGTCCGAGAGCTTAAAATCGTCCGGAACGTCTCTGATGTCGATAATGCCGCTTTCCAGCAGTTCTTTGAGCTTGGCCTTGTTGATCCGCGAGATGTTAAATACGGTATAGTCCGGCAGATCGGGAAAATGGATTTTTAGAAATTCACAATTCAGCTTTTCCGAGCAGTAGTCTGCAAGCGACGGAGATGGAACTGAATCTGCAAATGTTTTTGCAGCTTCGATCTGTTCTTCGGTCAACGGAAGCATCTCGGTGATCTGGTCGGTGACATCGGTGACCACAAACAATTGTTCGGGATCGACCTCGCCCTGCCGTTCGTATTCACCATTCATCGTAACAACAAAACACCGGCCGACGGCGGCACCGCTACGCTCTGACACGAGCTTTTGGAAAGCCACATCGTCCAGGTGCTCGGGCTTAACTGACGCGGACGACTTGACCTCATAAATGTCGATAACACCTGTTTGACGGTCGGTGATGACAATGTCGCTGCGAGCATATAGATCAGAGGTCTGAAAGATCCGCTGATGATCTACTGATCTGGTTTCGTCGGCCTGAAACCGGTTAAGCATTTTTACGTATCGTTCGACTTCGTAGCCCTGTTGGCGCAGGTGTTCGTATTCGAGCGTTTCGGGCTGTTTTTCGGCATTCGACGGCTGAAGCGAGAGCCAAAATTCATTGGGGCATGTTAGATACCGCAAGTAAGCGGTTTTCGTCAGACGGTCTTTCATTGTGTTTGTGGTATTTTACGCTTATCGTAGAAATAAATCATTTGGAGGACGCGGGAATGGCAAGCGAAGCTTCGATCTTCAGAATATTTATTCCGGTGACAGACTTTGAAAAAGCACTGGTATTCTATCAAACGCTTTTCGCCGCCGAAGGCCGTCAAATACACGCTGGCCGGCAGTATTTTGATTGCGGTTCGGTGATCATGGCGGTCATCGAGAATGACGGGACACCGATCGGCGATCACGTCTATTTTTCAGTCGCAAACCTAGAAACGTGGTTCTCGCGTGCCAAGGAACTGGGGTGCCTCGAAAAGATCGACATGCATGGCGGGCCGCTCGGCGAGATCGTGCGGCGTCCATGGGGCGAGCGATCTTTCTATGCTCGCGATCCATTTGGGAACGGCCTCTGTTTTGTTGACGAAAGCACAATTTTTACGGGAGTCGATTGAAATGCTTATTTACGAAGTGACGGCGACGGTCGAGCCAGCTATCGCCGAGGAATACGAAAAGTACATGCGTGAGCAGCACATTCCTGACCTGCTCGCGACCGGCTACTTTGCGGCGGCGTTCTTTGCGAAAAACGGAAACATGTACCGTATCGGATATCATTGCGACTCGCAGAAGGACCTCGAGGCATATTTTGCCAATCATGCCGGCAGGCTGCGGGCGGACATAGCCGCTCATTTCCCATCAGGCATTGAATTTTCGCGAAATGAACTTGAGATCATCGCCCTTTTCCCCGAGCCCTAAGCGGTCACGATTTGTTAATCTAGATAAGTGCTGGTTTTAGGAATAGAAAGCTCGTGCGACGAGACCGCAGCAGCCGTAGTGCGCGACGGGCGGGAGATCGTTTCTTCGGTCATATCGTCCCAAATTGCAATGCATGCTCCGTGGGGCGGCGTCGTGCCGGAGCTTGCGTCGCGTGAGCATTTGGAAAAGGTCGAGCCGATAATCACTGAGGCACTTACGCGGGCGTCAGTGACGCTTTCCGATATCGATGCGATCGCCGTGACGCAAGGGCCGGGTCTGATCGGCTCGCTGCTTGTCGGAGTTTGTTACGCAAAATCGCTAGCGTGGGCACGCGATATTCCGTTCATCGGCGTTAATCACATCGAGGGACATGTCTATTCGGTCGTGTTCGAAAATCCGCCGGTCGAATATCCGGCGTTGGCACTGATCGTGTCGGGTGGACATACAAATATCTTTTATGTACCTAAAGAAGGCGAATACAAAGTAGTCTCGCGGACAAGGGATGATGCAGCCGGCGAAGCCTTCGACAAAGTTGCGAAAATGCTCGGGCTCGGCTATCCGGGCGGCCCGATCATTGAGCGGATCGCTTCCGCGGGTGATCCCGCAGCCGTGAGATTCGTACAGGCAAAGATATCTGACGGACGGCCTGACCTCAGCTTTAGCGGCCTTAAGACTGCCGTGGCAAGACACATTCGCGAAAACGGCATCGTGCCATTGGTCAACGGCGAAGAGCCGACGCAGGCCATCATTGACCTCGCGGCGAGCTTTCAGGCGGCGGTGGTCAAGGCCCTTATCGGCACAATGGAAAAGATCGCGGTCGAATTGAGGCCAAAGACGCTTATCGTAGCGGGCGGAGTTGCGTGTAACCTTGCGCTGAAAGAGGCTGCGGAATTGATGGCTGCACGACTCGGCTTGCCGGTCTATTTTCCGTCCAAACATCTTTCGACCGACAATGCTGCGATGATAGCGGCAGCCGGGCATTTTCATTTGAATAGAGGCGAACGAGCGGGTCTGCAAATGTCCGCCGACATCACAATGCGGCTGCAAAATATCGACAACGAAGACGATGCTCTACGTCGACGAAGCGTAAAGTATCGATTATAAAAGTATTGCAATTTTCCTGTGGAAATCGGTATCATCAGATAAGCGTTTTAAACAGTTTCAAACCATCAGACGGGCAGATCGGCCGCTCATCAGATTCATTTCAAACGGTTTTTCGGCTATCATATTTGATACCCGTAAACATTTCACAACAAGAATTTCGGATTTGGGGAACATAATGAAAAGATCATCGACTTTGATTGGACTTGTTTTTTGTTTTGCCGTTTTGGCAATTGGCGTATTTGGCCAAGGCGTGCCGTCGCCGTTAACGATCAGAACAGTTCCTGTTCTGTCGGGTCTGAGCCTGCCGGTTTATGTAACCAATGCAAAGGACGGCACGAATCGTCTTTTCATAGTCCAGCAACGCGGGATAATCAAGGTTCTCCAGCCGGGAGCTACTGCAACGACCGACTTTATGAGTTTGGTCGGTACTGTGAGCTCATCCGGAAACGAACGCGGACTACTGGGGCTCGCGTTTCACCCGCAGTTCTCAACAAATCGTAAATTTTACGTCTATTACACGCGTCAATCCGACGGTGCTATTGAGATCGCTGAATTTCAGACCTTTGCGGGCAATCCAAACCAGGGAGATCCGAGCACAGCTCGGACAGTGATCACGATCCCGCATCCGACTTTTTCAAATCACAACGGAGGCACGATCCTGTTTGGGCCGGATGGATTTCTCTACGCCGGAACCGGCGATGGCGGCTCCGGTAACGACCCGAATGCCAATGCCCAGAATATCAATGTTTTGCTTGGTAAGATATTAAGGCTCGACATCAACATTCCGGTCGGATCAACTCAGCCATACCTCATTCCGCCGACCAATCCTTACGCCGGTGCTACTCCGGGAGCCGATGAGATCTATGCAATTGGGATGAGAAATCCTTATCGCTTCTCATTCGACCGTGGAGGCACAAATCAGCTTTGGGCAGGCGACGTCGGACAGGATGCGATCGAAGAAGTCGATACGATCACGCTCGGCGGCAACTACGGGTGGCGCGTATATGAAGGCACACAGTGTACCGGAAACGACCCAGGCCTGTGTACTCCGGCGAACTATATCATGCCGATTTATCAGTACCCGCAGACAGGTTCGCGATGCTCCGTTACCGGCGGTAACATATATCGCGGCCCGCAAAACACTTTTCCGTCGGGGACATACGTGTACGCCGACTACTGCACCGGCGAGATATTTACGAATGCCGCAAATGTGACCGCGTTACTCGACACACCGCGAAATATTTCGTCATTTGGCGAAGATGAATCAGGTGAACTGTTCATAACCGGACTTGGCGGAACATTGGACAAGATCGTTCGGGCGCGGTCTTCGGCCGATTTCGACGGCGACTTCAAAACCGACGTTTCTGTCTTTCGTCCGTCTACGGGAGTCTGGTATTCGTACAATAGCTCAAACAATACGGTTCTTATCCAGCAGTTCGGGCTCAATGGCGATATTCCGGCAACAGAGGATTACGATGGCGACAATATTTCTGACATCGGAGTATACCGCCCGTCAACCAATGTTTGGTATAACTTTCGTTCTAGCGATTCGACAGTGGGTATAGTAGCGTTCGGTGCAGCCGGCGATGTTCCGGTACAAGGCGATTACGATGGCGATGCAAAGGCGGACATCGCGATTTACCGGCCGGCGACCGGTACCTGGTGGATCCGCCGAACGACCAATCCGAATAATTTCCAAGCTGTTCAATTTGGCCTGGCGGCGGACAAGCCGACACCCGGCGACTTTGATGGCGATGGTAGGTACGATATTGCTGTCTGGAGAGACACTGACGGCGTCTGGTATCGACTGAACAGCATTAACGGCTCGTTCAATGCGGTGGCATTTGGACTCGCCGGCGACATCCCTGCGCAGGGCGACTATGACGGGGATGGAAAGGCGGACCAAGCTGTGTATCGGCCGTCGACAGGGATCTGGTATTTTCTGAGAAGCACGTCGGGATTTTTAGCGACGGGATGGGGGCTTAACGGCGACGTCCCGGTAACGGGTGACTATGACGGTGACGGTCGGGAAGATTTTGCCGTATTTCGGCCGTCTACCGGTGTTTGGTATGCATCGCAAAGTACGAATGGCGTTCTGATAAGACAATTCGGATTGAATGGCGATCTGGCGGTGCCGGCGTACGACGTTCCCTAGAGCTGCAATTATTGCATAATGGCGCGTGCGAGAGTCAGTACATTGACCTCGGACGCGCCATTTTTCTTTAATATCCTGGCACAAGCAGAGGCGGTCGCACCTGAAGTGAAAATGTCATCAACAAGTAGGATCTTTTGATCTGCGATCAAATTCGGACGCGTTACTTCGAAGGCGTTCGCGACAGTCAATTCGCGTGCCTTCTTGTCCATTGCGATCCGGTGCATAGGCGTGTGTTTGCTGCGGGCGAGACTCGCCGTATCGAGTTTGATGGAGGTGTGTTTCGAAACCAGTTCGGCTAGTATCTCGGCTTGATTGAATCCGCGCTCACGCCGACGCATTCGCGAGAGCGGAATCGGTATTATGAGGGTTGTAGTGCTAAACGGACTGCGGTCGAAAGCCTCTAATAAGGCATGCTTGAGATCGGTCGGGACATAAGGCTGGCTTTTAAGATGAATTGCTGAGACGGCAAGGGCCTTTTCGTAAATGCCGGCGGCTCTGGCCTTGTCATAAAAATGACCGTCACACTGATGACAACGGATATCGGTCTTAACACCTGATGGATTGAAAAATGCTCCGCATTTGCCGCAGAGCATTTCTTCACCGCTAAAGAGGCGTGTCTCGGCCCAGCAAGCTGAACATGCAACGCCGAAATTTATTTTATCGACCAAGGAATCGCAAATGCGGCAGTTTTGCGGGTAGACAAGGGAGACAAGAGAGTTTTGGAGAGCTTTCAACATAGCTCTGCTTGAATTATTCGTCGTCGAGCAGTCCCTTTTCCAGAAGTTCTTGACAATCCAGGCAGTAACGGGCCCATGGGATCGCTGCGAGACGTTTAGGGTTGATCTCCTTTTCACAATTCTGACACGTGCCGTACTCATCGTCTTCAATGCGAACAAGTGCCTCATCGATCAGAGTGAGCTGTTTGCTTTCGTTTTCGGAAACGGCCAGCATTACATTCTTGGAGTAGTTGCGAACCGCCAGATCAACAGGATCAGGGGTTTCGGAATCGTCCACGGAAAGGTCATTGCCTTTTAATTTTTCGATCAGCAGATCGCGTTCGATCAGCAGCTTTTCTTTGATTTCTTTTAAGTTCAATTTGCTCATTTCTGGTACGGAAAACCTCTAATTATTGTATACGCCCGATACAGTTGCTCCAACATCACGACACGAGCCATCTCGTGCGAAAAAGTGAGAAACGATAAGGATAACCT
>CAZVDM010000169.1:0-7949 GCA_964625555.1 uncultured Chloracidobacterium sp.
GAACCCGAATATTTTCGTCTTCCGGCTGAGCCGCTGATACGGATCGGGCTTTCGACCAACTCCGGCTCCGTGTCGATCACGACGTCGGATTCGTCGCTCGTTTCGGTCAGTCCGGATGAACAGAGCAAGCTGCTGGCGACAAATAAGGTGACTGTCTCGGCGAGAGCGTATAGGCCGCCGGAGATCGAAAATTATCGCATCGAATTTCAGGGTCTGCCGACGCAGATCGAGGCGACGACGCTTGCCAAGGAGATCCGCGATGCGACGGGCGAGACGGCTTTTGCGAGCATTGATACGGCGACGAATACGTGGAAAGTTTGGGTCGGTTCGATCAAAGAATCGATCATCGACGCGGACGAACTGAAAGCGAAATTGGCAGAAAAGGGATTTGAGGATGCGGTGACGATAACGGAGAAAAAGACGGTCGTTTCGCCGGACGCTGTTGCTCTTACTCAGCAATTGCGAACCTCGGGGCCGTCGGAAGTGCGAAGCCTGACGCAGAAGACTGGCTCGTCGATCCCGACAGCGACAGGTTATGTCGACCCGAATCTTCGCGAAGTCATCATCAACGGCCCAAGCGAGAACGCAAAGTATTCTTCGCTCAAATCGGTCGCTTTTGGCTCGCTCAACGAACGCGCAAATCCGGTCCGCCTCAACGGCAAGGCGTATCGCGGCAAGATCGAGGTATTCGTGAACGCCCGCGGCTCGCTGACCGTCGTCAACGTCGTTCCGCTCGAAGATTACCTGCTCGGTGTCGTGCCGAGCGAACTTGGCCTGCCGCAGCTCGAAGCGCAAAAGGCCCAGGCCGTAGCAGCCCGAACGTACGCCGTCGCAAATATCGGCACGTTCGGCAAACAGGGATTTGATATGGTCCCTACAGTTTCCTCGCAGGTGTACAAGGGCGTTTCGATCGAGACCAAGATGGGAACGCAGGCTGTACAGCAAACCCGCGGCATCGTCGCCACTTATCACGGCAAGCCGATCATGGCGTATTACACATCGACCTGCGGAGGACGTACGGAAAGCAGCGAGAATATCTTCGATCACGCCGAGCCGTATCTCGTCGGCGTCGAATGCTCGCTCGAGGGCCGCAGGCATTTCGAACCTTTCCTGATAAGGACCAATCGAATGCCGTCGAAGCTTCGCGACGACGCGAACCTCGATCTCGCTCGTTTGATGTCGATACTGGCGTCAAATGGTTTTCAGCTCTCGACTGGCCAAATGACCGATGAATGGTTTGACGATGCACCGACCGAAAGCGAAATGTCGAATTGGCTCAATAACCTCGCCGGCAAATTCGGCAAAACGTACCCGAACGTAAACCGCGATACCGCGAAACCGGTCGAGCTTGCGCGCATTCTCGCCGGTCTGATCTATGCTCCGGGCTATGCGGACACGATGATGACCGAGTCGGACATCAGCTACAATCTGGCGATCCTCGACGCGGCCGAAGTGCCCCGTGAACGACGCGCCGAGATCGCGTTGCTGCTTCGCGACGGTTATTTTTCGCTCAATCCTGACCTCACATTGCGGCCTAATATGCCGTTCACACGGGCACGCTTGCTGCGGCTGATCCGCAAGATCTACGAAAAAAAGAAATGGATGCCGGAAATGCTGACGGCGACTGCCGGTACGAGCGTCGACGGAAAACTGATGCTACGCAGCGGCAAGAGTGAGCGGCCGCTGGCGTTGAGGCCGGACGTTTTCCTGTTTCGTGAATTTGGCGGGACGATGTATCCGGTCAAAGAGGTCGCCTTGCTCGGCGGCGAAAAGCTTAGCTATCAGACGGACGCGCTAGGCGCCGTCAAATATCTCGAGGTCGAACCGACCGAAACGCCGACAACGGCCGAACGAATGTCGCCGTGGACGTTTTGGAACAAATCGGCATCGGCCGGCGAAGTGCAGTCGCGGCTATCGCGATACGTCCGGGGCATAGGTTCGCTTTACGACGTCAATATCAAAAAGGTCGGCTACTCGCGCCGTCCGATCGAACTCGAGATAATCGGTTCGAACGGCATTAAGACCCTTAAAGGCGGCAAGATCCGCTCTGCGCTTCGTCTGCCCGAACAGCTCTTTGTTATGAACAAGCGATACAGCGGCAGCTCCGTTGCCAGCTATACATTCACCGGCCGGGGCTGGGGCCACGGCGTCGGCATGTGCCAATACGGCGCATTCGGCCTCGCCAAGATGGGCGTCAAATACGACGAGATCATCAAGCACTATTACACCGGTGTTGATCTGACGAAAGCCTATTGAATTGCGTTAGAGTTTTTGAGTTCCATCGAGCTTTGCCAGCCCGCGATCAAAGGTCCCGAGCGGCAAATGTCCCGACTTACGGGCGATCTCAAGGATCAGGTAATCCGAAAACCCGATTGCCGGACGTTTCTTAAAGGCCTTTAGAGCATCTTCAACAACTTTCATATCTTCGAGCCGTAGATGCTCGTGCCCTAATAAAACCTCAATGGTTTCGATTTGCTGGTGGATCGTTCTGCCATAGGCTCTTGCCAATACCCAAACCGTCTCTGCCAAGACGAGATGAGAGACCCAAGCTCCTTTTTTTATGAAAGCCTCAGATCGATCTGCTTGCTCCGCATCATCACGAGTAATGATCCGAACCAATATGTTGGTATCAACGCTTACCATAGCGCTCTTTTACGTAGTCACCGATCGCATCCTTAAGCTCAGTGAGTGATTTGCGTGAAGGCGGGCCTTCCGGAAACGCAGCTCGATGGAGATCATCACTTGTATATTTTGCGGAGCGTCGGACGATCAAATGATCGCTCTGCTCGTCATCGATGTCCCATTCCAACATCGAACCGGGTCCAAGACCCAACTTTCGTCGAACCTCAGCCGGAACCGAGATCTGACCTTGTGCGGTTAGCTTTGACTGGGCTAATATCATGCCGATAATGTAACACATTACCACGGTAATGACAAGACTTTTTATTCTCATGTGCAGGCGGATTCGCGAAGATATCTGTTGACTCGTTGCGTTAAAAATTGTTTAATATTAAGAGCGTATCGATAGCGCTGCCGCCCTTTTTTCACCATCCTTCGCAATTGCTCCTTGCCTTTTTTCCGCCGATTGATAATGAGACTCCTGTTTGGCCTATGCTTGTTTATTTGCATTGCAGCGAGCACGGCCGTATTCGGACAATATCGCTTCGACACCTGGACGACCGACAACGGCCTCCCGCAGAACGGCGTGCGTCAGATCACGCAGACGCCAGAGGGGTATCTTTGGTTTACGACGTTTGACGGGCTGGTCCGATTTGATGGCCTCAGATTCACGACATTCAACAAGAGCAACACCAAGGGAATCATCAACAACCGGTTTACCGGCCTTTTCGGCGACAACGACGGCACGCTGTATGCGACCACTATGGAGGACGGCATCTTGACCGTTTTTCACAACGGTGTGTTCACATCGTTCACATCCAATCAGGTTCCGGGCCACTACATAAGCAAGGTCGAGAGACAAGAAAGCGGCCAACTTCGCGTTCTGGTCGAAGATGAGGACCGCACGTCGCGCAGCTGGTACAGCCTCAGCGATGGAAAATTCGACTTTCTCGAAAAGCAGAGCAAACAAACGAACGATTTTGTCTATTACGGTAAGTACGGGACTCGTTGGACGATAACAACCACAGGTGTCACCGAGCTTCGAGACGGCAAGTCGGTGAACATTCCGATGGATCTGTCAAAGATCGATTTTAGAGTGAACACCTTCGAAGATCGCGACGGCAACTTGTGGTTGTCGCACAATCAGGTCTATTGCATACGCAACGGCTCGTTAAGAGTTTACAGTGTGCGGGACGGCCTGCCTGAGAACTCGATCTACCATTCGTTCTGGGACGAAGCGGACGGCAGCGTTTGGGTGGTCAGCGGCGGGGCATCGAGTTCGACCGTTGGTTTGGTACAGATAAAGGACGAAAAGGTCTCTATTTGGGGCAAGGACTACGGACTCACCGCTGATTCGATCCAGGACATCTATCACGATAGGGAAGGAACAGTTTGGCTCGCGACGGATCGCGGTTTGATACGCCGTCGGGAACAGGTCATCCAGGGTTACAGCAAAAAAGACGGGATCGTCCATTCGGAGGTATATCCGCTCTTTCGGGATTCGCAAGAGAATATTTGGATCGGCACCAGCAGAGGATTGAGCATCTATCGCAACGGGAAATTCGAGACCGTCGACCCACAACCTCCATCGCCGAACACTCCGCTCGATGAAACCTGGCGAGAAGGCCGGATGTCAGTACAGTCGATCTGGGAAGATCCGAACAGAAGGATCTGGGTCGGTTTAAATGGTGGAATATACACGATTCAAAATGGCATTGCGACCATCCTGTTGAAAGGCTCGCATGTTTTCGCCATCAAAGGCGATTCGGCCGGCAATGTCTGGGTAGCGACCAATAAGGGCATGCTGCGGTTCAGAGATTATCATTTAGCGGGCCAGTATTCTGTCAAGGACGGGCTGCCGAGCGAATTCATGACAGCGATCTTTGAGGATTCCAAAGGCAATGTCTGGTTCGGCGGTTACGGCGGTTTGAGCAGGTATGTGGATGATCGGTTCATTAACTATACGGTGAAAGATGGCCTCGCCGGAAACTATGTCCGGACCATTTATGAGGACAGCGAAGGTACATTCTGGATCGGGACCTATGACGAAGGGATGAGCCGGTTCAAGGACGGACAGTTCGTCAATTACAAAGAGTCGAACGGTCTGTACAACAGCGGCGTATTTGCGATCGAAGAGGACGAGGCCGGATTCTTTTGGATCAGTTCCAATCGCGGCATCTACCGCGTCGCGCGGCAGGAGCTAAATGATTTCGCTGACGGGAAGATCGCCAAAATAAACAGTGTCGGATATGGAAAAGAGGACGGAATGCTCTCGAACGAGTGCAACGGCGGCCGTCAGCCGGCGAGTCTGCGAGACAAGGAGGGACGTTTTTGGTTCCCCACGCAGGAAGGCGTGGCGATAGTCGATCCGAAAGCCGAACGTCCAAATCCGATGCCGCCAAGCGTTGTGATCGAGGACGTGCTGGTCGAACGGGAACCGGTCGATCTTCGCGGCGGGACAAGCATTGAGCCGGGCAAACAAAATATCGAGATCCGCTACACGGGGATCAGCCTGATCAAATCGGACCAGATCAAATTCAAATACATGCTCGATGGGCATGACGAGGATTGGATCGACGCCGGAACACGGCGTACTGCTTACTACTCATATCTCCCGCCCGGGAATTATACGTTCAAAGTAAAGGCCGCCAACAGTGACGGAATCTGGAATGAGAAAGGCGCCGAACTGAAGATCGAACTCAAGCCGTTCTTCTACCAGACGTGGCTTTTCATTTTCCTCTGCGTGCTTGGTGCATCCTTGGGCCTACTGGTGATCTGGAAAGTGAGCGTACATCGGCTTGAGCTGCGGGAAAAACGGCTCACGCGGCTGGTAGCCGAGCGGACACGCGAACTCGCCGAGGCGAATGAAAATTTACACGCACTTGCTAATTCAGACGGCCTGACAAAGATCGGCAATCGTCGAAGATTTGAAAGCTTTTTAACAGACGAATGGCATCGGGCTGTTCGATTTAAGACCGAGATATCGCTGGTCATGATCGACATCGATCATTTCAAACGGTTCAACGACGCTTACGGGCACCAGGCCGGAGACGATTGCCTACAGAAGGTGGCCGAAGCTCTTGCCGAGACGATCAAACGACCGACCGATCTGGTCGCACGGTTCGGAGGCGAGGAGTTTGCGCTTGTTTTGGGCGGGACCAGCTCGGCAGGCGCACGATCGATCGCCGAACAGGCGGTCGAAAATGTAAGGCAAATGAAGATAATTCACAAGGGTTCGGAGACAAGCCCATTCCTCACCGTCAGCGTCGGTATCGCGACCGCGCTTCCTGATCTTGAAATGTCCGAGATCGAACTGATCCGAAACGCAGACCGTGCATTATACAAAGCAAAAGAAAGCGGCCGCGACTGTATGTACTTTCACGATCAATTGTCTCAAGGCCCCGTTAATGCCGACGTCCTTGCCAAGGAACAATTCGAGTTTGAATAAGCCGTTGTTAGCAGGTCAAATTTCGGCCCGAGCCTTTATGTTCTCGGCAATAGCCGCCGTACAATAAGAGACGATGATGCTCCGAGCCCGATCGATCTTTGTCTTGCTGCTCATGACCTTGGTCGCGGGGTTGGCGGTCAACGGCCAAACAACGCAAGCCGCCAAGGTCGAACTCGGCTCAAACACCGCGAAAAACGGTTTCAAGAACGAAGACGAGATCCGCGACAAGTTTAACAATTGGAAAACCGACGCCGACGCCCGCGTCTGGCTCGGCGCAATGAACTACAAACTTGGCGAAATTGAAAGCGTCATGGCCACAAAACCACACGGCGAAAAGGCCGATGTCGAGGTCGTGATCAAAACAAAAGCAGGCGAGAAAAAGGAAGGCATATCCATAAAGCTCGTGAGCAGTTCGCAAGGATTCAATCAGATCGACAAACGCTGGCTCTCGCACTACGTCAAGATGTGGAATATTCCCGCAGACGTCGAGGCAGCGCTCAAATTATTCGTCGGCGAAACACCACCGGCAAAAGGTTCGAGAGATCCGAACAGAATGTACCTCAACGAGCTCTCGGAACCGACTCAAAAGGCGGTCATCGATTTCTTTACGGCAAACAAAGAAATGATCGTTTCCGATCTGTTTGCGGGCGACGGCGTTCACGCTGCCGGTTGGGTGATGGTCGCGCTCAAATCAGCGGACAAGCCGCGTTGGGTGTTACGCACCGACGAATACGCGATCAAATTCTTTGGCGAAGGCAAGGTCGAGCTCACACGCAACGGCAACATTAAGATCGGCCGTATCACCGTCCAACGCAAAGGCGGCGACGGCGGCCGCGAATCGGCGAAGATGCTCCAATTCAAAATAAATCCTGCGTTGCTGTTCGAAGGGAAATGAGATTTTCAAAAAGCCAGATCACCGGAGCGTGTGTCGTTCTCGCGATGATACTGGCTTATTTATTACTAAGAATATGCGTGTCCTAGCTTTCGAGCCTGGCGTCCATGGTGATCTCCGCGTTGAACAGCTTTGAGATCGGGCAGCCGGCCTTTGCATTTGCGGCTGCAGTCTGGAAAGCATCGTCGTCTGCTCCGGGAATTTTGGCCGTCACGTCAAGATGGATCTTCGTGATCGCAAATCCCGAATCAAGTTTCTCCAACCGCACGGCGGCGGTCGTATTGATGCTGTCGGCGGTCAAGCCGGCCGCACCTAATTGTCCGGACAACGCCATCGAGAAACAGCCCGCATGTGCCGCAGCGATCAGCTCCTCAGGATTTGTCCCGACGCCGTCCTCAAACCGCGTGCTGAACGAATACTGCGTATCTTTCAATACACCGCTCTCCGTCGAGATCGTCCCGCCGCCTTCCTTGATACTGCCCTTCCACTCCGCCGATGCTTTTCTTAACATTTTATTCTCCTAGATTGATGGTTTGTTCGACATTTTGAATACTAGTGTACCGCCGCCGTTTATTTCGGCAAAGGTCAGATAGCTTCGATCTATTTTGCGGCCGTTAAGCGAGACGCTTTCTACATACACGTTCTTGTCGCTCTGATTGCGGGCCTCGATGGTTAGTTTCTTTCCGTTTTCCAGACTGATCACGGCCGTTTTGACCGCGGGACTGCCAAGTTGGTATTGACCGGAGGCCGGAGCTACCGGATAGAATCCAAGAGCCGAGAACAGATACCACGCTGACATCTGGCCGCAGTCGTCGTTGCCGCCGAGGCCGTCGGGCGTAGGCCGATATTGGTTTTTGAGGATCATGCGGACGCGTTCCTGCGTCTTCCAGGCGTCATCGGTCCAGTTGTAGAGATAGGCGACATGGTGGGCGGGTTCGTTGCCGTGGATATAGCCGCCGATGATGCCTTCGCGGGTGATGTCCTCGGTCT
>CAZVDM010000170.1:0-7946 GCA_964625555.1 uncultured Chloracidobacterium sp.
CCGCACCCGGCGGGCCTGGAATGGACGCTCAATGGGCGACGGCCGGCAAACAGGGTGTCGGCACGTCCGCAACCACGGCAAGCAAGGTCTGGTTCACCCTCGCACAGGGCGTGATGACCGAGGTCTATTATCCCGACGTGACGACCGCGAATGTGCATCTGCTTCAGTTTATCGTTGTAAACCCCAAGACAAAAAAGGTCGAAACCGAGCAGGATGATGCGACAAACAAGGTTAAAGCGTTACCGACCGCCAAATGGAAGAATGCTTCGCCAATTCCGGGTATTTACGTAGGCAACTATTTTTCGACTACGACCTCTTTGGTTTTTGAACAAACGACTGTCAGCCTTTCAAAAAAATGGGGATTAACGAAATCCTATCTGACCGATCCAACAACGAGTTCTGTGTTGATCAAAGTCACATTTTGGGCTGAAGACAAGGATCTAGACCTTTATGTCGTTTACGATCCATCGCTCGGTAACAGCGCAATGCATGATACCGGTTGGGTTCAGGGGCGGTACTTTGTATCGGTTGATGGAAGCATCGCTTCGGCATTGACCTGCGGTCGATGTACATTCAGTGAACAAACGACGGGCTTTCTCGGCGTTAACGACGGACTGACCCAGCTTCGAGAAAGTGGAACGATCGTCACACCATATGCCCGTGCTGAAAATGGCAACATCGTTCAGGTCGCAAAAGTAACAAAAGGCTTTCAACCAACGGGAACGGCGTATCCGGGAATGCAATTCTCTCTCGGTTTTGGTAGGTCCGTTAACGACGCGGTTTCGAACGCAAGCACCAGTCTTGAAAAAGGCTATCTGAAGGCTTACGAAGAGTACCAAAATGGTTGGATCGAGTATTTAAAGAAACTTCCAAAGGTCGATCAGAAATATCAGGCTCAGTTCAATATGGCAGCGATGCAGTTGAAGGCCCATGAGGACAAGTCGCATCCGGGAGCGAATATTGCGAGTCTGTCGGTGCCTTGGGGCGGCGGTGCGAACGCAAACGAGAACAATATAGGTGGTTATCACCTTGTTTGGTCGCGGGACCTATATCAGGTTGCAACGGCATTCATGGCGTTGGGTGATACGGCCGCGGCCATTCGAGCGCTCGATTTTGTGTTCAAGGTACAGCAGCGGCCGGATGGAAGTTTCCCGCAAAATTCGTTTCTCGACGGCAAGCCCTTCTGGGGCTCGCTGCAGCTTGATGAAGTAGCGTTTCCGTTGATTCTTGCGTATCAGTTGGGTCGAAACGATAAAGCAACGTACGAGAACCACGTCAAAAAAGCGGCGGATTTTATTGTCAAGAACGGGCCTTCGACGCCGCAGGAGCGTTGGGAAGAGGAAGCCGGGTTTTCGCCATCGACGATCGCGGCGGAGATCGCCGGGCTGGTTTGTGCGGCTGATATTGCGGTGAAAAACGGCGACCGGAAAAGTGCCGATCTTTGGCTAAAGACTGCTGACGAATGGCAAGCGAACATCGAAAAATGGACGGCGACGAACACCGGAAAATACGGCGACGGCAATTACTACGTGCGCATTACGCAAAACGGCAAACCCGACGCGGGTGAAAAGATCGAACTAAACAACGGTGCCGGTTTTTTTGACGAACGCGACATCGTCGACGCCGGTTTTCTCGAACTCGTCCGCCTCGGCATCAAACGGGCCGACGATCCGCTGATCGCCAAATCCGTAAAGGTCATCGACCAAGTCATCAAGGTCGATACGCCCAACGGCCCCGGATTTTACCGCTACAACCATGACGGATACGGCGAAATGGAAGACGGCCGGCGTTGGAATTTTGATGGGAAATACACCGGAAAGGGAAGGCTGTGGGCACTTCTCAGCGGAGAACGCGGGCAATATGAACTTGCTCTGACCCGAAACCCCAATTCTCTTAATGCTTCCTTGCGGCTGGACGCCATGCTCGGTTTTGCTAATGAGGGCCTGATGATCCCCGAACAGATCTGGGACAAAAAAGAAACGCCGAACGCCGACAAACAGTTTGTCCCCGAGCTCAAATTCGGTGAAGGCACAGGCTCAGCAACGCCGCTCGCATGGTCGATGGCTCAATTTATTCGCCTCGCCGTCAATCTCAAAGCCGGCCGCAACCTCGACACACCGCAGGTGGTCTACGACCGGTATGTACGCGGTGTGCAGTGATCAATTCGCCTTCTCTTCGCTATCTGCGAAGATCTCAGCGAACTCAGCGTGGAGCGTCTTTTTCCCACGCGTAGAACACAGAGAAAGACGCAGAGTTCGCTGATAGACCTCTCAACTTGACGTTTGATCGCTTCGTGCTTACGCTAACGTGATATTGCCGGCGTGGGCATTTCTTGGATATGGAACATTTCGACGTTTTGATCGTTGGAGCGGGGCTTTCGGGTATCGGTGCGGCGTCACAGCTCAGTACAGAATGCCCCGAAAAGAGCTTTGCGATCCTCGAAGGACGTGAGGCGATGGGCGGCACGTGGGACCTGTTTCGATATCCGGGCGTTCGATCGGATTCCGATATGTACACTCTCGGCTACAGGCTGCGCCCGTGGAGCGACCCGAAAGCGATCGCCGACGGGCCGGCGATCCTCGAATACATTCGCGATACTGCACGCGAATTTTCCGTCGACGAAAAGATCAGATTCAACCACCGCGCAAAACAGGCGTCGTGGTCGTCCGATAACGCCCGCTGGACGGTCGAGGTCGAGGCCGACGGTGTGCCAGTTAGGATGACGTGTAGTTTCCTTTATCTCTGCACCGGATATTACGATTACGAAAGCGGTTACACGCCCGATTGGCCCGGCGTCGATCAGTTTCGCGGCTCTATCATACATCCGCAGAAATGGCCCGGTGATCTCGACTATGCCGGCAAACGCGTCGTCGTGATCGGCAGTGGAGCGACCGCCGTTACGCTTGTTCCGGCGATGGCTGAGACCGCTGAGCACGTGACGATGCTGCAGCGTTCGCCTACGTACGTTCTATCGCTGCCGAGCGAGGACAGGATCGCGAACTTTTTCCGAGCCGTGCTACCGGCCAAAGCGGCCTACGTTCTGTCGCGGTGGAAGAACGTGTTGCTGGGCCTTTTCCTTTACACGTTATCCCGCCGGCGGCCGTCCGTCATGAAACGTATGATCGCAAAGGGCGTGAAGAAAGAGCTTGGTAACGATTTCGATCTCAAGCATTTCACGCCGACATATAACCCGTGGGACCAACGGCTCTGCCTCGTACCCGATTCAGATCTTTTCCGCTCGATCCGCGAAGGAAAATCGTCCGTTGTCACCGACGAGATCGAGAAATTCACGGAAACCGGCCTGCTGCTCAAGTCCGGCGAGCGGCTTGACGCCGATATCATTGTGACCGCCACAGGCCTCGTGTTGAAATTGATGGCCGGGTTGCAGTTGGCTGTCGATGGCAAGCCGGTCGATATGTCGAAAACGATGGCGTATAAAGGGATGATGTACAGCGACGTGCCTAATCTGGCTTCGGCGTTCGGTTATACAAATGCGTCGTGGACGCTGAAATGCGATCTAACGGCGGAATATGTCTGCAGGCTGCTCAAATACATGGACGAACATGGTTTCGCCCAATGCACGCCGAGGATCAGTGACCCGACGATCACACCAGAGCCGGTCTTGGATTTCAATTCCGGTTATGTTCTCCGGGCACTCGATACTTTGCCTTCGCAAGGTTCGAAAACGCCCTGGCGGCTTCACCAAAACTATATCAAGGACCTAAAGATGATGCGCTACGGCCGCGTGGATGACGGTACGATGGAATTTAGAACGGCTGGAAACAACGATCTGCGATCCAAAACGGCGGACGTATCAGCGTAGGTATTTTTGCTGGAGTCACTGCGGCATCTAGTGTTCATGCTTAATGTCTGCGCCCTTTTTTAGATCTTTTTGGATAACATCTCGGACATATCTGACGACCGAGGCGATCTGTTCGTCCGTGAGCTTTTCCCTGAAAGCGGGCATCTTGTTCGCCTTTCCGTTGGTTACCTGCTCTACGAATTCTTTTTCAGAATGAGCTAAGGCGTGGCCGGAGATCAGTGGTATTCCTTTTTTCGTGCCTTCGCCTTTGTTTCCGTGACACTCGGCGCAGTTTGACGCGAAGATCTCCGCTCCGCCGATAGCCGGAGTGTCAGAGGCTTTTGTCATACTCACGAGCGTCAGTCTACTGCCGGTCCGCACTATGGAAAAAGCAACTTTGTCGCCGGCAGAGAAGCCACTAAAAACTGAGGCATCTTTGGCGGGAAACGCCATCTCCATGGCCGACATAAAGCCCGGAATGTCTTGGTGATCGATAGTGACCTTTGCGTTGCCGGTGTCGATCGCCTTGATAATACCAGTCGAACTATACGTCGGGTTGTTTGAATTTGAGTTGATAGAACCGCTTTTTGAACAGGAAACCGTAAATATGCAAATGAGGGTTGCGAGCATTGCGGGGCCCGCTGATCTGGTTATCATGATCTCGTTATCTTAGCCCAAAAACGAGTAATTCAACAGTATTCATTCACTCGATGCTAATAAGCGTCAGCCGTAAGGGCGGTTTCGTGATCCGGATAACGTCTCGGTGTGTTAACACACATACATATATCCGTCTCGGTATTCAAATCAAAAGTAGACGCACATCAATGTTCCGCGTTATTGGTTTCGACGCAAACGGCGCGAATTTTCACGCGCCGGATCTCCGGCCGAACCCTTTAAAATGCCGAAATCTCAGTCTGCGAGACTGGCATTAGTGTTGCGACGATACTTTTAATGGATAGCCAATGCTATTCAGGAGGTACACAGATGAAAGCACAACTAGTGAAGAATAGAGATTACGGGATCAGCCGTACGATTGATGCGTCATTCGATGATGTTATTGAGCGAACACGTGAGGCATTAAAGCAAGAAGGTTTTGGCGTTCTTTCAGAGATCCGGATGGACGAAAAGCTAAAGGAAAAGCTCGGAGTGGATTTTGGCCGATATGCGATCCTTGGTGCGTGCAATCCGGCTCTAGCGTATAGAACGCTTCAGGAAGATATCAATATCGGGCTGTTTTTGCCGTGCAACGTCATAGTCTATGAAATGAATGACCCTGCCAAAACTGTAGTTGCGGCAATTGATCCGATCGAAATGATGTCGATGGTTGGAAACCCGGCGATCAACCTGGTCGCGACCGAGGTGCACGCTCGGCTGCAAAAGGTGCTCGAGCATATTTAGAATCTTCCTCACGTGACTTATTTCAAAGGTAATTATGAAGAAACAAATGTTAGTGATCTCAACCGCGATAATTGTGGTTCTGTTTTGTGTCCGCGGCATTGCCGCTCAAGGTGCTAAGAAGATGGGCGGCGACGCGAAAATGATGGCGGAAATGAAAAAAGTCCGCATCACAAGTTGATGATGGCATATATGATGACGATGTCGAATTTTTTGAAAATGCTGCGTGACCAGGCTCTGACGCCAATGGGCCCGGACGCTGAGTTTGCGAGGGCCACTGTCGCAGAGCTTAGGCATGATCTTGATTCGATGGAAGCACTCAAGAAAAAACACATGGACGCTATGAGTCCTGAAATGATGGCGAAGATGAAGACGATGATGGAGAAGATGGACAAAGGCCAGGCGATGGTGAAGGAACATGTTGCAGCACTCGAAGCCGCGGTTAAGGCGGATAAACCGGATGCCAAGGTAGTGGCAATGCACTCCAACGATCTCGTCAAACATTTTGCAATGATGATGAAGCCCGGCCCGAAAGCGAAAAAAACGGCGAAGTGATTTGAACTCCGCTCAGATCAACCCGCGGACGCGTTAGCATATTGACAATTTCTCGGGGTTAGGAATATAGTCAAAACGATGGCAAAGAGGCTGACAATGCTGCTGGTTATTCTATCGCTCGCTTCGGGTGTGCTCGCGGGAACTCCGCTGCACGACCCGAACGAGGGGATGATGGAATGCTGCAAGCGGTCAAAGAGTCTGGAACAATCGAAATCCGCGGAGGTCTCACGCCTCTGTTGTGCGATGAACTGCTCTACGTCCGCACCGACGCCTTCGCCTGGATCGTTTAATCCCGCACCGGCAAATTTCGCGATCATAATTTCGATCGCCGACCAGATCGAAGCGCTTTTCGCAAAGAAAAGGACAGTTCGGGCCGTGCCAATGGCCTATTCGCGTGACATCCTTCCGAGATTTTCCCAACCAAGCTACATCCAGCATCATTCATTTTTGATCTAGTTCTAGGGGTGAAGTGCGCCTAAGTATGGGCATGCTTGCGCCTTTTTGCGGCTATTTCATTTTTTTTTCGCGCTCCGAAAATGCGGTGTGTGAATCATCGAGAATATTTACAACTGAGGAACCAACATTATGAGAAAGACTGTTTTGTTTATTGGAGCTATTACGCTTTTTGCACTGGTGGCTTTGGCTGCGGGCTGCGGATCATCCGGCAGCGGCGGCGGAACGACCGCCCCGCCGGCCGGTAAAACGATCGCGACCGGTCCGGCCGGCAATAACCTGACGGCGACGCTCTCGAACCCCGAAGGAGTCCTGAAAAAAGGCAGCCAGGAATTTACTTTGACATTCACCGACGCATCGGGAAAAGCCGTCGATGTCGGTTCGGCCGCACTCAATTTCCGCATGCCGGCGATGGGCAGCATGTCGGAGATGAATTCAGGTGCGACCTTTACGACGACCGGAACGCCGGGCTCGTACAGAGGCAAAGCCACACTCGAGATGTCGGGCGATTGGCAGGCAATGATCACATACGAAGGTCCGGCCGGAAAAGGCGCATTTTCGATACCGATCGTTGCGAAGTAGATTGCGGGACAAGGAGTAAAGATGAAAACGAAATTGATATTGACTCTGATGTTGGCGGCCGCCGCGGCCTTGGCGGCAGCGGGCTGTCAATCAAAAACGACGAATAACGCGGTCGTCAACTCAAATGCCAACGCCATGCCCGGCGGGCATGACATGTCGAACATGAACGGCGTGTCGAATATGGATCATGATATGTCGAAAATGAACGGACATGACATGACGAATATGAATTCGGACCCCGGGGCGGCAAGTCAGCCCTATGATCTGCAGTTCCTCGATTCAATGATCCACCATCATAACGGGGCCATTTCGATGGCAAAGATGGTACTGGGTAAATCTGATCGGACTGAGCTAAAGGCCTTTGCACAGAAAATAATCGACGACCAAACCAAAGAAATTGCCGTATTGCAGCAGCTCCGTTCGCAGTGGTACGCCGGTAAGGCGTCCGCAGTGAATATGGAGATGCCCGGTATGGTCGGAGGAATGAAAATGATGAACGGCGAGCATATGAAGGAAATGAATGAAATGGAACCGAAACATTTCGATGCTCATTTCCTGAAGATGATGATCGCTCATCACGAGGGGGCCGTTTCCATGTCGAAGGAAGCTCCGCAAAAGGCCGAACATCCGGAGATCAAGAAACTCGCCGAGGGCATCATCAAAGCGCAGCAGCCCGAGATCGAGCAGATGAAAAAATGGCAGTCGGCCTGGGAAAAATAAAGGCAAATGATCCATAGGCTCATCGAATGGTCGCTAAATAACCGCGGTGTCGTGATCGTGCTCTATCTGGGCGTGGCGGCCGCAGGTTATTGGGCGCTGCTCAGGACTCCGATCGACGCGATCCCCGATCTGTCCGACAATCAGGTGATCGTCTTTACCGATTGGACCGGCCGCTCGCCGCAGGAGGTCGAGGACCAGGTGACATATCCGCTGGTGACGAGCCTACAGGGTCTGCCTGGCGTGAGGACGGTCCGTGCGAATTCGGCGTTCAGCTTTTCGATGGTCAATATCATTTTCGAGGACGGCGTCGACCTCTATTGGGCCCGGACGCGAGTGCTCGAACGACTCAATCTGGTCACGAAGCAGCTCCCCGACGGCGTAACACCGACGCTCGGTCCGGATGCTACGGGCGTCGGACAGGTGGTTTGGTACACTCTCG
>CAZVDM010000171.1:0-7944 GCA_964625555.1 uncultured Chloracidobacterium sp.
CCGGTGCCGCGTTTGATGGCACGGTCGATGGTGTCGTTGGGCATGTTGAGGCCCTTCGCATCGGTGACAGCTTTGCGCAGTCGGGCGTTCGAATCGACATCGCCGCTGCCGCCCGTGCGAGCCGCGACCGTGATCTCTTTGATCAGCTTGGTAAAGATCTTGCCGCGTTTCGCGTCCAAAGCACCTTTCTTGTGCTTAATTGTGTGCCACTTGGAGTGTCCTGACATTGATAGTGTTCCTTTAAGTGATTTGTAGACGACACTTAGGCACACTCCCTACCGGTCGTGTTTCTGCCCTGCCGAACTAGAAAATATATCACGCTAGGTTTTGGCTTTCAAAACTGAGGCGATCTGCTCGGACGTAATTCCGGTTATCCGGATCTGCTTTGTTTTCGAAGTTTGACCGCCAATGATCTCGACATTGCTCTTCGAAACGCCGAATTGCTTGGCAAGCAGTTTGATCAGCTCGGCGTTGGCCGCACCATCGACCGGCGGCGATGCGATACGCACCCTTAATGCGCCGTCGTGTTCGCCGACGATCTCGCTTTTCGATGCGCGTGGGACAACACGCACCGAGAACGTGATCGATCCGTTTGATTCCGAATGCTTAATTGACATTACAGTCATCTGAAACACCATCGCGATCCAATACCGATTCTTTACGGTCTGCGGTATTATATCGAACTAAAGCCATTCTCCGAGGTGTCAATGTTCAACTTATCCAGGCTCCGCTCTCCGCAGGTACTCGCCGTTTTGGTCGTGATGGCGGCTCTTGCGGTCTTTTATTTTGGTTCGAACGGTACGAAGGCCGCCGATGAATCAGCGTTATTCAACGAAGACGGCAGACCGCTTTCACCGGCTGGCAAACTGATCGTGGATTCATCAACCGGGCTGCCCGCGGCGGCACCGCTGACGATGAACTTCGTTCGTTCACCCGACGCCGCCGGGCCGGACAGCAAGGGCCGCTATCTTATAGCGGTCAATAGTGGTTACGGCATTCAATTTACGGTAAAAAGCAAAGCTCAGCAGACAATATCGGTTATCGACCTGAACCTCGAGCCAGAGCCAAAAGTCATACAGACTCTCTATTTTCCGTCACCGCAGAGCGCGAACGTCGGGCTCGTTTTCGACCCGAATCTAAAGCCTGACGGAAAGTACCAGCTATATCTCTCCGGCGGTTTTGAAAACAAGATCTGGATCCTTGGATTCGATCCTGCGTCTACCTCTCCGCTCGCCCCGGCAAACAAACCCGATACAGCTTTTGATGCGCCGTTTATCGATGTTACGGCTTTTGCGGAAAATGCACCTTCGCCGAATTACAATGGCGATGTTGCCGCAGTTTATCCGACCGGTATCGATCTGAGCCCGGATGGTCAAACGATCTATGCGGCGAATAACCTCGGAGATACGCTAGGTATAGTTTCTGATCTTCGCGATACGCGAAAGATACGACGTATCGACCTGCACCGCAAGGGGTCGTCACAGATGCTCTATCCGTATGACGTAGAGCTTCGAACAAGGGGAAAAGCCGTATTGAAAACATACGTCTCTCTTTGGGGCGATGGTTCGATCGCTGTCGTAACGGCGAACGCTCCGGTTAGCCATATTATAGTCGGAAGGCATCCGACGGCAATGCTAATGAATAACGCGCAAACGCGGCTATTCGTTGTAAATTCAAATTCCGACACGGTCTCCGTCATCGATACGCTTTCCGACAGGGTCATCGAAACGATCAACGTACGCCTCGCCGAATCGGAACTGATCGGAGCCAGCCCCGAAGGGCTAGCACTGAGTGACGATGAACAGACCCTTTACGTTGGAAATGCACATGCCAACGCAGTCGGCGTGGTCAAACTCGCGGCCCGTCCGAGTAATACCAAGGCGTCGAAACTCTCAGGCTTTATTCCAACCGGCAACTACCCTGCAGCGGTTGCCGCCGTTGGAAACCGGCTCTTTATCGCGAATGGAAAAGGCACGGGAATGGAAAACTCGTCGACGACCATCAACGACTCGGGACTCTATCCGAACATGCCAAACAGAGCATTTCCGGGTGCCGGCTATAACAAACGCGGTATGTATAGCGGTGCGATCGTAACAGGCAATATCAGTCTGGTCACCGTTCCGGATGAGCCAAAGCTCTTTGCATATACCCAATCCGTAATGCGAAATAATGGAATGCTGGGTGTTAAGCAAAAGAGCATTTTTCCTAATGGCAGATCGCCGTTCAAGCATGTTGTATATATAATTCGCGAAAACCGGACCTACGATCAGGTATTCGGCGACCTTGCAAAAAGCGGCGACGGTCACACCGCCGATGGCGATCCTTCGGTTGCTATCTTTGGTTCCGGCGAAGCGGCAAAATCGCCAAAGGGAGCGAAGCAGGACATCACACCAAATGCCCGTTCACTTGCGTTGCGATTTGGGCTGCTCGACCGGTTTTTCGTAAATGCCGAGGCTTCGCCCGACGGACACAATTGGTCAACCGCTGCGTTCTCAAACGACTATGTGGATAAAGCGTTTCGGTGGGATTATTCCGGCCGCGGACGGACCTATGACTATGAAGGATTTAACCGGCTGCCTTCGTACAATCCGCCGGGCAATCAGCCGCCGGTCGCTTTGCCATCGGTCTTTGATCTGCCGGCAACTGCCGAAACGGTCGCAAATTTTCAGAAAAAGTATGTTCCCTATTTACAGGGCGACCGCGACATTGCCGAACCGGAAACGCTCTACTTGTGGGATGCCGCAAAGCGTGCCGGGCTAACATATCGAAATTACGGCGAGTTCGTCGGCACAGTTTCGGCGGATGACGTAAAGGAACTGAATACGCGCACACCAAAGAAGTATCCTGACATTTCTCCGACCCTCACTGCTTTTGCAACCAAAAAGTCCCTTGAAGGCAATTTTTCGCCGACGCATCGCAACTACGACACGTCCACTCCTGACGCCTTGACAGTAGATTCGTATCGGCTTGCGATGGAGTCGACGACACGGATCGATCCGGCGATCACGCCCGACAATCCCGACAGCCGTTTTCGCGGAAATTCGCGGTTCGGTGAGTGGCAAAAGGAGTTTCGCGGCTATGTCGCCAATCTCCAGACAGGAACGGGAGATACTTTTCCAAATCTCTCGATCGTTCGAATCTCAAACGATCACACTGCGGGACTTCGCCGCGGCACACCGACACCTCAATTTTATGTAGCCGAAAATGACTATGCACTTGGGCGCATCGTCGAAGAGATCTCAAATAGCCCTTACTGGAAAGACACCGCGATCTTTGTCGTAGAAGACGATGCCCAGGATGGTCCTGATCACGTTGATGCTCATCGGTCCCCGGCTTTTATCATTTCGGCCTACAACCGCAACGGTGCTCTCGTTCACGAGTTTCACAATACGGTCAGCCTGATCCGCACGATGGAACTGTGCCTAAACCTGCCTCCAATGAATTTTCTCGATGCGAATGCAACGCCGATCGACATTTTCGGCCGGACGCCGGATTTGCGGCCCTTTACAGCTCAAATGCCGACCGTTTCACTCGAAAACCTCTATCCGCCTGACAGACCATCTGCTGCAATGCTCAGATACATGCGTTTGACGGACCAGCAGGATCTGGAACACGCCGATATGGCGAACGCCCGCGAACTGAACGAGATCATTTGGTTCTCAGCAAAAGGCGAAGTTCCGATTCCAGGTATTGCCAGGCTGCCCGCATTCGAACTAATGACGGCGGGTGTCGCGCCGGACAATGAAGACGAAGAAAATGAGGCAGACGAAGATGATTGACCTTCGACCTGCCTAACTGCGAACAAAGATATTCAGCACGATCGTCTGCAAGAATGAAATGAGCAGCAGCACGATCATCGCGGAAATATCGAACATTCCGATCGGCGGTATTAGCCGCTGGACCGGCAGCATTATCGGGTCCGTTACACGCATTACAAAAGCCAGAAACGTCTTTCGCGTAAACACGAACCATGATGCAATGAACCTGATAAAGATAAACAGCACCAGAACGCTGAGCAACCCGTAGAGGATAAAGCCAATGATAACCTTTGGATTTCCCGTCATGACGCCGGCGGTCAGGCCGTCGATAACAAAGAAAGTGTTGCCGACGATCTGCGTAAAAAAGTATGTAAGGGCCAGGCCGATAATGACAGTCAAGATCGGTGCGAGCCGCGTATCTATGCGGTACATTGCAAAAAATCGAGCTGCCGGATAGACCCATCTTTCGGTAAGTTTACGCACCTTGAATCCAAATCGTCCGACCTTGCCGAACGGGTTCGGATCGGAATAGTTAAAGATCAAACGCAATAGCAATACGCCGAGAAAAATGCCAAAGATGCACCAGACGAAAAGGCTGAAGATCGGATAGACCAAAGTAGTAAGCATAGAGACTATTCCCGTTCGCCAAATATGGCGGTTCCGACGCGGACGACTGTCGCACCTTCTTCGATCGCGGTCTCAAAATCGTGGCTCATGCCCATTGAGAGTTCGTCGCCGGGTAGTAAATTATCACGTATTTCGCGCAGCTTTTTGAAAAAGGGGCGAGTGTTTTCCACATCATCGTCGTACGGCGGCACTATCATTAAACCATTTAGACGTAAATATTTACATGTTTTCAAGTATTCAATTAATTCGGGTAGATCGCTTTCCGGAATCCCCGCTTTTGTCTCTTCACCGGCAAGGTCGACCTCGATGAAAACAGGCAGTTCGATGCGGCCTTCTTCATCACAAATACGTTCGAGCCGCCCGGCAAGTTCGAGCGAATCGAGCGATTGGATCACGTCAAAAAGCTGCACTGCCTTTCTTGCTTTGTTCGATTGCAAGTGACCGATCAGGTGCCACTCGGCGGCATTTCGACCAAGTTCGATAATCTTCGATTCGGCTTCCTGGACCTTATTTTCGCCGAGTATCGTCGCTCCGGCGTCAATTGCCTGTCGCAAAACTGCGGGCGGATGCGTCTTGCTGACTGCGACAAGTTTGATCTCGCTCGCGTCGCGACCGGCACGCGTAGCTGCGTCGCCAATACGGCGGTGGATATCATTGAGATTGGCGGCGAGGTCACTTTGCACAAATTCAATATAGCAAATGTCGGAACCGCCTGCGTAAACGGGCGGCACACACTTCACCGTGGATCAATTCGTGATCAAAGCAAGGTACTCACCGCCCGCTTACGCAGGCAGTTCTGACAAGAGCGAGCAGTCATCTTGAATTTCACCCCGCGAATTAGTATTCTCAATGTTCGCCCAACGTGCGGACGTGGCGGAACTGGTAGACGCGCAGGTCTCAGAAGCCTGTTGCCGCAAGGCAGTGGAAGTTCGATTCTTCTCGTCCGCACCAAAAATTAGTCGAGAGACGCGGAGACAAGAGTCGGGAGCCGAATACACGCGGCTTCCGATTTTTCTTTGCGTTCTCTGCGGTTTTGCGTAAAACTCTCTAATTCAGATGCGAAAAGAATTTATCAACGCGATCAAAACTCACCGGTCAGCGTTTGGCCTTGAACTTCCCGATGTCACGATCGAACGGTTGGCCGATTATTACGAACTTGTTCAGGAACACAATCCGATCTTACATCTGGTTGGGCCGTCGTCGGCTGAGGAATTTGCGATCCGCCATATTCTCGAATCGCTGACACTGCTCGAACACCTTCCGCAAAATGCAAAACTCGCCGATGTGGGCACTGGTGCCGGATTGCCGTCGATACCGTGTCTGATCGTACGCGAGGACCTGCGTGCGCTGTTGATCGAATCCAAAGAAAAAAAGACCAAGTTCCTCGATCTCGCGATCCAAAAACTCGATCTCTCCCGGCGGGCGAGCGTCATCACCAGACAATTCCACGAGGTCGACCCCGCAGACTGCCAAATAGTCACCTGCCGGGCCCTCGACAAATTTACCGAAAAGCTTCCGCGTTTGCTGAAATGGGCAATGCGCAGAAAACTGCTTCTCTTCGGAGGCGAGAATCTAAAGGCCGCATTGCAGGAGAACCGCGTTCGGTTCACCCAAAGGTTAATGCCGCTTTCTGAGCAGAGATTCCTGTATGTTTCAGCTACTCCGTGACTTGGAGAAGGTTATAGAGAATATATTGCAGGCCGGGCAAAGGTTGACAGGAAAAGTCGCCGATCTTTAGAACAACATCACTGCGGTTTGCTATGGTTTCGATCGTCTTTCGCTCGACCGTGTAGGTCAGGCTTTCCTGAACACCGTCACCGTTTTTTACGAACGTGCGCTTTGGCTTGCCGATAACTGTAGGTTTGTCGTCTATAACAACTACAAGGTCGTTCTTGGCGGCAAATCGCCAATCACGCGAGACCGATACGATCGTGATCACAAAAACGCCGTTTCTTTTCTGTTTTTCGTCTTCTTTATAGAAGTACGTAATGTCGATGGCCGTCTTCGCCCCGATCGCTTTTTCGATATCAGATTCGGGTACTCCCAAGTACGAAGTGCCGACATAGCCGCTTTTGTTCTCAGCATTGTAGCCTTTTGCAAGAGCCCCGACGTTGCCGAGGGCCGGATCTTTGTCGCCCCAATACCCGGTTCTTGGGTTTGCGGCGGGTTTCGGTGATTTTGGTTCGGATGCAAGCGATGTTTTTGGAGGGCTCGGGGCCGCCACTTTTTCCGGACGAATTTCGCGTGCCGGCCTTAGATCAGCAACCGACCAAACGCCGCGTTTTTCATTTCGGGCATCTGTCTCGGTCGATGAATAAGCCGCGAATTCGGACTTTTCTTGTCCCGAGATGGTCGTCGGAATATGCCAAGCTGCACCGTCACGGAGCAATTGCCGACTTACATCTATCCCATTCAGCAGCATCCGGCCGACCGTTCTATCCTTGAATATCGTCTGTGCCCTGTACTCTACGATCTTACCAAGCAGCATCGCGCGGACGTGTTCGACAACAGTATCATGAAGCTCTTGGCCCATTTCGGGAACGTCGATGTATTGCAGCTCAGCCTTGACCTTTCCGGCCGGGATCGAGATCACGACCGTCTTGCCGTCGATGACGTCGACCACTTCGCCGGTGACCGTCATTTGCGCGGCCGCGGAAACAGCGAGGATCAAAGCCAGAATTACTGTGGGTAGAATGTTTCGTGGATCCATCTGGTTTGTCATCGAACGTCGAGATCGTATTCACGCAGGCGGCGGTAGAGTGTGGAGGGCGAGATACCGAGAAGTTCGGCCGTTTTGCCGCGGTGCCAGCCGGTTTTTTCGAGCGCTCCAATGATCTGTGCGCGTTCTGATTCGCGAAGATTTACCGGCGACGCGTTTTGGAACGAGCTGACGCCGTTCGACTGCGGCGTGTTGTAGCTGACCGACAGACTGGCTGTCTCCATTCGATAGGCGATCTCGGGCGGTAATTCACGCGGTGTGATCATGTTGTTGTCCGAGAGCAGGATCGCTCGTTCGAGACAGTTGCGAAGCTGGCGGACATTGCCCGACCAGTCAAAAGCACACAGCGCCTCGATCGCTGCAGGCGACATTTCGGGCTCGTTGTGGCCGGCGAGTTTGTGGAGAAGGTGTCGAGCCAGCGGTTCGATGTCCTCGCGACGCGTTCGCAGCGGCGGAACGTTTATCTCAAAACTATTGATACGATACATAAGGTCGGCCCGAAAGACTCCCTCGGCGATCGCCGTATCCTTGTCGCGGTTCGTAGCCGCCAACAGACGAACATCGACCTCAACCTTTTTCAGCCCACCGACGCGAAAAAACGATCTGGTCTCGAGCGCTCTCAGCAATTTTGACTGTAGCGGCATCGGCATCTCCATGACTTCGTCGAGAAAGAGCGTGCCGCCGTCAGCGATCTCGAACAGGCCGAGTTTCCGAGCCTTGGCGCCTGAGAAGGCGCCTGCCTCGTGCCCGAAGAGTTCACTTTCAAGCAGCGTATCCTGCAATGCCGCACAGTTCAGGTCAATGAACGGCTTGTCCGCGCGTCGGCTAAGGCGGTGTATC
>CAZVDM010000172.1:0-7796 GCA_964625555.1 uncultured Chloracidobacterium sp.
TCATTTTGGCGTCGTTGGAATAGGTGACGGCACCCTCGATAAAGTAACGTGACGAGCCCGGCACTGATGTTACACGCTGGCCGATCAGCCCGCCGGTGCAGCTTTCGGCGATCGAAACCGTTTCGCCGCGTGCGGTCAATAGTGAGCCGACTATCTCTTCCATTTTCTCGCCGCTCGTCGAAAACACAGCTTTGCCAAGTGCCTTGATCAGTTTCTCAGCAACCTCGTCAGCAATTTCCTGTGCTTCGTCACCTGAATCCGCACGAGCGCAGATGTGTAGCTCGACCTCGCTCTTATTGAAGAGGATAGACGTCTGAACCGTCGGGTATGACGTGTAGATCGGGGCTGCGATCTCGTCCACCGCAGACTCGCCGAGTCCGGAAACGCGAAGCAGACGCCGCCGGACATGCGTTTCGCCGGCGACGGCTTTCAGTCGCGGCCAAACATGCTCGGTAAACATCGGCTGATTTTCACGTGGAGGCCCGGGCAGGATGATAAGCAGTTTGCCGTCGATCTCCGCCAACATTCCGACCGCCGAGCCGTGCGGATTGGGCAGAATGTCGGCCCCGTCGATAACAAAAGCCTGACGCTTGTTGATCTCCGGCATTTCGCGGCCCCAGGCCTTAAAACGCTCACGCAAATGCGATTCGATATCGTCGTGATATTTGAGTTCCCTTCCGATCGCCGCTGCCGTACAGACGCGTGTAATATCATCCTCGGTCGGCCCGAGCCCGCCCGTCGTGATCACGATATCCGAACGCCGCATCGCGTCTTTAACGGTTTCCTCTAGCCGCGCGCCGTCGTCCCCAACGATCGTCTTTAGCATCACCTCGATGCCGATATCGTTGAGCTTTTCGGTCAGCCAAAGGCTGTTCGTGTCGGTCTTGGTCGGCGTCAGGAGTTCCGAACCAATGGCGATGATCTCTGCTGATAGCATAGGATTCTAACCGCGAAATTCGCGAAATATTCTAAAATAGGTTTTCGTTATTTCGTCTTTTCCGCGTATTTCGCGGTTGAAAATTCTTACTTATATATTTCAACGACGGGTTTGCCATTGACGTCGATGTAAGCGCGGTACATTCCTTCAGAATTAAACGAGATCGCCATATTGCCGAATTTGTCCATTGCGATAACGCCGCCGTCACCGCCTAGGACACCGACCTTTTTTATAACTGCATCGGCCGCATTTTGAACCGGAAAGGCCCGATATTCCATCATCGACGAGATGTCGCGGGCAACGCCGAGGCGTATGAAATACTCGCCCCAACCGGTCGCCGAAACGCCGCAAGTCTCATTGTTGGCATAGGTTCCGGCACCGATGATCGGAGCGTCGCCGACACGTCCGTAACGCTTGTTGGTCATACCGCCGGTAGATGTACCGGCCGCCAGATTGCCATCCCTATCAAGTGCGACGGCTCCAACGGTCCCAAAACGGTTCCGAGGTTCTTGCGATGCAGGCAGTTCGGAAACCGAACCGGGCTTCTTAATGGCTTCTTTCTCTTTTTCTTCCTTCAATACCTTTTGCAAGGCGTCCCAACGCTCTTGTGTGAAGAAGTATTTCTCATCCACCAGCTCGATCTTCTGTTCCTTGGCGAACAGTTCGGCCCCGTCACCGGTCATCATCACGTGCGGTGACTTCTCCATAATTGCACGCGCCAAGGTGATCGGATTTTTGACATGCCGCATTCCCGCCGCCGAACCTGCAGCAAGCGTCTTTCCGTTCATTATGGATGAATCAAGCTCGTTCTTGCCATCGTGCGTGAATACGGCACCTTTGCCCGCATTGAACAAGGGCGAATCTTCCATCAAGCGAATTGCCAGTTCGACCGCATCGAGACTCGATCGTCCTTCTTGCAATGCTTTGTATCCGGCCATCACGACCTCGGCCAGCTTATCGCGATAAGCCTTTTCTTTCTCGGGGGTTAACGAACCTTTGGTTATAACGCCCGCTCCTCCATGAATGATGAACCCAAGCCGCGGCGACTGCGGCGATTGCAGTTGCCTGACCTCAGCAAAGCCTCCCTTTTGCGAAAAAACACCAAGCGGAAAAACGGCAATAGTGAACAATAGGAGACCTGAGATAACTTTCTTCATTGATTGAAACGCTCCGGTAAAATTCGCTAATTCGAAAACAGATTATCACAAGGCCTTACTTCTTCCTTTGCGTTCTCTGCGACTTTGCGTGAATTTTCCTTACGTTTCAAAGGATTTCACGCCAAGCCGCTAAGAACGCAAAGTAAGACCGGAGATGAACGCTTGAAATTCCTTATTCGCGATCAAAAGTTCAATCTCTTCGACCGCCCAAGGCGAGATGTCGGTGTCCGGAGACGTTGCTTCGGACTGGAAATCACACCAATCGACCCATTTTACTGCTTCGACCTCGTCCGGATTCGGCCGCGGAAGCTTGTCCGTGACGCCAACAAATACCGGGCAGATCTCGTTCTCCACAATGCCGTCCTTCTCAGCTCTATACCGAAAATCCGGCAGGATCAACTTCAGATCAACACCACTGATGCCCAGTTCGAATTTCAAACGCCGCTTCGCCGCGTCGATCGTTTTTTCGTGGAGCATCACATGCCCGCAGCACGAATTTGACCACACGCCGGGCCAGGTTTTCTTCGTCAGTGCCCGCTGCTGCAGCAACAGCTCGCCGTTTTTATTGAACAAGAAGATCGAGAACGCCAGGTGCAGTTTTGTGTCGCCATGATGCACCAGCGGCTTTGCCTCGGTTGCGATCGGAGTCCCCGAGTCGTCGACAAAGACCAGCATATCGTCGAAGCGATAATGGTATTTGAACCAATATATTGCCAACCATATGACCAACGCAAACCCGATCGCTGCCGGCCATACCATTCCGCCAAACACTGCGATCGCTGTCCAAAAGAACACGATAAGAAAAGTACTCGAAATCAGTTGAACCGGAACGCGAAGCAACGGTTTCACGCGCCCTAGGAATATCTCGATCACGATCGCAGCGATCGAACCAGTGACCAGCCACCCAGCAAAGTTTGAGATCGGCACGCCGTAGAATCCGATATTCGACGCGTATTTCCAAAATCCAAGCCTTACAGCTCCCGGATCGAGCACCAGATCAAAACACGTCGCGATCAACGCCGTAGCGGCGATGCGAACGACGGCGTTGCCAAACAACGTTCGCGCAACCGCATACGCTCCGACGATAAGCGGCGTCCACGCTAAGAACACCGTCCACGGCGTCACACCGAATAATTTTGCACCCAAAAGCCCGGAATAGCCGAAATGACCATATGGAAAGCCGGTGAAGATGGCCAATGTCTCGATCAGCAATGCGTAAACGCCAAGCATAGCCCACAAAACGATCGCGTCACGCCATCCGAGCCAACGCCGAGTCGCCCAAAATGCTGGAATTGCGAAAAGTATGACGTTCAAGCCCGACAGCCAATGCGACCACGGCGGCAGAGGTACGTTGACCATGAAAAAGGCCGCCGCAGCCAGAAGCACCAGCAACACGGAGATCGCGATCTTTTGATAAATACTAAACAAATTCTTGAAGTCTGCAGGTGAACACTCGAAACTATATAATAAACCAAATATGCCCGATTTCAGATTTTTGCTAAAAGTCAGCCGTCCGCGATTTTGGATCTATATCTTTGGCCCATATCTGATCGGTTTGGTTGCTGCTGTCAACTATAAACAAGAGCTTCTCGATTGGCGTGTCTTGGTTTTCGGCCTGTTCTTCACGTTTCCCGCCAACCTCCTGATTTACGGCATCAACGACATCTTTGATTACGAGACCGACAAATTGAATCCGAAGAAAGAAGGTTACGAAGCCCTTGTCACACCGGAACGCCGGGGTCGCGTGATCACCGCGATCTTAATTACAAACATCCCGTTCTTCGCCGTCGCTGCCACTCTCGGCGTTCAGCCGATCATCGCATTCGCAAGTTTCCTATTTTACTCGATATTCTACTCGGCGCCTCCGATACGGGCGAAAGCATGGCCGTTTCTTGATTCGCTGTTTAACGTTCTCTATATCATGCCGGGAATCTTCGCATTTGCGATGCTGACGGGCGAACAGCCGCCAAATGCCGTCTTCATCGCCGGCGGACTGTGGACGGCGGCAATGCACGCTTACTCAGCGATCCCCGACATCGAATCCGACCGCAACGCGAAACTTTCGACTATCGCAACCGTTCTTGGCACGACAGGCACGCATCTGTTCTGCCTCGCCGCATATATCGGTTCTGCCGTACTCGCCTACCAATATCTCGGAAAGATCTCCGTGGTGATCGGGCTGATCTACGTCGGCATGATGTTGGTCTCTCTATTGGGCCGAGATAAGGATTCAGTATTCCAGATCTACCGCCGATTTCCTTTGGTCAATGCGGGCGTTGGCTTCGCGATTTTTTGGTATTTAGCGATCTCGAAATTCTACCTGTGCTTTTTCATGCCCTGCCATACCGGCCCGTAGTATAGATCACAAACTCTCCATCGGCCCGGCCGACTTGATGCCATGCACACGCTTGAACGCCAGCTCTGCAGAGATCAAACAGATCTGTGTGCCAATGCCCGGATTTACGCCGGCACCGACGTAGTACAAACCCTTGACCTTTTTCGAGTAATTCTTTGGCCGAAATATCGCGGTCTGCATCAGATTGTGAGCCAAACCTAAAGCCGAGCCCTTGAATGCGTTATAATCGGCCGCAAAATTCTCGACAGTGTAGATGCGTTTGTATTCGAGCTTTTCGCGCAGGTTCGGCAGCTTCATCTCCGTTTCCATCAACGACAAAACGCGGTCGGCGTACGCTTCTTTTTCGAGTTCTGTGATAGTCAGGTCCGAAGCGATCGGCACGAGCACAAATAGGTTTTCTTTGCCCACCGGAGCAACACTCGCGTCGGTCACGCTAGGGGCACAAACGTACAGCGACGGTTCCTGCGGCAGGTTTGGGTGTTTATAGATGTCGTCAAAATTCTTTCGCCAATCTTCGCTAAACAGTAGATTGTGATGCACGAGGCTCGGAAGCTTCTCCGAAACGCCAAGATACATTATGAATGCCGACGGAGCCATCACGCGTTTGTTCCAATAGCGTTCCTTGAGCGTTCGCCACTTCGGCGCGAGCATTTTCATTTCGGTAAACGCCATGTCGGCATTCGAAATGACAATGTCAGCGTTGTGAACCTCTCCGCTTTCGAGCCGAATGCCTTTCGCGACTCCATTCTCGACCAGGATCTCGGCGACCGGCGAATTCGTGTGCATTTTCGCACCGTTATTTTCCGCAATATTCGTGAGGGCCTTGATCAGCTCATAAAAGCCGCCGTTTGGATAAAACACGCCCTGATTAAAATCCATGTGCGACATCAGGTTGTACAATGCCGGAGCCTCATACGGCGACGTGCCGAGGAAGACCATCGTGTATTCCATCACCTGCCGCAGCTTTTGCGATTTGAAGAACCGCGACACGAACGTGTGCATTTTCGAAAACACCGAGAGCTTTTGCCCTTCGGTCGCGACACGTTTATTCAGAAAATCGAATACGGTGTCGTAATTCTTGTACATGAAATGCTGCGTCGCGACCTCGTATTGGTATTCGCTCTGCCGCAGATATGCTTTCAGTTTTTCGCCGGCACCGGGCTCGATCGCCTCAAATGTCGCAGCGTCTCGCTCAATATCCGAATGTATGTCTAGCTTATCTGAATCCTTGCGAAAGAATATGCGGTACGAAGGATCGAGCCGTTTGAGATCGAGATGATCCTCGACGCGCTCGCCCATCAGCTCGAAAAAATGCTCGAAAAGGTCGGGCGCCAGATACCACGACGGACCCATATCAAACTTGAAACCGTCCACCTCAAAGATATTCGCACGGCCGCCGAGATTTTCGTTCTTCTCAAAAACGGTGACGTCGTAGCCCTTTTTAGCAAAAAGGCCGGCCGTTCCCAGCCCGCCTATTCCAGCACCGATGATGATGACTTTCTTATTCATATACGCCGGCAAGTGCCAGCAGCGACAACCTTATCTTCTGACGAAAACCGGTCCGCACGCGTTCCCTGTAAACATTGTAATCCGCACGCTCGATCTCGCCTAAGATGGCCTTGTAAAGTACATACGAGATCTTGACCGCCAGACGGCCTCGCCAATGGAGCAGTTTGATGCCCGGAAAAGCTTCGCGATAGACCTGTTTGTTTCGCTCGATCTGAAATTTCATAAAATCGACGAATCGCTGGTCATAGACCTTTCGCCGGAGATCGACCGGCTCGAGGCCAAACCGTGCTAATTCGTCCTCAGGCATGTAAACGCGGCCGAGTTCGTCAAAATCTTCGCGGATGTCGCGCAGAAAATTTGTGAGTTGAAATGCGTAACCCAATTTGATCGCATGCGGAAACGCGTCCGGGGTCGAAAACCCGACGATCCGCGTCACCATCAGCCCGATCACGCCGGCCGAACCGTACATGTATTCTTCGAGCTCGGAATAGTTCGCGTACGATTTTTTATCCTCGTCCATGAACATTGACTTGAGAAAAGCCTCGCCCGTCTCAACATCAATGCCGTACTTATTGAAAGAAAACACGATCGCCGCCATCACCGGATCGTCCGAAGTCCCCGTCCGCATGGCCTCAAGCCAGGTCTGCCGCCACGCCTCGAGTTTCTCAACTCGCTCTTGACGCGTCGTATATCCCGGATCATCAACGATCTCGTCCGGAATACGTGCGAACGAGTAGATCGCATAGATACCGTCCCGCGTTTCCTTGGGAAAGAATTGCGTCGCGAAATAAAAGCTCGTCCCGTAACGCCGTGTTATCGCCCGGCACTCAACGAGGCCGCGGCGGATCAGATCTGTACTGTCAGAAACGTAATTCATGATCGAAAACAAACGTAAAAAAGCGAAAATGCTGCTGTTACAGTCTGTTTCGAACAGAAACCTGAAATGGATTCAGCGAACGGAGTTTTATTTCGAAGACGCGAGATAGTCGCGCACCATCTTCATGTCCTCCCAAACCTCGCGTTTTTTGTGCGGGTCGCGAAGCAGGTAAGCAGGATGAAAGGTCGGCATCACCTTGGTGCCGAGATAATCATGAAAATGCCCGCGTAGCTTGCCGATCGGGACTTTCGTTTCGAGCAGGTTCTGTGCCGCCGTCGCTCCCAAAACGACTATAACCTTCGGTCGAACAACCGCGATCTCGCGTTTTAGAAATGGTTTGCAAGCAATGGTCTCGTCCGCTTCCGGTGCCCGATTGCCCGGCGGACGACAGCGGTTGATGTTGCCGATAAACACGTCCTTTCGCGGTATTTGCAGGCCCTTTTCAATAATATCGGTTAGCAATTGCCCCGCACGCCCGACGAACGGAAACCCTTGCTCGTCCTCATCCGCTCCCGGAGCTTCGCCGACGAACATCAGCTCCGCATTGAAATTGCCCGTGCTGTTTACGACCTGCCTTCGCCCGAGCGTCGCGAGCTTACACCGCACGCAATCCGGCCCGATCTCGGCGCGGATCTGTTCGATAGTCTCGGACGGTTCGGGCAAATTCGGCAGTTCGACAGATTTGAGACTCACGGACATTTCTTTCACAATTGGTCGGATGGCCGCCTCGGGCGTCGCCTCATTACTCGATTCTACGGATATTCTATCGACGGGCTCCGCCTCAGGTATTGCCTCGCTCGCAGGCGGAACGACAGGATCCAACTTCTTAGAAAGACTCGACAGACTCGGCAGCGAGGCAAGTCGCGACTGTCCCGGCGCCCGCGGCTCTGCAGGCTTGGTCGTTTGGATATTCGGAATCTCGATCTTTGGAATCTCAGATCTCACGGCTGGCTCGCTTTG
>CAZVDM010000173.1:0-3634 GCA_964625555.1 uncultured Chloracidobacterium sp.
CTCTCGTGGATTCCTTGAGTGCAGGTTTGTGCGCCATAATCCGAGCCTGCGTTTTGTCGTCGATCCGAATCAATTCCTGCTGTAGAAAACTCTTCCGTTTGCTTAGTTCCGAACCCAGACGCTTAGATTCGCTGTTGCTCGTCTCGTCCTTTGTATTGACTGCATACTTGAGCGACAAATAGATAATGTGGCGATATACCTCCGTGGCAATGCGATCGGATAGCTCGAGAGTTCGTAATAAATTATCCGCCGACGCGGTAACCTTGCCCTTGAATTTTTCCAATTCCGCGAGCGTGGCCATGCCCTTCTTGAGATCGGCCTGCTGCACTTCCGCGGACGAAAAGAAATTCTTCGCGAAATCGAATTTGTATTTCGGCGCAAGTTCGTTTGGTATCGCCTCAAACTTTACCTGAGCCGGAATGTTGATTCCGACAAGAGAGATTACCAGCATCAAAACGGTCGTTCTCGTTAGAAATGTGTTCAATTTACTTACTCCCCAAAGAAGCATGTCGTCGTCGCGATGGGAACCTCTCCACTACTTTACTCTGCCGGGGCCCCAAAGCGCACGGCCGGAGAATTTGCCGGTGTGGTTGCCATCTTTCAGCAGCTGGGTGCCGTTGACGAAAACGTCGCGGACGCCGACGGCGAACTGGTGCGGTTTTTCGAAGGTCGCTTTATCGGCGATGTTTTTGGGGTCGAAAATTGCCACGTCGGCAAAGTAACCTTTCTTGAGCAGGCCGCGGCGGTCGAGGCCAAGATTGTCGGCGGGCAGGCTTGTCAGACGGCGAATCGCCTCTTCGAGCGGGATGACTTTTTCTTCGCGGACGTATTTGCCGAGCAGACGGGCAAAATTGCCGTAGGCACGCGGGTGCGGATTTGATTTTAGGAAATTGCCCTCGGGAGCCATCGATTCGGCGTCGGAACCGAACGAGACCCACGGGACCTTGATCTGTTTTTTAATGTTCTCCTCGTCCATCAGGAAATATACGGTGCCGACGCGGGATTGGTCTTCGAGGACGAGATCGAGGATGGTGTTTTCCGGGTCGGTTCCGCGCATTTTGGCGACCTCGGCGAGGGTTTTGCCGGTGAGCGGTTTGAGTTTGTCGTTCTTGAATCCAACGAGGATCACTTTGTCAGCTGAGCCTGCTGAGAGATAGAGGTTTTCCCATTTATCGGTCGGCGTGCGGATCTCTTCGAGGATCTTTTTGCGGGTCGCAGGATCTTTGATCCGTTTATACAGCTCGGTGTAGCCGCCGTCGAGAACCCAAGGCGGCATCGCGGCGTCGAGTCCGGTCGCTCCGGCCGTGTAGTTGTACATATCGGCGGTGATCTTGAGTCCGCTCTTTCGTGCGGCTTCGACCTTGGCGATGACCTTGTCCATCTTGGGCCAATTGTCTTTGCCCGCAGCTTTTAGGTGATAGATCTCGGCGGGAATGTTTGCTTCGCGTGAGATTCGGATCAGTTCGTCGACAGCCTCTTCGAGACGGTTGCCCTCGCTTCGCATGTGCGAGATATATTTGCCCTTGTATTTGGCAGCAACCTTGCACATTTCGATCAACTCTTCGGTCTTTGCGTAAAACGCCGGTGCGTAGATCAGTGACGAACCGATCCCGAGAGCTCCGTCACGCATTTCTTTTTCGACCAGATCGCGCATCTGCTGCATTTGCTCGGCATTGGGCTGGACATCCGATTCGCCAAGAATATACGTTCGGATCGTCGTCGCTCCGATGTAGGACGCGACGTTTTGCGAGACGCCGCGTTTCTCGAAATATTTCAGATAATCGGACAGCGTCGTCCATTCGATGTCGAACTTGATGTCGCCCTGGTCGTCTTTCATCTGCTTTTTCATCCGGTCGTTGAGAGGCCCCATCGACCAGCCTTCGCCGAATATCTGCGTTGTCACGCCTTGTTTCAGATCGCCGAGCGAACGCGGATCGACTATCAAGGACTCGGTTGACCACGACAGCATATTAATAAATCCGGGAGCGACAGCCATGCCGTTTGCGTCGATCGTTGTCGCCGCCTTTTCGCGGCTAAGGTTGCCGATCTTTACGACCATGTCGCCTTTTATGCCGACATCGGCCCGTACGGGCTTGCCGCCGCTGCCGTCGTAGACCAGGCCGCCCTTGATGATGATGTCGTAACTGTTCTGTGCGAAAACGCTGGTCGCAGCGACGAAAAGTGCGATTATGATTGCAGAGATCTTCATTGTTTTAGTTCCTTACCTTTGCGGGCCTTGCTCGCGTTTGAGAACTGCTCCGCTAATAGTCAGTGAATCAACCTTTCCCGTGATCGCATTCAATTGAAACGCCATATAATCCTTGCCCCACCAACGCTTGTTCCAGACAATCTGAAACGTGTCACGCTGCCAGTGTTCGAGCGGGCCGTTGAGATCGTTGTTGATTCGCAGATTCAGCTTTCCGCCCGCGAGCGTTACTTCCATCGAACCGTAGAACAGGTCCGAGTATTTACCGGCGTATGCATCGAGCGGCAAACTGGGGCTCGTCCCGGTTGTGCGCATTGTCTTGATCGCCTCTTCCTGCTTTTCGCCTGAACTCGCGATGCCGTCGTACAGGGCCTTTGCCTCGGTGCTCCAGTCGCGGTTGTTGTCGCCAAACGCGAAGAGATCGAATGCCTTGTACATCAACGCGTGCCGAACTTCGACGTGGTCGATGTTGCCGAAGATGTAGATGCCGAATTTCTTGTCTGGAATAAGGCCGACGATCGCCGTGCGTCCGGCAAGGCTGCCGGTGTGCATATTGACCATTTCGCCCCGATAATCGTGCTGAAACCAGCCGAGGCCGTAGGTTGTCCAGTGCGGTTTTGTGAGGCGGGTCGTCGGGTAAAACTGATTGATCGGGATGATCGCTTGCGGCTTCATCATCTCGGCGAGCGTGGCCGGTTTTAGGATTTCTTTGCCATTGACTGTTGTGTTGCCAAGGACGAAATTGACCCATTTTGCCATGTCGTCCGAGGTTGACCAGACGGCACCGGCGGCGGCGATGGAATCGGCCTCCATCTCAGGTATTACCTCGACCTTTTTTTCGATCTCGTAATGGGCGCTCGAACGGTTTTGATAGCTGCGTCCCGACGAGAGATTTGGAAATGTAGATGTCATTCCGAGCGGCCTGAAAACGCGTTCGGTCATAAACCGTTCCCAAGGCATCCCGCTCGCTTTTTCGATCACGAGTCCGGCGACGAGATACATCACGTTCTGATACGTGAAACCGCCGCGCATCGAATACGCCTGCGGTGCATACTGCATCCTTTTCGCGATCTCGGCTGACGACAGTTCGGGTGTCCATGCCCAGAGAAAATCGGCGTTGCCGAGGCCTGCGTTATGTGTAAAAAGGTCGCGTATTCGGAGCTCGTTCGTCACATACGGATCTGCGACGCGAAAATCGGGCAGGTGTTTCAGGACCCTGTCGTCCCAACTGACCTTGCCTTCGTCAACCAGAATTCCCATTGCGACGGCTGTCATTGCCTTGGTCGTGGACATCGCGCCGAACAGCGTTGAGGCATCGACCTTGTCGCTTTTGCCAAGCTCGCGCACTCCGTAACCCTTCGACAACAGGACCTTTCCATCCTGAACTATCGCGATCGACATTCCGGGTACGTTCCACGTGACACGCGC
>CAZVDM010000173.1:3734-7778 GCA_964625555.1 uncultured Chloracidobacterium sp.
GGGTGACGAGAGAATAGTGGATCGAGATCTGATGTGCGCCGAATTCGTGGGCGATGGTGAGAATGTGTTTGCGGCGGCGGAGGAAATCCATGATCGTCGGCTCAAAGAGAGCTGCGGTTTGGACCTCGGGAAGGCAAAAGCGGACGATGGGAATCGCCGCTAGTTTGAAACTTTTGACGATGATCTGCGGCAGAAGATGCGAACCGCGGATGACGTCGCAGACCGCTTTCGCGAGCGGCTCGTAGTCGGTGTCGCCGCATTTTAGTTCGATATAGATAAGACCTTTCTTGTCTTTTAGAAGTTCGAGGACTTGGGTAAGTGTCGGAACTGTTTCATTGGCAAAATCCGGATTTGCTTTCTTTGGAAATTTCTTGTTGAACCACGAACCGATATCGATCTTGCTTAGTTGTCCGGAAGTTAAATCCGCGACGCGATCGGGCCGTAGGCCTGTCCGTTCGAGCGTTGCATCGTGGAGGACGACCGGAACGCCGTCTTTGGCAAGCTGGACATCAAATTCGACACCGTCTGCACCAACATCAATAGCCATTTGAAACGCAGCAAGCGAATTTTCAGGTGCGTAAGAACTCGCACCGCGGTGGCCGATGATGAATGGATCTTTGTTTATCGCCTTCAACCTCTGCTTATCTTCCATTTAGGGCTATACAGCTTTGCGTTAAAGAGAGCTTCACGCAAAGGCGCGAAGGACGCAAAGAAAGACCGCAAAGCCGACACTATCACTTCTTTTCTAACAGAAAGATAGTTTTCGACCACGAGATCGGCTCTGTAGCCGGAAATTCGTGATTGCCGACAACATTAAAGTACTTAGCCGCAGCCTTACGGACCTCAGCGAGCGGATGGATCTTGAAATTGTATAGGATCTCAAGAACGGAACCGACAAGCGATGGTTTGACCGGCAGAAATACCAGCGGCGAACCCTTTTTCAGCACTCTCGCCGCTTCGCGAAGCCCATCGTCGAGCGGTGTGTATTCGAGCACGCCGCACATGAGCACAAGGTCAAACGTCTCGTCGGCAAATGGCAGTTGGAGAACATTGCCCTGAACGGGATCGATCTTTCTAGAACGCTTTTTCGATTTGCGAAATTCTTCGCGGGCAACTTCGAGTGATTTGTACGAAAGATCCAAGGCAATGCTTCGTTTTGCTGCCAGTGACGCGTCCTGAAACGCCATCGACACCAAACCCGTGCCGCTGCCTGCATCAAGTACTAATGAACCGGCATCCAATCGAAGATCGAGCGAACGCAGATATTTGGCAACCGACGTACGATAGCCGTTGAGCTTCATCGCGACATTCTGCACATCTGCGATCCGATCGTAAAGACCCTGTGTTGTCGGTTTTGCCTTGCGGCCGTTTTTCGGCATGTGCGAAACTACTTTTCCGCCAGAAGTTTGATTATCGTCGCCCGTATCTCTTCGAGCCGAGTCGAGCTTGTTCCGGTCGCGATATAACGTACCACGCCTTTTCGATCTATCAAAACCGCCGTCGGCAATGCTGTCGCCCCATACAAGAGTTGGATCGACTGGCCGTTGGCGACAACAAAATCGTAAGGGAGCGCTTTGGACACGCGATAACGTTTCAGAAACTCGATCTCCGCCGGTTTTTCCTTTGGCAGACCGCTCGACTCGCCGTAATAGCGCGTAACTCCAAGTATCTCGAGTCCGTCCGACGCAAAATCCTGATGCCATTCTCGAAGCGAAGGAAACGCGTCGAGACACGGCCCGCACCAAGTCGCCCAAAAATCAAGCAGAACGACCTTTCCCTTTAGTTCATTAATTTTCTTAGGTTTTCCCGGAAACCAATTGTCAACCATCGGCAGTTCCGGTGCCAATTCACCGAGCAATCGGTAATGACGGTCACGAGCCCGCAGGCGGCGATCGGCATCGGCCCGGAGCGGTGCCGTTGCAAAGTCAACCTGGGCATTTTCAATAGCCGATCGGTAAAACGCAAGTGCCTGAGGCTTGCGACCCTCATCAATTAGATAGGTGATCTTAGCATCGGCTGCATAATAATAGAGGCTGGGCGATTGGGTCGATACTGCCGAAGCGATCAAATCGTCGAGTGCTCGGATGGCCTTTTCCGCGTTTTCGGTGTCGCGGTATGCTTCAAAAACGAGCACACCATTGTCGAGTATTTCGTCCAGTCCGCGAGCTCTTGACGCAGCATCGGCGAGCAGGGCTTTCGAGGCTTTGAATGCTTCCTCGGCGTGCGGCGCCATGCGGACAAAGTCTTTTTGAACTTGGTAGGCCTTTGCAAGTTCGCCTTCCATTCGGGCACGTTCGGTGAGCCTTTGCGGCTCATTCTTTACATAATCGGCAAGAATTCTCTCAGCATCTTCGGTCTTTTTTTGTTTCGCGAAAACGACGGTCACGATAGAACGGGCGGTCTGCGACCGATCGGCTGCGGGGTCACCCGTGGCAATGAATTTTTGAAGCCACTCCGCCGTCCCATCCAGATTTTCGGCGATCCAATGGAGCATCCCGAGATAGTAAAGGTCAGCTCCCGCCAGATCCTTTCGCATTCCCGACGCAGCTGCATATCGGGCGGCGAGCTGTTTTTGTTCGATCTGGAGCTGAGCAAGCTTTGCGTCGCTGAACTTGATCTTTTTTGCCTCAAACTCTGCTGCCTTGGTTCTCAAATACGAGTTCGCTTCGTCAAACATCTGCTTTACGGTCTGTCCGTTCGTTGTCGAGGCACCTGCAGGATCATTCGGTGAACCGGCCGGTGCGACGCGGCCCGATTGGCCCGAAACTGACATTACCGCCAGCAAAATGAAGATCAATAAGAATCTGTGCATATTTTGCAAAACTATTAACTGCCAGATCCGGTCGCCGACGCACGAAAACGGTTAGGGCTATACTCATCAAGACTCCGATCCGAAATGGCACCGGTCAGTAGTTCAGCGGTGATCTTAGCCGTCATGGGTGCCAGCAGGATGCCGTTTCGATAATGTGCAGTCGCGATGACGAGATCATCAACGCCATCGAGACCGCCGATGATCGGCAGGCCGTCCGACGCAAACGGCCGCAGCCCCGACCAGCTGTCGACGACCGGCAAACTGTCCATGCTCGGTGCGATCTCAAACGCCATATTGCTCAGATCGCCCACTGCATCGTCGGTCACCGTCTTCGTAAAACCTGCAAATTCCGTGGTCGAACCGGCCAAAATACGTCCGTCGGCCCGCGGCACAATGTAGCCGCGTCTGCTGTAGATCACGCGCTCGAAAAGCCGCTTTGCCGTCCGCATACATATCATTTGCCCGCGTACTGGCGTGACCGCAAACGGCATCGGAGCATCGCCGATTTTGATGAGCGACGACCATGCGCCGGTTGCTAGTACTGTTTTGCCGGCAGTTAATGTCTCGGTTGTCGTGACAGCACCGGTGACACGGCCGTTTTCGATGACAAGCGATGCGACCTGCGAAGTTTCCCGAATATCGATCCCGTTCGCATCGGCGTAGTGCCTCAATGCGGCAACAAGTTTACGGTTTTCGACCTGCCAATCGGACGGGAAAAACAAACTCATCCGGACGTCGGGTGAGATAAATGGTTCGGCTCTTCGCGTTTCCTCGCCGGTCAATCGTTCGAGCATAAGTCCGGCTCGTTTTTGCCAATCGAAACGTGAATTCAGATGACGCTCGTCCTCATCAGTGAAAGCTGCGTATAACGTTCCGCTTCTGTCAAGCTCAATATCAATGCCGGTTTCCGCCAACAGATCATCCGCAAACGTCGGATAAAGATCGCGCGATCCGATGCACAGGTCAAAAAACGGCCCGGCCTCATCAGCTTCGGCCTGCGGCCCGAGCATGCCGGCCGCCGCCCACGACGATTCCTCGCCGCACACGCCTTTGTCGAGCACCTTAATTTGCCGAACGCCGCGAAGATGCAACTCGCGGGCGATACTCAACCCGATCACGCCGCCGCCGATAATTAGTACTTCTGAGTTCATCTCGATACGCCGCTAGGCCGTTATACAGCGGCCGATGTAAATTTGATAATAGGAAAACAAGTTATGAAACACACGATTACA
>CAZVDM010000174.1:0-7751 GCA_964625555.1 uncultured Chloracidobacterium sp.
GCGTCGCTGCCGGCGACGACGAAGTCGGTTTTCTTGCTGACGGATGAAGAGACGCGGCCGCCGCGGTCTTCGATGAGCTTGGCGGCTTCGTCGCGGGTGTAGTTTTCGAGTTTACCGGTGAGGACAAAGGTTTTGCCGACGAAGCGTTCGTCGAGCATTGCCGTCGATGCGGCGTCCGTCTCGGTCTGAACGCCGGCGGCCTTTAACCTTATGACGAGATCGATATTTCGCTCGTCGCGAAACCAGGCGTGCACACTCTCGGCGACAGCAAGCCCGATCTCGGGAATGTCGTCAAGCTCCTGGATACTGGCCTCGGCAAGGCGGTCGATGGATCGGAAGTGTTTCGCAAGGATCTTGGCATAACGTTCGCCGACGTGTCGGATATCGATCCCGTAAAGCAGGCGTTGCAGTCCGCGAGATTTGCTGGCCTCGATCTGATCGATCAGATTGGTTCCCGATCTTTCGGCCATGCGATCGAGCGAAGCGATTCCGTCGACGGTGAGCTGGTACAGATCGGCAACATCCTTGATCGAGCCGTTATCGACGAGCGTCTCGACCAAAACCTCGCCCAGGCCCTCAATGTCCATCGCCTTTCTCGAGGCAAAATATAGAACGCGAGCCTTTACCTTTGCAGGGCAAATGTCGTTTGTGCAGCGACGTACGGCCTCACCTTCCGGACGTACGGCGTCTGAACCGCATACCGGACACGTTCTCGGAAACTCGAATTCTTTTTCGGTTCCGTCACGCTTTGCGGTCACGACTGACAGCACCTGCGGTATGATCTCACCGCTTTTTTCGATCATAACGTAGTCGCCGATCTTGAGATCGAGACGTTTTATCTCGTCCTCGTTATGCAGCGATGCCCGAGCCACGGTCGTTCCTGCGAGCAATGTCGGCTCGAGATGGGCGACAGGCGTTAACGCTCCGGTCCTGCCGACCTGAATTCCAATACCAAGCAGTCGAGTCGTGGCCTGTCTGGCCGGGTATTTGTATGCGATAGCCCATCGCGGAGCCTTTGTTGTCGTGCCGAATTCATCCTGTAAAGCTGTCGAATTGACCTTAACGACCACGCCGTCGATCTCGTAATCGAGCCCGTCGCGGACCGTTTCCATCTCGGCGATGAACGCAGCGAGTTCCGCAAAATCGGCACAAACGCGACGATTTGGATTTACGTTAAAACCATTCCGTCCGCACCATTCAAAGACCTCGGCGTGCGTCGCAAACATCTTCGACGCGCCCGTAAATGCGTCATACGGAAACATGTCGAGCCGCCGCGAGGCCACCACCGCCGAATCGAGCATCCGCAGCGTCCCCGATGCGCAATTACGCGGATTGGCGAATGTCTTTTCGCCCTGCATCTCAAGCTCAGCATTGATCTTTGAAAACTGCGACCGCGACAAAAACACCTCGCCACGAACCTCGGCATGTGACGGGGCATCTGCTTTCAGTTTCAGCGGGATCGACCGGATAGTTTTGACGTTCTGCGTAACCTCATCGCCTTGCTGTCCATCGCCTCGTGTCGCTCCGGTCACCAAAATGCCATTTTCGTAATGGAGCGAAACACTCAAACCATCGATCTTGAGTTCGGCAACATAATCTAGCTTTCGCCCCTCGGCCAGTTTCTCGCATCGCTCGGTGAATGTCTTCAATTCGTCAAGATCGTACGAATTATCGAGCGACATCAGTGCAACGGTATGCGTGAACGGTTTGAGGCTCGTCGCCTTACCGCCGACACGCTGGGTCGGACTGTCCGGCGTGAGAAATTCAGGGTGTTCGGCCTCAAGTACCTTCAAACGCTCAAGCAACTGATCGAACTCAAAATCAGAAATTTCCGGAGCGTCGGATTGATAATACAGCTCGCTGTGCCTGTTGATCTCAGATCTAAGTTGTTCTATTTCTTCGTTCACACTCATCGGTTATTTCATGAATTCCGCGATCAAACGGTGAAAATGATGTGTTCCTTGTTCTCGTGTTGGCGAATATCGGCCATGCGAGTAGTACCGCGAACGGATTCCTTTCTGGACGCTTTCGACAACCGCCTCGTCTTCCATTTCGACGCCGTGCAGGTCGGCTCCGGCACCTGTATCTATTAGTGACTCATCACTAACAAAGGTTAGAAATTCGACAACTGTTTCCGCCGGAGACACCGGCCGAACAACATTTACCGAAATTCCCCAAGGATAAAAATTGAACATCAAATTTGGGAAAATAAACAAATATCTCGCAGCAATTTCGCCCGTGTCGTCGTAGCCAGACTGCAAACTCGAATATCGAAAAGTTTCCGTAGTATAACTGCCGTAATCAACAACTGCATTCAGGGCGTGATGCACATAAGGGATGTGAAATCCTTCGAGATAATTCTCACAATATAGTGCCCAGTGAGCATTGACCGCGTATTCGCGTTTCGATGTCAGCCGCAAACTGTTCGCTTCATAATTATCGTCGGCAAATCGCTCCGCCGCATCATCTACATACGAATCGAACGGCTCGATCGGATCAAGCGATGCGAACATGAACCCCTGCCTCGCCGCGAACTCAAGCTGTTTCAAATTATCACTCTCACAAGGGAAATCTTCGACGCCTTCGAACTCCGGCATGGACAAAAACTTGCCGTCCAGCGAGAATCGACGGCCGTGATAACCGCAACGGATCAGATCGGCTTTACAAGGCTCGTTTACCAAGACCTTGCCGCGATGAGTGCATACATTTGAGAGACATCTGATCGAATCGTCCGTCCTGACCAATAGAGCGGGCTCGTCCAAAACACCCGATAAGATCGTCACTGGCTTCAAGCTCTCAACTTCGTCCGTTCTGCCCAAATACTGCCATGTTCGCGCAAATATTTTGTCTTTCGATAGCTCAAAATACCTTGGGTCCGTATAAAACACAGACGCAAGTGTTTTCGCTTTTCGAATGTCAGGATCGATCTCAAAGATGGACATCGCTAATCGTTGTATAACAAATATGCCGGCCGCTCAACGTCGCGTCGAAATCCGCGGCCGGTCATTCCCGCGGAAAATGCGGAAAGGAATTCGCCGCGAATTCTTAGCTGTTCCGCCAACGCCCCAGCCGGATCGGCCGCGACCAAACCAAGCCAGTCGGGCATTAGCTCGACAACCGCCGAAGGTTCACGAGTTTCAGCAAATCGCCCGCCCGTCGCGAGTGCTCGAACCTTTTCGCTTTCGAGATGCCATTCCGCGAAGAGGCGATCGCTCGCCAGTCCAAATTCCTTCCCTGCGGTCTCGGGAACGGTCCCGTAATCTGTACCGTAGAAGTTCACCTGCAATTCGCTCACCGTCGCTCCGAGCTTTTCGAGATTAAAGTAAGCATTACGCGCCTTAACCGGTTCGAACGTCCATTTGATGAATCTGACGCCCTCAGCCAATGCCCGCGAACGCTGTGCCCATTTCAATTTCGCACCTATGCCGTGGCTTTGATATTCCGCACGGACGCCTGTCATATGTGAGTAGAATGCCGGCTCGCCCCGCAAAAATGCAGGGACGCTCAGCACAAATCCGGCCAAATATTCGCCGTCATAGGCTCCGAGTGTAAAACCACCCGCGTTTCTCGTCACGATGAAATGCCGTACGGGCGACAATTCGACCTCTGGCAAAGCGAAAACGTCACGCTGAAGCTGCACGCATTCGGCCAACGCATCGAGAGTTTTGCATTCGCGGATTTCGAGGTCTTTTTCCATTTATTTCCAGCTAAAGGTGTCATCAGATGCTATCAAATCATTGAACGAAACGCGAAAAATAACGCTTAACTTTTCGGCCTTCGATTTGTTATCATCTTAACTGGTTCCCCACGCTGCAGGCCGGCAATCCGTAAGTACTAAATGACCTCTAAATCATCACTTGAGATATCAGGAAGTTTCCTGACAAACCCGTCTGCCGAATTGATCGCAGAGATCTCGCACGCAAGGCTGGACGGAAGCTTGCGTGTTTCGGACAACGACCGCAAGTGCATCTTGTATTTCAAACATGGCGTGATCGCATTCGCGGTCTCAAATGCCCGCTCGTCGAGGTTATTTGACATGATGCTGGCCAAAAAACAGTTGAGCCGTGACGACCTAAGCCAGATACCGAACTTTACAAATGATTTCGAATTTGCGGCGTTCCTGCAGGACAAAGATTTTTTGACAAAGGCTGAATGTGATCAAATGTTCGTAGATCAGATCAAGGCGATCGTGATCGACGTATTGAGTTGGACCTCAGGTAATTGGAGCTTTACATCACTTGCGCGGTTGAGAGACGGGCTTGCGTTTGATATTCACACTACCGCACTATTGTTGGATTACGGGCGGTGTCTGCCCGTGCAGACGATACTCGGAAGATTCCGCAGCCTTAATGAATCTTTCAGTCGTTCTGTGTTGGACGAAACAAAATTTGAACTCGCGCAAAAGGAGAAGTCTGTGATCTCAAAATTCGGTGAAGATGAAGTAGCCGCAAAGGACTTGATAGCCGAACACACAATGCCTGAGGCCGATACCATCAAAGCCCTATATACCCTTTGGCTTGGCGGGCTTTTGATACGCAGCGAGTGGAATCCGGCATTCTCAAATATCTCGATCGCCAAATTCCTCGATGCCAAACTTGAGCTGAAACGCGAAGCACTTCGGCCGGCTTTTTCGGCGCAGCCTATTAAAGTGGAGGTTCCGGCTCCGGTCGTTGTCGAACCCGCGGCTGAAGTGGTAAAGCTCGATGTCGAAGAATATCTCACGCGTGCAGAAAAGTCGCAGACCTATTACGACCTGCTCGGCCTTGACCCTAAAGCCGAGATCGCCGAGATCAGGAAATCGTACTTCTCACTCGCCAAGATGTTCCATCCGGACCACTTTCACAAAGACGAAGCCGCATTGCTCCGCCGTGTCCAAAATGCGTTCACGCAGCTAGCTCACGCCTACGAAACGCTCAAAAATGAAGACACCCGTGAAAATTACGACTTCAAGATCAGAAAGGAATTGTCCGAAAAGGAAAAATCAAAAGCGGCCGGCACCTACGAGGAGCTTTCCGATCAGATGAAACAGGCGAACGAGGACTTCGAACGCGGTTTCAATCTGCTGATGGACGGCAGCCCCGATGCCGCTACACCTTTCCTTGCACGAGCGGCTCATTTCGCTCCGAAAAATGCGCGCTTTCACGCATATTACGGAAAGGCTCTGTCGGCCAACGAAAAACAGCGGCACAAAGCCGAAACCGAGATGCAGACCGCGATCAAACTCGACGGCAACCATCCGGCATATCGCCTGATCCTCTCAGAGTTCTATATACAATACAACCTGCTCAAGCGCGCCGAGGGCGAACTCACACGACTCCTCGCGATCTATCCCAACAATGCTGAGGCTCGCGGGCTACTCGAGGGCCTGCGAAAATAGCTTGCGCAAATTGCTTTTTGCCGTATAATTGCCTCCATAAGCCACATTGTTTGGGGAGGTATTCCAATGCGTAGACACTTGAATACTGCCATCCTATTCGCACTGATTTCGCTTGCGATAACGGTCGACGGTCAGACACCAACATTTACCTTTCAGGGCCGATTGACCGATAGCACTCTTCCGGCGGGCGGAACCTATCAGATGCAGTTTTCGATCTGGGATGCTGCAACACTCGGGACACAGCAAGGGACGACGATCACTAACAACTCCGTGACGGTGACAAATGGTGTATTTACTGTCAATCTCGACTTTTCTCCGGCCGCTCCATTTGCGTCGGGTTCGGATCGCTGGATCGAGATCGCCGTAAGAAAACCAACCGATCCGCCCGGATTCACAACGCTCACACCGCGACAACAGATCACGTCGAGTCCGTTTGCGATGAAGTCAGTTGGGGCAAGCTCGTCTGACTCGCTGTCGGCAGCGTGCGTGTTGTGTGTCACGGATGCACAGATCGTCGCGATCGACGGGAGCAAAGTGACCGGCACGGTCGCAAATGCAACGACCGCAGTGAACGTCTCGGGTGTGGTGCCTATCGCCAACGGAGGCACCGGCAGCGCAACGAAGAACTTTGTCGACCTAACTACAAGTCAGACGATCGGCGGCACTAAGACGTTTACCCTTCTGAACTTTGGAAACAACCCGCCGTCCGGCCTCCTCGGACAGCCTCTGACGACGGTTTTCTCGACAGCGGGGGTGAGCCCGGGGGCGGGATTTGTGGTGATACCGGGGCTTACTACGTCGGTTAGCATGCCCGCGATCTGCATCAGTGGATCGACCTCGTGTATCGCCTACATAACCGCGGAGGGCGGAGTGCAGACTACATCAACTTCGACGACCGGCGTCTCTCGAGTCGATATCGCGCTTTTTATCGATGGTGTGATCGTGCCTACCGGAGGCTATAAGCGTGTCATCGCTGCCAACACCGGGGGCAGCACTACCACTATCGAAAACTGGTCGCTCGGGTATACTACGACTCTTGCTTCCGGTTCGCATACTATCGCCGTTCATGCGGCACTTAGTTCGGGCTCCGCCGCGAATGTCGGCGGGGATTCAAATTCGGTGATGCAGGGTAGCCTGACGGTCGTGTTTCTTAGGCAATAGAGAGATAACTGTGAGACTCAAACACGTGCTCAAACTTACGCTCGAACTGTTATCCATTCCGCAGGTTAGGGGATAGATTGCGAAATAGAGAGGAAATTATGAACATATCTCGATTATATAAATCAACGCCCGTTTTGCTTTTCGTGTTGGCCTTTGCGGTCGCAAATATCTCTGCACAGATCGCGACCGGCGGAATATATGCGCTTGAGCAGTCCGTCATCGCAAACGGCGGAGGTGCAAGTTCGGGTGGATTTTATGCGGTCGAGGGCACAAATGGGCAGCCGGCCGCAGGCACAAACGGTACGGGCGGCGCCTACGCGCTGCGCGGCGGATTTTGGAATCCATTGCCGGGACCGACCGCAGCGAATGTTTCGATCGGCGGCCGGGTTCAGCGAGCAGACGGGCTCGGAATCCGAAACGTCCGCGTGACGATCACCGGCGGATCGCTGACCTCACCCCGAACGGCATTGACGACCAGTCTCGGTTCCTTTGCTTTCGAGGACACCGAGGTTGGACAAACGTACGTTATCAGCGTGATCAGCAAGCGATATGGCTTTGCCGAGCCGAGCCGGCTGATCATGGTGACGGACAGTATTTCCGATCTTATTTTTGCTGCTTCGTGGCAGAATTGATCGGACTCTTCAGATTTTACCTTTGAACTTTCAACTTCGAACTCTTAGACTAAGAGCGTGCAGAGCATAATCTCGGAAAAACCCAGGTTCGACGAAAAACTGATCTCGATCGCCGCCGACGCTGATGCGTTCGAAGGATACTCGGCCGGCCATTCTGTGCGGATCGCCGAGATGGTCGACTCGCTCGGGCTGGCGTTCAATTTCGAACCGCACGATCGCCTTTTGCTGCAGCAAGCGGCTCTCGTACGCAATATTGGTGAGATGCAGATGAACCGCGACTACATCCGCTCGGGCCGTGTGCTCAGCAGCGAGGAACGCCTCGACCTGCAGCGGCATCCCGTGATCGGTGAACAGGCCGCAGCGAAAATGGGACTTTCCCGCGGTGTCCAGCTCATCGTCCGCTGGCATCACGAATGGTGGAACGGCAGCGGCTATCCGGACGGCATCGAGGGCGATCAGATACCGCTTGCCGCACGCATTCTCCGCGTCGCCGACACCTATTCGGCCCTCGTCAGCGACCGCCCGTTCCGCACGGCATTGACCGCCGAGAACGCCCGCAAATATCTGATCGAATGGGCCGC
>CAZVDM010000175.1:0-7743 GCA_964625555.1 uncultured Chloracidobacterium sp.
CCTGCGATGGGCACGGGCGTCACCGAAAAGGTCACCGACCAGGATAGCCTAATAAAGTGGCACACAGATAGAGACAAGATACTTGGCGAAAAGAGGAATGAGGGCGAATCAGATCAGGCGTTTCAAGCTCGCGTTCTGGCGCTGCTCAGAGAAACGGTCGAGCCCGTATCCGGGCGCCGCTTTGATGATTCGCTGATCGTCTATCGGATACCGCGGTATTATACGCCCGAACCGAATACGATCTCCGTCAGCGTAACCAGCTTTAGCGAGGGCACTCGAGGGTTCCTGGTCAAGAGCTATTTAGACCACAACTTTAACAAAGGAGCCCCGGATGGAGGCAACTTTATAGGCCGCGTGCAGTCCGGCAAGCCGATGCCCAACAGACGCGACGTCGCGATCGCTGTATACGGTTGGTCAATAGGGATCACGGAAGCCGCTGACATGGCCGTCCATAAAGACATCGCGACCTACTTTGGTATGGTGATGAGGCGGTGGGTGATGTTCAATATCCGGACCGGTGAGATATACGGAAGATCGACAGCTGATGGCAAGCTGTTTCCGTAAGCGGAGATGAATGCAAAGAAAAAGCCCGATGCGCTCTCCCCTTCGCATCGGGCTTTTTCGTGTATGGCCGACGGTTCTCGCCAACGACCAAACTTATATAGATTTTTCAATAATCAAAAACGGGCAAAACAACCTCGTTCTTTAACTCGATCTCAAATTCCTCGCCTTTGCGTATCCGCATCTCTTTGCCTTTTCGGAGCAGAAGAACGCCCGTGCCCGTTCCGGCACCGATACCGGCACCTATCAATGCTCCCTTGCCTGACATCGCAGCGGCTCCGATCAGAGCGCCTGTCGCGGTTCCGCCGATCAGGCTGAGTGCGTTTAGCGTGGCGGACGAATCGGTGCGGATCTTAGTGATCAGCACACCGTCGATCTCGCGCTTGGCTTCCTTTGACAACCTCAGCCATTCGAAAACGATATCAAGCTTGCCGTTCTTGCCTCCGATCTTGGCTCGCGAAACGCCTGTTACTCGGCCTTCGATCTCGGTTCCGGCCGGCAGCACGACAGCCTCGCGGTTCTTTACGTCCCTTGCGACGTAAGCCTTGAACGTGTCATTGACGCTCGACACTTTCGAACTCAGGTCCGTCTCGAGCTTGACCGTGATCCGCGTTCCGGCGGGCAAATGATAGATCGAATCGCCCTGTGCGTTTGCGATCAAAAAATTTGCAAAGATCAAGAGCAACAGACTTGCCGTTTTGTTGCCGGCCGCGAAGACGTTCATTTAAGACCTCCATCTCCGGCGAGCAATACTGCGGCCCACGCGAAGTCAATTTGCAATGCCTGTGCCACTTACGCAGCAAAAACGGAAAAGGGCGAAATTGCCCTATTTCTGTGAATTTTTGTTTCTCAAAAGACTATGATGCAGGAAATGCGAAAACGGTTTGGTGGAGCGAGTATACGAAATCGGTTGGGACCGTGGGCAATTGGCGGTTGGAAGAAGCCAGTCGAGATCGATCTCTGACGGCCACCGGCCAACCGCCATCTGCCTACTGCAGTATCGGGTGTCCGCCGCCTTGGCTGTGGTCGGCAGTTTCGCTGTAGCGTCGGCGGTCGTTGTGATACAGCACGAGATGTTCGCCCTCGTAACGGACGACCTCGGTGATACGTTCGAAATTCTTGGTGTGCTCGGCGATCATGAACGCGCACGGATTGAGCGCGACCACGATCCCTGATGCGTAGATATAACCGCCCTTGTCGTAGATCGAACCGGCATACTGAGCGGCCGCGATCGCGATATCAGGCGAATAACTGTTCTGAAAGTCTTTTAGCCGGTCGGCCTTGCCGATATAGATCGTGTAATCGGAATAGTTCAATCGCTTTTTGTACCTGTTCTTACGGGCAACGGTGAAAAGGTCGCCGAGGCCTTTGTCGATGGCGTTAAGAACGGCTTTCGACGGCTGTTTGACGGCATAGACACTTGCTCCCATCGGCGTTCGCACAGATACGCCAAACGAATCGCCTGAGATACGCTCTGCTTCGTTAAAAACTGTTCGGTTCTGCCCATCGGCGATCTGTGCAAGTCCGAAGACGAGCACCGCCACAAAGCCAATAGTTGATAATATTCCCAGTTTCATACTTGTCACCCCACACTCGTACAAGCAACTATGGTACCAAACAAAAAATGAGGAAACTGTGTTCCTCATTACAAAGCAAAGATATGGTGGTACTGGGGACGGGAATCGAACCCGTACGACCCTAAGGTCACAGGATTTTAAGTCCTGGGCGTCTACCAATTCCGCCACCCCAGCACGTTTTTAGAGATTAACACGCCGATGGTCGGTTGTCAGCAGTCAGTTGTCAGTTGTCAGCAGCCCTGCACAGAATTCGTACGTTTTTCCTTGAGAGTTTTGCCTTTTGCCTTAAGGAATCGTGTATATTGAAAGTGTCTGCTGTCGTCGGGGAATGTATGGACCAAATCGCTTGGATATTGTGGCTGGCGTTGGGCGTTGTGCTGATCATCGCCGAGATATTTACGCTTGGGTTTGTGCTGCTTTGGTTTGGTGTCGGAGCTTTGGGTGCGGCGGCCGCCGGATATCTCGGATTTGGTTTTGGGGTCCAGTTTCTGGTATTTGCGATCGTGTCTGTAGCACTTACCGCGATGTCGAGGACGTTGTTTGCCCGCTATTTGCCCCATAGCCTGAACGAAGCGAAATACGGCGTTGATTCCCTTCCCGGAAAGGTCGGCACCGTCACGATCGCCAGCAGCGGTGCATTGAATGAAAGCGCTGTCAAGGTTTACGGCTCTGTCTGGACTGCATATCCGGCCGACGGCCAAACGCTGCTGACCGAGGGTGAAAAGGTCGAGGTTGTCGAGGTAAAAGGTTCGTCGATATATGTTCGACGTGTCGAGAACGAACTTCCCGGCTGGCGAGAAGAGTGATCAATCCCACGAACGGCCTTTGTAGTCGTCCATGTCATAATCGCCGTCTTTGTCGATGTCAAAATGATCGCCTTTCTGAGCTTTTAGATAATCGATCTCAAATTTCGTCCCGCCGATCTTGCCCAAGGTCACCAATTGGGCACGATTGCATTCCAATTCTTCATCGACCATTACCTTAAAAGCGGCCTTCTTATCGGACATCAGATGGGCGTCGCCAAACTTTTTGCCTGAGTCCCTGTATTTCTTGATGTGCGTCGTCTCGTGAACGAGGACGCTCGTCAGCCACTCGAGCGATGCGTCAAAGGTCTGTTTGCCGATGTCGATCGTCATTATCTCTTCGTTAAAATTGGCACCGCTCGCAGGCCAGGCACGGATGATACCGATATACGATTGGACCAGCTTGAGGTCCTCTGGTGATTTGGTCTTGAGCAGATACAGAGCCGCGGTGATCTTGGTTACAAAGGCTCGGTCTTCTACGATCTTGGCGTCGGGCTTGATGACGATGCCTTCGACTGTGATCGGTGCGGACACTGCCGGAGCCGGGGCACTTCGGACAACTGTCTGGGCCGATACCTCACCGACAAGTGTTAAACCGATAGCAACAAGCAGCAAAAACACCTTCATATAAACCAACATCTCCTTTTCACAGCCTTTGGATGCAGTTTTCGCGACCGAGGTTCAAATTATTTCTGCGGTATCTTCGTCGTCAGCAAGGTCCTGATCTGCGGTGTCGTGAATGCCGCCGAGGTCGATGAGTTCGAGTTTGACGTCGTCGCCGACCGGCTCAGGCAGAGTGTCGCCCGTGAACTTTGCCAGAATGCAAGTAATGTTGTCCTCACCGCCGTTCTCGTTCGCTTCGCGGATCAATTCGACGCAGGCATTTTCGAGCTCGTCAAAATTTTCGAGCACGATTCGCTGCATGCTGGCGGCACTGACCTTGTTCGAAAGACCGTCGCTGCACAGCAGGAAAACGTCGTTCTTATGCGGTGCGACGCGCGCAGATACGGGATATATCTCATTCTGGGCTCCGAGAGCCTGCAAGATCACGTTTTTCAGCGTATGGGTTTCGGCCTCTTCGGCTGATATCTGCTGCGCGTCGATCAACTGCTGCACGAGCGATTGGTCCTTTGTGACCTGATAGATCTTGCCGTTACGCACCAGATACGCACGGCTGTCGCCAACCTGAATGATGTCCGCCGCCGACGGCGTCAATCCGAGGCCTGTGAACGTCGCACCCATACCCTGAAACTGCGGGTCGGTGCGGCCCTGGTTGTGGATCAGCGAATTTGCATTGACCGTCGCGTCGTAGAGCTTGGCGATCAAATGGTGATCATATGCCTCGGGGGCAAGGGTTTCGTCAATGTCCTGGCCGAGCAGGCGTTCGCTGACCGACTCGACCGCCATCGTGCTAGCGACCTCGCCGGCCAATGCCCCGCCCATACCGTCGGACACGGCCATTACGATGCCATTATCATCGACCTCGAACCGCTGTGATTCGATGATGAATTCACTATCGTCCTGCGCACCGGTCCAGCGTTTGCCGCCCGAAATATTCAGCAAAAGGTAATTATCCTCGTTGCCTTTCCTGACGCGGCCAATGTGCGAGGTCGCATGTGTTTCAACAATAAACATTCTTTATAGTTTCGAATTCGAAGTTTTGAGACTCAGATTCCGAGTTTCGATTTCCAAGTTAAAAATTAACACGAATTCCGGAAACTCGGAACTCGAAACTTCGAAGTCCGATCTTACGCCAAGGCCTGATCGAGATCAGCGATAATGTCTTCGACATCTTCGATGCCGACCGAAACACGGACAAGTCCGTCGGTGATGCCGAGAGCGTCGCGTTTCTCGACCGGAACGGACGCGTGCGTCATCGATGCCGGATGCGAGATCAAACTTTCAACGCCACCCAAGCTTTCGCCTAGAGTACACAACTTGACGCCTTCTAAAACTTTTTTTGCGTTAGCAAGCGAACCTGTCTCGAACGCCACCATGCCGCCGAATCCCGATTGCTGCCGTTTTGCGAGTTCATGCTGCGGATGCGAAACGAGGCCGGGATAATAGACCTTTTCGACACGCGGGTGTTCGGCCAGGAAATTCGCGACGACGCGGCCGTTCTTGTCGTGAGCTTCCATACGAACAGCTAATGTTTTGGTGCCGCGAAGAACCAGGAACGAATCGAATGGCGACAATATCGCGCCAATTCCATTCTGTACAAAACCGATCCATTCGGCGTCTTTCTCGTCGTTCAACGCGACAAAGCCGCCGACGCTGTCCGAGTGGCCGTTGAGATATTTGGTGGTCGAATGAACGACGATATCGCAGCCGAATTCGATCGGCCTCTGAAAATACGGCGACATAAACGTGTTGTCGCAGACGACCTTGGCACCATTTGCGTGGGCTAGATCGGAAACGGCCTTGAGATCGGTCACCGACATCACGGGATTTGTCGGCGTTTCGACAAAGACCATTTTGGTATTCGGTTTGAACGCCTTTTCGAGATTTGAAATGTCCGTCGTATCCGCGAGGTCAAATTCGACACCATAATTGACGAGTATCTTGCTAAACAAGCGAAACGTTCCGCCATAAGTGTTATCGCCCAAGACAACGTGCTCGCCTGCTTTTACAAGCTTGAGGACCGTGTCGATCGCCGACATTCCCGAGGCAAAGGCAAAGCCGAAACTGGCGCCTTCGAGGGCGGCGATATTCTTTTCTAAAGCTGTGCGTGTCGGGTTCTGAGTGCGGGCATATTCGTAGCCGCCGGTCGGTTTTCCGAGGGCCTCTTGCTTGTAAGTTGACGTTTGATAAATAGGAACACTGACGGCTCCGGTCACCGGATCCGGTTCGTTGCCCGCGTGGATGGCGACTGTCGAAAAACCCATAATATATTGCCTTCAAAACCGATTGCGATCGGTCGTGACGAACGGCGTCAAGCTAACAAAATGCTTAGTTTAACGAGCATTTATGGTAACTTGACGGTGTGAAAATTGCAAACAGTTCGGGTTTGAAAGGGAGGTCGGCGATATCTTGAACTTTTAGTGTTTGGCCTTTCTGACTTTGTTCCTCGTTTGCCGTCTTAGCGGCTTCGCGTGGAAATCGGCCTTTTCTAACGCCAAGCCGCAAAGTTTGCAAAGAACCGCAAACCAGATCGTCATCGCACCACTACGGTGAGGCGACCGCAAATTGCGAGGGAGCAGACGATCTTTGTTCAAATTCGGTTATCTTTTGTTCGTTTTGGAGCGTGAGGCCAATGTCGTCGAGGCCGTTGATGAGGCAATAGCGGCGAAATTCGTCGATCTCGAACGTAACCGCGAGGCCGTTTCGATCGGTCACAGTTTGGTTTGCAAGGTCGATGGTGAGCGAATAGTCATCAAAGGTTTTAGCTCGTTCGACGATCGTTTCCACGATCGAATCGTCGAGCCGTACCGGCACAAGGCCGTTCTTCAGACTGTTGTTAAAGAAAATATCCCCAAAACTCGGCGCGATCACCGCTCGAAAACCAAAATCCATCAGACTCCACGGAGCATGTTCCCGCGACGAGCCGCAGCCGAAGTTCGCACCTGCAACGAGTATCGAAGCATCTTGGTATTTGGGATCATTGAGAACAAAATCGGCTTTCGTTGAACCGTCGGGGTCAAATCGCCAGTCGTTGAACAGGAACGCTCCATAGCCCGTCCGCTCGATCCTCGTCAGAAACTGCTTTGGAATGATCTGATCGGTATCGATGTTCGTTTGGAACAGCGGAGCGACGGAGCCATCGAATGTAGTGAATTTTTCCATCTAGTCGTTAAACTTCCAGTTGCGCACATCGACAAAATGCCCTGCGATCGCTGCCGCCGCCGCCATCATTGGCGAAACCAGATGTGTTCGGCCGCCGCGGCCTTGGCGGCCCTCGAAATTGCGGTTGCTGGTCGAAGCACAGCGTTCGCCATCTTGAAGTATGTCTTCGTTCATCGCAAGGCACATCGAACATCCGGCGTCGCGCCACTCGAAACCGGCATCGGTAAATATTTTTGCAAGACCTTCGTCCTCGGCCTGTTTTTTTATCTGCATCGAGCCGGGAACGACCATCGCATTAACACGGCTGCTGACGCTGTAACCCTTGGTGACCTTCGCGGCCTCGCGCAGGTCTTCGATACGCGAATTCGTGCAAGAGCCGATGAACGCACGGTCGATCGCGATCTGGTCGATCCGCTGCGAAGGCTCGACGCCCATGTACTGATACATCCGCTCGAAAGAACGCGCTTCGCTTTCGTCGCGGGCATCGCTCAGATCGGGAACCGTCTCGGTTACTTTTACGGACATATCGGGCGAAGTTCCCCACGTAACGTATGGTTCGAATGTCGCGGCGTCGATCTCGACTGTTTCGTCGTACGACGCTCCGGTGTCGGTCGTGAGCGTTTTCCAACATTCGACCGCTCGATCCCAATCCTCGCCTTTCGGAGCAAATTGTTTTCCTCTTATATACTCGACAGTCGCTTCGTCCGGAGCCATCAGTCCGGCCTTTGCTCCGCCTTCGATGCTCATATTGCAGACGGTCATGCGGCCTTCGATCGATAGGTTTCTGATCGTCGAACCAGTGTATTCGATCACGTGTCCGGCCCCGCCGTTGGCTCCGATGCGGTTGATGATGCCCAGAATGACGTCCTTTGACGTCACGCCGAACGGCAATTCGCCTTCGACATTTATTTGAAGATTCTTTGACCGCGTTTGCTGTAAACACTGCGTAGCAAACACATGTTCGACTTCGCTCGTGCCGATGCCGAACGCCAGCGCGCCAAACGCTCCGTGCGTCGAAG
>CAZVDM010000176.1:0-7696 GCA_964625555.1 uncultured Chloracidobacterium sp.
TTTCACCGATAAAGAGCATCGGCGCCTCGTCGCGTTCGCCTTCGCCGATGACGATGCGGCCGCGCATCGGCACGGTGTCCATTACTTCGCGCATTGCTTCGACGGCGACGTGGTCGCTGTATTTGCGGTCGCCCTGGCCCATGGTTTTGGCCGATTCGATAGCGGCCGCCTCAGTCACACGCAGAAAATCGAGTGACAATTCACGTTCAGCTTTGAGATTTTTCATCTTTGTTAATTTCTTTGCTTTGCCCTAATATCTGTCGAGGTATTGATGAGATTCTACCACTTGTGTAACCTGATTTGACAAGCTATCCTTGGAGTATTACGGTTTTATTTTGCTTTGGATGTGAGTTTTTGGGGTTCATTGAGTTTATAGAGTTCGTTGAGTTATAGTGATTAGTTGACTAATTAAACTCCGAAATACTGAGAACTCAAAAAACTCAAAGAACTCAAAAAGCTCTACTAACTTCTTATTATGACTTATATCGTTGCCGAGCCGTGCGTCCAGTGTAAATACAGCGACTGCGCCGCCGTTTGCCCCGTCGAGGCGTTCCACGAACTGCCCGACAAACTATTGATCAACCCAGACACCTGTATCGACTGCGACGCATGCCTCCCCGAATGCCCCGTCGAAGCCATTTATTCGGACATGTCCATCCCCGAGGAATACCTCCCGTGGCTAGAAATAAACGCCACTGCCGAGAATTACCCGATCATCAGCGTAAAACAACCGGCATTGATGGGCCCGGGATGCTCAGGCCCACCGGAATAGGTTTGTAAAATATTTGAATGAAGAAAGGGCCGCGAACTTAATGTTCGCGGCCTATTTTCGTTGGGCTTTGCCCGCTTTAATTCCAACGAACCCCAATGCGAAAATTGATCGGCGAGCTGACCGTTCGGATCGGCGTTCGGCCGGTCGAGTAGCGCGTGTTCGTGATATTTTCGAGAGCGGCAAAAACGGATGCGCTTTTGCCGACACGGCGTGAGGCGAAAAGGTCGATCTGGAGAAACGGTTCGAGGCGAAATAGGTTTTGGTCGTCGTCGTATTGCTTTCCGGCGGCGCGCCCCTGGAGGGCGAGCGTCCATTTTTCCATTGAATAACGGCCCTGGAAAGTGAATTGATGCCGGGCGACCTGAGGAACTCGCAGGCCGACAAGTGCCGTGTCCGCGGCAAATTCAACGACACGAGAATCGGCAAACAGATAGCCCGTCGATAGATAAAGTCGGCGAAATGTTGTTTCGGCCTCGATCTCAAATCCCGCCACGCGCGTCGCACCTACATTCTGGCGTTGGCGTGTGATGAGGTTCTGCGTGGCCGAGATCGTCACATTTGAAACGGCACGATCCACTTTTGTCCAAAATACGGACGAACGAACGCTAAACGAGCGCAGTTTGTAGTTGATGCCGGCCTCAGCATTTGTCGCCCTTTCCGAGCGAAGATAGGCGTTTGCGAGCGTGTTTATATTGCCGACACGGAACGTTCGATAGAGTTCGTTCAGTGTTGGCGAACGAAAGCTCGACGACGCACTGGCGTAGACCGAAACGCGGTCGTTCGCGTGAAAAAGCATCGCCGCCTGAGGGCTGAATGCCGTCTCGCCGCGGTCAGGAAAAACATCGACAAAACGTGTGTTTGGAACGAGGAAATGCGTCGCCGACAGAGCGCGAGTATTCTGCCAACGGTCAACACGCAGCCCGCCAACCAGCACCAGCTTATCGCCGAGCTTCACGAGATATCGAACAAAGGCCCCGAACGCTGTTTCACGCCCGCCCGCACCTATCTTTGTGATCGCAAGGCCATTCGCATAAACGATCTCATCGCTCGACCCGCGAACCTGCCTTGCATCGACACCGCCAACCAGCGAATGATCGCCAATAGCGCCTGACAGAACCAGCGAACCGCCGATATTCTGCGCCGGAACGCGTTGAATACGTGTCGGGCTCTCGGCCGTCCGCATAGCGTTCACGGCAGAAAAGATCTGATCGTAAACCTGCGTTCCGCCGTACGCTCGCCACTCGGCATTGATCCGTTCACGCCGGGAAGCCTTGCCGCCCGCGACCAACTGCCTGATGTGCGTTCGATTCGTCTGCAAGCCCGTTCCATTGGTCCGCACTTCACCAAAGATCGAAGGCCGAACAAAGACGGACGCCGATTTGCCGAATTGACGGCCCACACGCCCGGAAAAACTTGTATATCTAACGCCCGCATAGCCATCAACGGGACCGCGAACTGCCTCATCAATCGGACGAAACCCGCGCGTCAGAAACGCTGCACCCACGGCGTCAAACGTGAGTCCTTGCCATCGCGTTTCGGAAAAAGCAGAGCCCGAAAATGTTTCTTGGCCCCCCGCAAACCCCTCCGCGGAAAAAGCGTGTTCATCCGCGGCCTTTCGCGGTATAATATTTACAGCTCCGCTGAGGGCGTAGTTGCCGTAAAGGCTTGACGCTCCGCCGCGAAGCACCTCGATCTGTTCTACCGCGATCCCCGGCACGCGTTCCCATTGAACCCAACCGCCAAACGGATCACTGAGCGGCACCCCGTCAAAAAGTACCGCAGCACGGCTCGCGCCGCTCGAACCGGTTCCTCGGAATGAGACGCCCTGTGTTGTCGGGTTTGAAGTTCGGCTGCCGGTCCGGCGAAATGTCGAAAAACCGACGCTTTGCCGCAACGTCTCATCCAGTGTCGGTGCGGCCGAAGTTTCGATCTCGCGTTTTGCGATTACGGTTTCGCTCGCCGGCGTTTCGCCGATCGTCGAACCGGATCGGTCGGCGACGACGATCACCTCTTCCTCGATCTGTGAGGGAACAGGCGAAGGCGTTGGCGTCTGACCGCTAAGTGCTGCCGCAAAAAGAAAACTCAGGCATATCGCCGCCGGCATTTGCATAAAAAAAGCATTGCAATCGGGAACAGGTCGATGTTTAAATGTATATTAACACGGGAAAAACCTTGACTTTGTACGAAAAATGGATATGTTCGACAACGTGACACCAAGCGCAGCAAAACAAGCGTACCGCGTGGTCGATTGGCGCATGAAGGTGCTCGTCCTGTTTGGAACGAGGCCCGAAGTGATCAAGCTTGCGCCCGTAATTCACGAACTCCGAAAGAAATTTTTCCAGACGATCGTCGTCTCGTCGAGTCAGCATAAGCAACTTTTGGTGCCTTTTCTTAAGGCACTCGAGGTCGACGTAGACTTTGACCTCGGCGTGATGAAACGCAACCAAACACCGGCCGATGTCTGTTCGCGCATATTATCAAAGCTGGACAAAATTCTATCCTCAGAAAAACCGGATCTTATTCTTGTTCAAGGCGATACGACGACCACACTGGCCGGTGCTCTCGCTGGGTTTTATCGACGGATCCCGGTCGGACATGTCGAGGCAGGGCTCCGCAGCGGCAATCTAATGAGCCCTTTTCCTGAGGAAATGAACCGCCGCGTCGTATCGCAGATCGCTTCATTTCACTTTGCTGCCACCGAAAAGAACCGCCGAAATCTGCTTGCCGAGGATGTCGCAAGCGACAAGATCTTTGTTACCGGCAACCCGGTCGTTGACGCACTGAAGCAGATGCTCAAGCAAATGACACCGGGCGAAAAAATAGAGCAGCTTATCAAATCGACCGAAGGCAAAAAACGTTTGCTCGTGACCACGCACCGCCGTGAGAGTTTCGGCCCCGTGATGACCGCAAATCTGCGTATTTTGCGAGATTTTGTGGATAGACACGAGAACGTCTGCATGTTCTTTCCGGTTCACCCGAACCCCAATGTTAAGGCCGCTGCAAAAGAGATATTAGGCAAGTGCCCACGCATTTTTCTCATCGAACCTCTTGATTATGGCGACTTTTTGGCGTTGATGAAATCGGCCTGGCTCATCGTTTCAGATTCAGGCGGCGTGCAGGAAGAGGCCCCGAGTTTGGGCAAACCGCTGCTTGTGCTTCGCGAAAACACGGAACGGCCCGAAGCTATCCGCGCCGGCGTTTCAAAGCTGATCGGCAATAATCCCGGAGCCCTCAAGAGGCTGCTTGAGGAAAACTATTCGGTCGAGACCTGGATCAAGTCCGTCAAAGAGGTTGCAAATCCGTTCGGTGACGGCCGATCGGCCGCTCGCATCGTGCGCGTGATCGAAGAAAAACTCGCCTCAAAACCTATTCAGGCGAAGGCCATCCAAGGCAGCCTGTTTTAATTTCCGAATGTCCATAAACGCACTAAAAGACAAGCATTTACTCACCATTTTGGTCGAGGACTATTTCCATGTCGGTGCGTTCGAAAACCTGATACATCAGCGGAATTGGTCAAATTTTGAGCCGCGATACGAACAGAACACCCTCAAAACCCTTGATCTTTTGGATGAGTTTGACACAAAGGCGACCTTCTTTGTGCTCGGCTGGATCGCCGAGCAAAATCCGGCATTGATACGTGAGATCGTCGCCCGCGGCCATGAGGTCGCTAGCCGCGGATTTTATCATCGCAGCCTCAAAAATCTGACAGACGAGGAATTTCGCATCGATCTTAGGCGAACGAACAAGGCAATTTGCGATGCCACGGGCCAAAAAGTGATCGGCTATCGCTCTGCCGAAAAGCTCGGGTACAGCAACAACGATTGGGTATTTGACGTGCTGGCGGACGAAGGGTTCGCCTATGATTCGTCGTTTCTGCCGACACGAAACAGTCCCAAGTCTAAACGCTCAGCACATCAGGTCCACAGCGGCGGCAAGGCCGTTTGGGAATTCCCGTACTCGACGCGCGACCTCGGCGTCGGTCTGCTGCCGATCTCCGGCGGTAATTATTTCCGGCAGATCCCGTATACGCTCACGCGCCATTTTGTCAGGAATTGGAATAAGGAGACTGACTCTCCGTTCGTCTCATACTTTCACGTCTGGGAACTAGACCCCGAGCAGCCGCGCATTTCAGCTGCCTCGAAATACAACCGTATCCGCCACTATCGAAAGCTCGATAAAATGGAATGGATCCTACGCGAAAACCTCGAATTATATGATTGCGTCAGCATCGCATCGCATCTCGGCCTTCTCAAAGAGATCCGCGAAAATGTAACGGCCCATGCTGCCGCGTCCGATGAAGCGGCGATCGAACTGATCTCAACCTCGCTTGAACCGGCCCGGATGACTCGCAAAAAGAAATCAACTGCGGTCTCGATCATCATCCCGTGCTACAACGAAGAAGAAGCCCTGCCGTATCTTGCAAACACGCTTCGAAGCGTCGAACAGCGGCTTGAAACGGTAGGATTTACAGCTAATTTTGTTTTCGTAGATGACCGCAGTACCGACGCGACGTTTGAAAAATTGAACCAGTTGTTCGCCGGCGCAAACAACGTGACCATCGTTCGTCACGAGGATAATAAAGGCGTTGCGGCCGGTATCATGACCGGAATTCGCACAGCAAAGACCGAGATCGTGGCTTCAATGGATTGCGATTGTACATACGATCCTCATGAGTTGGCACGGATGCTTCCGATGCTTTCCGACGGCGTCGATATGGTGACAGCGTCGCCCTATCACAAGGACGGCGGCGTCCGGAATGTGCCGGGCTGGCGATTGTTCCTCTCAAAAGGCGCATCGTTCCTCTATCGACGTGTTTTGCACGCAAAGCTCGACACTTACACAAGCTGTTTTCGTATCTATCGACGCGATGCGATGCTCGGCCTGCAATTGACCGAGACCGGCTTTCTCGGCGTCGCCGAAATGCTGGGCAAACTCGACCTTTCCGGCGGCCGGATCGTCGAATTCCCATCTGTCCTCGAGGTGCGGCTGTTTGGCATTTCGAAGATGAAAACCGCCCGCACGATTCTCGGGCACCTATCACTCTTAGCGAATCTCTCAAAAGTCCGCTGGTTTCGGAAATCCGAACCGATTAAACCTTCTATAACACTTGAGGAAAAGTCACAGTAAAACGGCTCTTTTTCAAGGCAATAATATACGATTTGCTTGAGTTCAATGACGATCGATCTGTCCCTGAACCAACAGAAGTGAGTTTCCGATCCATTCAACGAAATAAAACCCAATTATGACACCTACCGCAACAACCGAAAGATTATTGATACTCCCGTCGGACCAGGATTCGACCGGGCGAACCTTTGGCGAAGAGGAGATTCGCTATGTGACCGAGGCCCTTAACAGCGGCACGCTGACGACGACAAAAGGCAAATTCGGCAAAATGCTCGAACAAGCCTTTGCAGAAAAACTCGGCGCAAAGTACGCGTATGCTTGTACGTCCGGTTCCGCCGCGATACACATTGCGGTCGCGACCGTAAACCCGAATCCCGGCGACGAGATCATTACGACATCGATCACTGATATGGGCGCCTTGACGCCGCTTATGTATCGTGGTGTCGTTCCGGTATTTGCCGAGGTTGATCCGAAAACGCTCAACGTCACCGCCGAAACCATCGCGGCCAAGATCAGCGAACGCACAAAAGCGATCATAGTCACGCATCTGTTCGGAAATCCGTGCGTAATGGATCCGATCATGGCACTCGCGAAAGAGCGCAATTTGCCCGTTATCGAAGATTCGGCGCAGACTTTCCTCGCCAAATGCGGCGACAAATACGCCGGCACGATCGGCGATATCGGCTGTTTTTCGCTCCAGCAGGGCAAGCACATGACCACCGGCGAAGGCGGCATGGTCGTCACGAACGACGAGAAAATCGCCCGTCATATGTTCCTGTATATCAACAAAGCCTGGGGCTACGGCGACGCGAATGCAGATCACTATTTCATGGCACTCAACTATCGCGTCAGCGAACTTCAGGCTGCGGTCGCCCTTGCACAGCTCGAAAAACTCGACACGTGTGTCTCGAACCGTCAGAAAACGGCCGCGATGTTCGAAGAACTTCTCAAGGGCATCGACGGCATCGAAACACCTGTGATCGAAGACAACGCAACGCACGTTTACTGGAAGTACTGCCTCACCGTCGATGACTCGAAGATCGAAGGCGGCTCGCCCGCACTCGCGAATTTGCTGAAAGAAAAGAACATTTTCTCGGCACCAAGATACATCGTCAAACCTGCGTTCATGTGTCAGGTCTTTCAAGAAAAGAACACGCTCGGGGACAGCCAGTTTCCATTCAACCTGGCCCGCGAAGGTGCAGTTGATTACGAAATGAAAAACTATCCGCTGACCGCCAAGGCACTGCACGACGTTCTCGTCCTGCCCTGGAATGAAAAATACACCGAGGAACACGTCCGCTATATCGCCGACAATGTCCGCATCGCGGCGTCAAAATTGAGGAAATAGATTAGCCACAGTGGACACCGAGATCTAAGAAAAATTGTTTGTTCTTATCTCAGTGTCCTCTGTGATCTCTGTGGCAAAAAAATGAAAAAACTTAAATTTGGACTAGTCGGAGCCGGCGGCATCGCACAGGCATATGCTCAGGCATTTAATGAGAGCGAGTGCTGCGATCTCGCTGCGGTCGCGGATGTTCGCGCAGACGCGGCTATTGCCTTGGCGGAGATCGTAGGCGGTACGGCCTACAGCGATTACAAACAACTCGCAGATCTCGAACTCGACGCGTTGATCGTCGCGACGCCGCCAAGCACACACACTGAGATCGCCTGCTTCTTTATGGAGCGTGGTATCGCGGTCCTTTGCGAAAAGCCGCTCTGCTTGAGCGTCGCCGAAGCCGAAAGGATGATCTCGACAGCCGCAGCGAATAACGTCCAGTTTACGATGGCGTCGAAATTTCG
>CAZVDM010000177.1:0-7643 GCA_964625555.1 uncultured Chloracidobacterium sp.
AAGGCATAGCAATGCGAAGTTTTACCGTTCATTTACGCAGAAAAGAGCTTTAGGAGAAAAACAGGATTTTTTTGTAAGGACATCTATAATCTCCAGCAATTAGTTTGTTTACAGAAAAACAAATATCGCCGGTTGCTGATAATTGCGGATCGAAATATCAGAAGTTTCGCCAAGATTATACGGCAACCGGCGGCCAAAACCAATAAAACGTTTTCGGGAGGCTGTAATGAAATCCAATAATGCAAAAAACATACTAATTTTGACCTGGGTATTTACTTTCTCGTTGCTAACGGCACCTCGCGTGCAGGCCGCTCCCGGTGATCTTGACCCGTCGTTTGCCAACGGCGGACCGGTGTTGTCTACCGATTTTGGAGGCAATACGATAGCGGTTCAATCGGACGGCAAAATTGTTGCGGTTGGGATGTTTTTTTCAGCCGGCAGTGCCTTCCAATTCAGTTTAACTAGATACAATCGCGATGGTTCGCTCGACGCAACTTTCGGTTCGGGCGGTAGAGTTATAACTAATATTGGCAGCATGGGCGCTGGTTATGCCACATCAGTAGCGATCCAACCGGACGGCAAGATCATCGCGGGTGGATCGAACGACGTCTATGGCGACTTCACGGTCAACTTTTTATTGGCCCGATACAATACCGATGGTTCGCTTGATACAACATTCGGTTTGGACGGGAAGGTTGTAACTTCTTTTAACCATGAGGCTGGTCTCAGAAGTATAGCGATTCAACCGGACGGCAAAATTGTAGCCGTCGGCACAAGCGGCCACGGCACAGACAATGGCTTTACATCGGTGAGATATAAAACCGACGGCTCGCCCGATCCAACTTTCGGCATAGGCGGAATAGTCGTTACTCAAGTCGCCGGAATTTCCCGTGGCGCAAATGCAGCGGTCGTCCAGCCGGACGGCAAGATCGTCGTTGCCGGCACTGTATTTGGCTCAGCAGGTGCGTTTGGGCGCTTTGCGATGGTTCGCTATCAAGGAGGTACGGAATTGACCGTTACCAATGTCGAGGAACTCTATTCTGCGGTCAATAATCCGACGAACGCGGGCAGCCAAATTACCATTGCTCCGGGCACCTATATGCTCTCCGTCAATAACCCGAAAGGAGCGGCGCGGCCGAACGCCGGACAGCTCGAACTTCAACAGAATATGTCGCTGCTGGGCGTGGTTGGTGATCGCGGGGAAGTTGTCATTGATGCAATGAATCTCCCGACAAGCTCATATGACAGTGCTCCACCGGTAACGCTAACCGCAGCGATCAGAATGGGGAGAGGAACGAACACGATCGAATGGCTGACGGCAAGGAACGCCGTCAACGGAAATGCAAATATAGGCACCGACCTAGCCTCGGCGGCGACGACCATTCGTGTCGCGCACGTTGCCTCAACCAACAGCCGACGCGGCCTCGATGTCCGAAATTTTGGACCGGCACAGGCGGGCCGTGTCGTCAATGCGGAGGTCATTGACAATGATTTTTATAACAACCGTATCGCAGCCGGCGAAAGTCTCCGTATCGCCAGTCAGAGCGGGGCAACCGGCGGTATCATCAACGCCACCATCGCCCTCAATCGCGGCTATGACAATAATCTCGGGCTTATCGTAGAAAACAACCAATCGAGCAACGCCGTCACGACGGTTTTTTCCAACGGCGACCGGTTTTTTGAAAACGGCCTTGGAGCGTTGATCGGGGGCGGCCTGAGTCAGGGCTCAAATCCCGCCAATGGAAATACCGTCAGCTTTACGGCATACGGCGGCACGTTTGAAAACAATAACGGTTTCAACGCTTTCGATCACGGCGGCCTACTGATCATTGCCGGTGAAAACACTTCTTTCCAGAACGGAACGTCGAACAATACAGTCAACGTCGACCTTAGATGGTGCCGTTTCGGCAACAATCAGGTTGCTGATCTCGCCGCGTATGGAGCTCGCTCGAAGCCCGAAACAGTAGGAACACCGGGAACCGGGAACACAGTAAACCTATACCTTAGAGGGATCACGCCGAAGTTTCGCACACAGGAGTTTGTCGATTGTCTTCCTGCTTCGCCGGGGAGTATGAATTCTGTGATCTTGACGGGCCTTAGATAGCTCGCCGGCGCCGCAACGGTCCCGAGGAGAGGATTTTCGAACGTCCCCGGTCCGTTAGGCGGCGTTATTCGTTGAATCTGATCGAATTGATCATATTGCGAAACGCGGCTGAATAGATGCTTGATTCGGCCTCGGGTGCGACGGTCGCGACGTAGAATAGCTCGCCGCTGTTTAGCATCGTCGTATAGATGGTGACGATCTCAACTCGATTTGTGACGGGCGAACGCCCCGAAAGAGCGATCGACGAACCGCGTCGGCCGCCGAGGTATGTGTTCTGGTAGCCGGTTCGTTTGGTCAGATACGAATTGCCCTGCAGGATGCCGTTGATGTACGCCTCGGTATCTCGCGAGAGCTCGCGATTTTGGCCGCGATAGAGGCCGACCATTGCTCCGCGTGTGATGCCCTGATCACCGTACGCGCCTTCGGGAGCGAACTGCACATCGTCCTGAGACGAGAATTCACGCCAATTGTTCGGTACATTCATCTGGACCCAATTGCCGCCGGAATAGGCTCGCGTCCGTGTTGACGGATATGCGACCGAAGCCGTGTATCGGCCATTTGCGGTCGGATTCGTAGCTCCGCCCTGACCGCCTCCGCTCTTTTCGATCTCGGCCATCGTCCGGGCCTTCGGCATTGCGCGCAGTTTTGCCTGGATGCGTTCGAAATCACGCGTGATCTTGATCGGATTTTGCGAGACAGGAAGCAAGCCTGCTTCGCGGTTGATGTTTTCGTAGCGGTTGCCCGGATCGGGATGGCTGCTGATCCATTCGGGGGCACCGCCGCCTGTGCGTTCGCCGGCGATGGTCCTGAACATATTCGCGAGATCACGCGGGTCGTAACCGGCGTCCGCCATTATGTGTGAACCAAGGACGTCGGCCTGGGTCTCGTAGTTGCGGCTGTATTTCGTCATCCACGCGGCCGCACCGAGTGCACCGAGCTGTGCCCCGGCCTCGCCGCCAAGGACCGCACCGCCGAGTATCATGCCGAGCATCCCGAGCTGATTGCCGAGGCTGCCTTGTTTCGTCGCCTGTGCGGTGGCGTGCCGGAGGGCGACGTGACTGATCTCGTGGGCCATCACGCCTGCCATTTCGCCTTCGTTTTTAGCGGCTTCGATCATTCCGCGATTGACGTACATCGGGCCGCCAGGCAACGCAAATGCATTGATATCACTGGCATTAACGACCTTGAACCGGTAGTTGAACGCCGTCTGGCGATACTCGACCGGAATTGCATTTACGAGCCTCGCTCCTACGCGTTCGACATATCGCGTTGCATCGGCATCGTTGAGAATAGGGAATTTCTTTTCGACCTCGGCCGAGGTCTGAGCGCCGAGTTTTACGTCATCCGCGACCTTGTACTTATTTTTCGGCGTGTCGATCCGCGTCTGCGAAATCGCAGTGAGCGGCAGCATCCATATCGTAAAGATAAGGGCCAATGCTGATGCTTTCTTTCCAAATAAACGCTTGTTCATATTCCCTCCGTGGTTGCGGGTCGATCTCAACGTACCCATATTATCAACAGTCTCGATCTGACGCGACTTGGATGAAATGGTTCGGTAAACGGGTTCGCCAAAAAAGGCCCGTGCAAATATTAACGAAATGTTAACAAAATGTTACAAGCCTGCACGCGAAAACCGTTCGGATCCAAAAGTTAAGTATAATGTAAAGCGAACCGAGGGTTGCTTTGAATTATAATCGCTTGAGCAACATATGAACGAAAACGCACTGCCGCACACCGCAACGACGGGTCAATGGCCGCCATTTTCGAGCAGTTTCGGGCGACATGAAATGGAAGAGTTGAATATGGAATCGCAGCTTGACCTGCTGCGTGACAAAATATTGCTACTAGGCGGCAAGACCGAAGATGCGGTACATCGTGCAATGCGTTCACTGACCGAACGCAACAGTGAACTTGCCAAAAGTGTAAGCGATGAAGACGAGTTGATCGATCAGATGGAACTCGAGATCGATCAATTGAGCATTGAGATCCTTGGTTCTCAGCGTCCGACCGAGCACGACCTGCGGCTCGTCGTATCGGTCGCAAAAATAACGCCGATCCTCGAACGCATCGCCGACCATGCATCGAGCATCGCTGACGCCGCCGTCATTCTGAACAACGAACCGCAGATCGGAAATTATATCGATTTTTCGCTGATGGCTGACATCGCAGCCAAAATGCTGCATGAAGCCCTCGACGCGTTCACGTCCGAAGATGCAATGGCGTCGCGTGAGATCATTGCTCGGGACCAACAGCTCGATAAATGCTACGGACGCGTTTTCGACGAACTCTTAGAGTTGATGATAAAGAATCCGGCCGCGGCCAACGGTGCAGCCAGGCTGCTGTTTGTAGCAAAGCACATCGAGCGTATCGGCGATTATGTTAAGGACATATGTGAACTTAACGTTTACCTGCGCGAAGCAGTCTTTATCAAACACGGCGCCAACAGCTAGTGGACATAAGTGCGGCGCTGGAATATATTTAGGTTCTCGTTTTACAATTTAGGTTACCGGAGAAAAAATACAATGGCTTTTAGCTTTCTGCCGAAAGAAGACCACTATTTTGCGTTATTTTCGCAAATGACCGTGAAGATACAAGAGGCGGCTGCATTGCTCGTCGAACTATTGAAGGGTTCGGATGAGAATTTTGACGCATTGTCAAAAAAGATCAAGAGCGTCGAACATGAATGCGACGAGATCAACCATAGCGTCACCACCAAACTTAACAAATCATTTATCACACCGTTCGACCGCGAGGACATTTACACACTTTCGGTCGCCCTTGACGACGTTTGTGATTATATAGACGCCGCGGCCAGGGCTGTTGTGATGTACGACATTCACGAGACCGACTCATTTGCCGTCGAACTCGCGGTTGTTTTGCAGAAACAGGCAGACGAGATCCACGGAGCCGTCTCGCATCTCAAAACGGCCAAAGGAATGGAGCAAAATCTGCTGGAGATCCAGCGGCTCGAGAATGACGCCGACGAAGTATATTTCCGTGCAATGGCGGCGCTGTTCAAGAATTCGGACGCCGTAAAGATCATTAAGTGGAAGGAACTCTACGAGATCCTCGAAAACGGCACCGACCGCTGCGAGAGCGTCGGCAACATCATCGAAAGCATCGTACTAAAGCACAACTAGGGCGCAACTATGGACGCACAAACAGTTTCCTTTGGATTGGTTGTACTGATCATCGCTGTCGCTTTGGTTTTCGACTACGTGAACGGGTTTCATGATGCGGCAAATTCGATCGCCACGGTGGTCGCGACCCGCGTACTTTCACCGGGCGTTGCTGTGGCATGGGCCGCATTTTTTAACTTCATTGCCTTTTTGGTCTTTGGCACTGCGGTTGCAAAAACGATCGGCGGCGACATGGTCAATATTGCCGTAATTCCGCCGGGCGACCAACTATTCGTTCTGCTCGCAGCCGTAATGGGCGCAACGATATGGAACCTCATTACATGGTACCTGGGGCTTCCGACATCGAGTTCGCATGCGCTTGTCGGTGCTTATGCCGGCGGAGCTATTTGTTCGTACATTTATTATTTTGGTTTCAACAGCGTCGAGACGGTGTTAAAAGCCGAAGGCTGGATCAAGACACTCAGCTTTATCGTCCTTTCTCCGCTGATCGGAATGACGCTCGGCTTTATTTTGATGGTGTCCGTCTATTGGATATTTCATCGATTTTCGCTGCACAAGGTGGATCGAGGGTTTCGCGTCGGCCAGCTATTCTCAGCGGCTGCATACTCACTCGGCCACGGCGGTAACGACGCCCAAAAGACGATGGGCATTATCACCATCGTTCTAGTGGCGGGCGGTTATCTGCAGATGACGGCCGCCGGTAAACTGCCCGAGATACCGCTGTGGGTGGTGCTGTCCGCCCATGCTGCGATCGGATTGGGAACCCTGTCCGGAGGTTGGCGCATTGTTAAGACAATGGGAACGAAGATCGTTAAACTGCAGCCCGTCGGCGGATTCTGTGCCGAGACGGCGGGGGCAATAACATTATTCGGAGCGACAGCGGCCGGTATCCCGGTCTCGACGACACATACGATCACCGGTTCGATCGTTGGCGTCGGCTCGGCCAAACGATTTTCGGCAGTCAAATGGGGCATCGCCGGACGCATCGTCTGGGCATGGGTGCTGACCATCCCGATGGCAGGGCTGATCGCGGCGCTTTCTTACGGAATCATTTTGGTCATCGAAAAACTGCTCGGAATGAAATAAGGCCTCACAAGATCCAATTGAACAAGTAGCCCGAGAAGATGATACATACGGTGACGATACCGAAAAAGATGGCGATCAATTTGATCGTCATCACTTTTTTGAGGAGCATCGCTTCCGGAATAGAAAGTCCTACAACAGCCATCATAAAGGCGAGCGACGTCCCGATCGGTATGCCCTTGCTGACAAATACCTGTATGACTGGCACGATTCCCGTCGCGTTCGCATACATCGGCACGCCGATGACGACGGCCAGCGGAACGGCATACCAAGTGTCTTTGCCGATGTACGCCTCGAAGAAACCTTCGGGAATATAGCCGTGCATCGCCGCACCGATAGCGATACCGATGAGAATGTAGGGCGTGACACTTTTGACGATGCCGAGCGCCTCGCGAGCGATCGACGGCAGGCGCTCGACAAAGGTCTTGTGTTCGGCAATAAAGGCTTCGCGGTCGGCTTCGGCCTCTTCCCAGAGTTTATGCACCCAATCGGTCAATAGATGTTCGAGTTTCAGACGGTCGATTACGATACCGCTTACAACACCGAGCGTTATTCCGGTCACGACATAGATAACTGTAGTTTTCAGCCCAAATGAACCTAGCAGCACTGCGACGGCGACCTCATTGACAAGCGGCGACGTGACCAGAAACGCAAACGTCACGCCGAGCGGTATGCCTCCGCGGACGAATCCGATAAACAGCGGCACAGACGAACACGAACAGAACGGAGTCGCCGCTCCGAACGTGGATGCCAGAAGGTATTCGCCGCCATAGAGTTTGTTTCGAGAAAGGAATGAGCGAATCCGCTCGATCGGGAAGTAAGCATTGACAATGCCCATCACGAACGTGATCAGAAAGAGAAGGATCACGATCTTTATCGTGTCATAGACAAAGAAATTGAGAGCGTCGCCTAGGTGCGAACCTTGCTCAATGCCGATGAGGCGGTAGATAAGCCAATCCGCGAAGATCTGTACCCAATCGAACATCGCTTACGCGAGCATCGCCCGGACCTCTTCTTTCGACGGCACCTTGCCTGTCATTTTGACCGCACCGTCGAGCACAACGGCAGGAGTCGACATAATGTCGTATTCCATTATCTTCTGGATGTCTTCGACCTTTTCGATATCGGCCTCAACGCCCATTTCACTAAGCGTCTCGCGAATGACCGCTTCGGTAAGTTTGCATTTGGCACATCCCGTGCCGAGGATCTTTATGGTTTTCATACGATTATCCTATTCCAAAATGGCGCCGGTCCTTGTGAGCATTGTCACAACGGGAACCTTGCCATAAGCGATTCAAAGTGACATCATTTTTCTT
>CAZVDM010000178.1:0-7602 GCA_964625555.1 uncultured Chloracidobacterium sp.
GAGTCGAGATTATCATCCATCCATTTCTTCGCCGAAGCTTTCATAACGCAGCCGCCGGCTTTGCCGTTCTTACAAACAGCTTTTGCTCCGAACATTCGGATCATATCGACGGCGCCCATGTCGCGGCTGCCGTCGTGCTTGTATTCGTCGTTGGGGTAGTTCGGGAATCCAAACCCGTCGACCTCCGGATCGAAATTAAGCGATGCAACGATCTTGCCCTTAAACGCCGGCTTCGCCTGACCGTTAACCGAGATAACGGCCGCGATCGGCGACAGAAAGAAGGAAAGCGTTGCCACAACAACTAACGCACGATGCAAACGACATACAAACGTGGCTTTCATTTTGCTTACTCCACAACGAAATGACCTACGAGCTTAAGTCTTGGTTTCTGATGAGCCAAATATGAACTCAGTTCGCTACAAAGTCAACCGCACCCGCATTGCATTTCTGTCCGATTGCGGTGACAATAGCGCTGTTTTCTATTTAACCGTCGGGAGGCACTTTCTGTGAAATCACTTCTTACTTTAGGTCTAATATCTTTCGCACTGACATTTTGCGGGTTAGGCGACAGACTTAAGCAATTGACCGGCTCGACGGAGACGAACATGAATACCGCGAGCAGCAATTCAGGCTCAAATTCGTCTGCAAATTCGTCATCTCCCTCATCGACCGTGAGCGTCGAAAAACCAAAGCTCACCGCTGAACAGCAGACAATCCTAGATACCGGCATCGAAGCGAAATGGGACGATCAGGGCATTTCGTGGCGGCTGCCGATGGGCTGGTCGAAAATGGATATCAAGAAGGAGTCGTTCAACTACAAATCAGCCGATAACGCATTTTTGCTCGTGAATATTTCGATTATGCCTGATTCGTTTCCAATGGATGTGAGCCTCAAGGCATACCACGATCAAGCGTTGCAGCAACTGAAGAATGGCAAATACGAGTCCGTTCGAATGCTAGAGATCGACGGCATTCAGGGCGTCGAATTTACGGAGTCCCCGCCCGAAGGCAAGGACGATCCGCGCCGCCACCAATGGATCGCCTATCGTACGTATCTTGGTCAAAAACAGATGCTCAATGTCATGACATCAACGAAAGGCTCAAATTTTGAGAAGCACAAGGACGATTTCCCGGCGATACTTTATTCAATGAAGTTGGTCAAGTGATCAATCGTGGAGAGTCGGAGAATCTGCATGGGGCACGAAGCACATTCTGCATCGGGCCTCATATTTATCTGCCGCACCAACTTCTACGCGAGCATCGGATTCGACCGTGCGCTGAGAGTAATTCGCCGTACCGCCGCATTTGACGCAGATCGCATGAGTCTTGGTGATAAATTCGGCGATCGACAAGAGCTGCGGCATCGGCTCGAACGGACGTCCCGTATAATCCTGATCGAGCCCCGCAACTATAACGCGCTTGCCGATCTCCGCCAGACGGTTGACCGCAGCGACGATCTCCATATCAAAGAACTGCCCTTCGTCTATGCCCACTACCTGGGTGTCGTCTGCGACCTGACTCATCATTTCGGCCGTGTTTGCAACCGGCGTTGAGTCGTGTTTTTGGCCCGAATGTGATGCGATATGCTCGATCGAGTAACGGGCGTCGATCTGAGGCTTAAAGACCTGCACCTTTTGCCGTGCGATCCGGGCACGATTCAATCTTCGGATAAGCTCTTCGGATTTGCCCGAGAACATCGATCCGGCGATAACCTCGACCCATCCGCTGCCATTTTGTCGCGACTTGCGGCGTTCTTCTGTATTGTCGAACGCAAATTCTTCAACCATAAATTCCCTTCTCTAAATGCGAGGAAAGACAATTATAGGAAACTTTCGGCGAAGTTGAAACGTGCGATAGGGGATTATTTCAGAGCCTTGGATCAGCTTTGACGGAGATCGCTGCCGGTCATTTCGGCGGGGATCTTGATGTCAAGAATGCCCAAAATGGTCGGCGCGATGTCGGCAAGAACTCCATTCTCACGAAGCTTCACCCCGTTTGCTGAGTCCGAAACGAAGTGGAACGGTACGGGATTTTGCGTGGTTTGGTAATAAGGCTCACCGGTTTCGGCATTCTGCATCTCCTCGCAATTGCCGTGCGACGATGTGATGAGAGCGATACCACCGGCCTCGCGAACCTTTTCGACGATGCCGCCGAGACATGTATCAACATATTGTACGGCCTCAACCGTTCGTTCGAGCATGCCGGTCTCGGCGACCAGATCCGCCGCAGGCAGATTTACGACAAAAACGCCGCTGCCGTTTGCCTCGATACTTCTTAAAACTTTGTCGGTGATCTTAAAACTTTGAGATTCCGGGCTGATCTCTGCCGTATCGGTACGGGGCGTGGAGAGCAATATGTGATGTTCATTTTGCTGCTGAATGTCGTCGCCTCCATTGAAATAATACGTAAGATGCGGAAATCGCTCGGTCTGCGTGATCTTGAGATTCGGAATCCCGTTGTCTGCCAATACCTCACTGAGCACATTCTCATTTGTGTCAGCACGAAAAACAACCGGAAGATTAAAACTGCCGTCGTACTCTGTAAGGCAAACGGTGTCAACGGACGGTTTCGCGAGTCCGGCAGCATCGGGCACTGAGATCGAACGGACAAGCTGGCGGATCGCCTCTGGCCGGTGATTGAAAAATATGACCGTATCGCCGTTTTTGATCGTCGCAACGGGTTCTCCCGGCTCGCGTTCGACAACGACCGGAGCAACAAATTCATCGGCGATACCGCGCAAGAACGAATTGCGGATCGCCGTCATTGCGTCGTCCGTTCGTTCACCTTCGGCATGCACAAGCATCGTGTACGCACGTGCCGTTCGCTCCCAGTTGCCGAGTCCGTCCATCGCAAAATAGCGGCCGCAGAGCGTCGCGATCTTTCCGACGCCGATATCAGCGAGCTTGATCTCAAGTGCCTCGACGTAAATATCGGCCGTCCGGGCCGGCACATCGACGCCATCGAGGATCGCATGGATGAAAACATCCGTCAGCCCTTCTTTCTTCGCCATCCGAACAAGTGCGAACAGACTGTCCATAGATGAGTGCACCCCGCCGTCGCCCAGCAGCCCAATAAGATGAACCGGCTTTCCGCTGTTACGGGCTCGCTCCATCGCCGACCGCAGCATATCGTTCTCAGCAAATTCACCCGATCTGATCGCGTTCCCAATCCGAAAACTCTCGGACTGAGCCGCGCGCCCGGCACCGATATTGAGATGGCCGACCTCTGCGTTTCCATTAGCATCCGGTGACTGACCCACCGGCAAACCTGCCGCGGAGAGCGTCGTCGACGGATAGTTGCTGCAGATCCAATCATAATTAGGCGTATGAGCAAGAGCGATGGCGTTTCCTTCGCTTCGCGAAGAATAACCCCAGCCGTCAAGTATGATCAGCGCGATCGGTTTGTTATTTGGAGATGACATCGGGATCGAAAAGCGGATCCGACTAACAGCCGGACCAAAACTGACTCAGCAAACAATTATAGCGGAAATTGATGTGAGTAAGGCAAACAATTTATCAATATGCATCCGGTGCGGGCCGCTCCATCCAGCGTTCCGGATGCACAAGTTCGTGAAACCCGTATTTTTCGTATAGGCCGTGAGCATCACGAGTCGCCAGCACCCAACGCCGCAGGCCCTGGAGATCGGGATGCGAAATGATCGTTTCCATAAGCCACTTACTCAATCCCTGCCCACGGAATTCGTCGAGCACATACACGTCTCCTATGTACGCAAACGTCGCACGGTCGCTCACAACCCGCGCAAATCCGATCTGACGTTCACCGCAGTAAAGCCCAAAGCAGATCGAATTTGCGATCGCCGTCTCGGTCTGATCGCGAGTCCTTGTCTGGGCCCAGTACGAATCGTTCTCGAGAAACGCCTGTACCGCATCGACATCAAGCCGTGCGTTGTCAGTATCGATCGTAAATTCGCCGCTCGCCCAGTTCATATGGTGAATCGATTATAAATGATGTTCGAGGAAATCTTCGACCTCGCATTCGGAGCTTAGGATCACTATCTTTTTCTCGATAAACCTCTCGAATTCCGCCAAAATCCCGGGACGCGTCTTATGCGGAAAACTCCAAACCCATAACAGGAACTTTAGATCGAACCTTTCGGGACATCCGTCAGCCATTTCGGGTCGGCGTTGTCCGCGGAATTTCCAATTTCGTTTAAGCACACGAGTAATACAGGTCATCCGCGGAAGGTCAAGGAGTATCACAGTGTCGGCGGCATTCATACGGATGGTCCGGGTGCCACCGTAGTTTCCGTCCATGATCCAATATTCTCGTTTTATAAGTTCCCCGATCTTCAGGGCCCATTCTGCTTTGGTCGGCTCGACCCAATTTGGCCGCCAATATAGCCGGTCGAGATGAATGACCTCGATACCAAGTGTATCGCCGAGACGACGGGAAAATGTCGATTTTCCCGCTCCACCGGAACCAATTACGAGAACCCTTTTCATCTGGAGGCCATTAGTCGGCCGGCACGAACACGGAGGCCTGCCGTCATGTTTGCCGAGTGTTGATCGACAACTAGCCGAAGCTCTTTCAGCAACTCCGGACGTCCAGCCGCCAGACGCCCTGCAACAGTCATCGAAAAACAGCGAACCGCTACCGGCTGCGACGGATCGTCAACAAGCTTGAGACACGCGTCGTAAACACGGCCTTGATATCGTTTCGGAATTTCGATGAACTGAAGCATTCTCGCCACATTTCGGCGAACTGCGACGTGAACGTTGTCGCGTTCGAGTTGGGCGACCAATTTGCCGAAAAATGGCTTTACGAGTTCGGGATGATGCTCGGCACAATAGTTAACCGCCCACGCCGCCCGCTGCGAAAGGCGATACGTGTCACCAAGAAATAACCGCATCAATTCGGCAAACCGCCCAGCATCGCCGTCAATATACGCGACGATCTTCATCGTCTGCTGTTTGGAGTGCTCGGCAAGTAGTGCGGAGCGAATGTCCATTATAAGCGCCCTGATCACGACCGACCTGAAAGAACAAAATTATTTGGCGTTCGCTCCGAGCTGCTGGAACAAAAAAGCATACGTATCCGCGTTCTCTTCGTTACGTTGTTTCTTCGTTGAACCGACACCATGCCCGGCGTCGTAATCGATACGCAACAGAACGGGCTTGCCGCTGGCGGTTGCGGCCTGGAGCCGCGCCGCCATTTTCGCCGACATCCAGGGCTCGACGCGCGGGTCGTTGATGCCGTGCGTGAGCATTACCGCCGGATATTTAACCCCGTCTTTGACCTTATGGTAACCGTCCATTGCCAGCAACGCTTTAAAACCGTCTTCAGTTTTGTAGGTCCCAAATTCCGGAATATTCGGCACGCCGTTCGATGTCGTTTCCGCCCTCAATGCGTTATTCAAACCTACAGCACTGATCGCCGCTCCAAAAAGTTCCGGGCGCGTCGTGATCGAGTTGCTGATCAAAATTCCGCCCGCACTGCCGCCGATAATGCCGAGATGTTTGGGCGAAGTATATTTTTCCGAGATCAAGTACTCGGCGCACGCGATAAAATCCTTCCATGTGTTCGGTTTGGTCGCCCCTTTACCCGCCAAGTGCCATTCCTCACCATACTCACCACCACCGCGAATGCCGGTGATGGCTATTATTCCTCCGCGGTCAAGCCACGGCAAAGCACTCGAGTAGAAAAACGGGGATGTGTTTTCGATTCCGTAAGCACCGTAACCACGCATCAATAGCGGATTTGTACCGTCGCGTTTTATGCCCTTTTTGTAAATAATGACGAGCGGGATCATCACTCCGTCGTGGCTTCGAGCCTTAACGTTTACGACTTCGACACTCGACAGATCGATCTGAATAGGCGGCACGAGTTTAGTATCGGTCGCTCTCGAGGTTTTCGGATCATAGAAAAAATTCGCTGACGACCTGGTCCAGGAATCGAGATCGAAGTAAACGCCATCAAGATCCGCGTAAACTCCGGCAATCGATGCAGAACCTTCGTAAGGCAGCTTGATAGGCTCTGCCCGGTTGGTTTTGTAATCTACGCGATAGATCCTTCGAGTTCCGCCATCGAGAGTCTGCACATAAAGGGCGTCGCGTGCCGCCCCCGCAAATTCGACAACGGCTTCGCTAGGCGGGAAAACGATGTCGGCCTGCTTAAGATCCAGGCTTTTAAGGTTGATGCGAATAACCTGGTAACGCGGAGTATTCTTAAAAGTCGTTAAATAAACGTCGTCGCCGTGAATGTCAAAACTGCTAACTTCGTCGTCGAGATTCGCAATTTTCCGCCATTCGATCGAGGCCATCGAATCGCCTTTGAGTGCGTCGAGAGGAGCAACGTATAATTCGCTATTCGGGGAAACGCCCGAATTAACGATGGCGAACATATATTTCGAGTCGCGCGGAACGACGATAAACGGCAGCGGCGTAGTCCCAAGTTGAATTTTCGGATTGACCCCATAACCGAAAACCACCTTATCTGAATCCGGACTGGTTCCCAAGACATGCATATAAACTCGGCTTTTCTGATAGAGTTCGGTCTGCGGGGCATCGGGGCCGAGCTTTTGCAGGCGGTTATAAAGAAAGGATCTTCCATCCGGGAGCCAGTCGCCAGCACCGAAACGAGAGCGATCTATGAATTCACCCGCGTCTTTTCCGCTTCCGGTTTCGATGACGCGAAGTTCGCCATTCTCACTTCCCCCCACCGACGAAATATACGAAAGATATTTGCCGTCCTGAGAGAGGCTGAAACCATTGATCGAACGTCGTTTGCCATCGTTGGCTATTTTGTCGGGGTCAACCAGGAGGCGTTCGGCTCCGTTCAAGCCGTCGCGGACATAGATCCTGAAATCGTTTTCGTTTGACGCTCGACGATTGTAAAAATAAAGATTACCGCGTCGCTGAATTCCGTTGACACGCGTACCGACATCGCTTAGAGCGTCAAGCTCCTTCAAAATGTCGTCTCTCATCGGCAGCTTGTCGAGATAAGCGCGGGAATAATCAGCTTGCCCTCGAAGCCACTTCTGCGTTGCATCGGATTTCACGTCTTCGAGCCAGCGATACGGATCACTGATCGTTTGTCCGAAATATGTATCCTTGACCTCACGAACCTCCGCCTTTGGAGGTCCAGACTGAGCAAAAATAAAACCAACCTGGGCCAGCAATAAGGTGGGAATGCCAATTGTCGACGTCAAAACCTTCGTGATCGTGTTCATAACATCACCTCCGATTTATTGGGCCTAATTTTGAAGAATCGCTAAAAAGCTATCACATTTTTATTTTATTTGGAAGAACGCATTGCGGCCCGGGTATCTTGCCGAATCACCAAGGTCTTCTTCTATGCGCAACAGTTGGTTATATTTGGCAATTCGGTCTGAGCGGCAGAGGCTGCCAGTTTTGATCTGGCCGGCATTTGTTGCGACGGCGAGGTCTGCAATGAAGCTGTCTTCGGTCTCGCCTGAACGGTGCGAGATAACAGCAGTCATGTTGTTCGTCTTCGCAAGTTCAATTGCATCAAGGGTTTCCGTCAGCGTACCGATCTGGTTTACTTTGATCAGGATCGAGTTAGCGGCTCCTGTTTCGATCCCCTTTTGCAGAAACTTCGTATTGGTAACGAATAGATCGTCAC
>CAZVDM010000179.1:0-7555 GCA_964625555.1 uncultured Chloracidobacterium sp.
TGTGCGGCGAAATAGACGTTTAGAAATTCCTGTGCGCGTTTGAAATCGCCCTGTTCGAGGTAGCTGTTCATCAGCAGGACGTTGACCACGCCCTGGACCGACACGTCGGCTGTTTCCTTGCGGATATTCTCAAGCTCGTAGATCGCGGCGTTATAATTGCGAACGGCGATATAGGCTTTCGCCTTAGAGATGCGGTCACGCATCACATCGCCCGAAGTAGGCGCACTTGGCACGTCCTGCGAAAGTGCGATAAATACAAAAACCAGTAAATTAACGAAGACTGCAGAGCAAAACCTTCTGACATTTAACGGCATTTAGAGTCCTCCCATTGACTTAAATTTTCCGTAAAGGTCAAGCGAACTTAAACGTGAAGGCTCACTTGTACGACCCGTTCCAAATTTCTCAAACACAATCCCAATGAACACGCTTTCGAGCCTCCAGGCTCGCCAAATCATTGCCTTAAGCTTTCGATGATTTTTTTGCGGTATGCGTTTGCGTCTTTCTTTATAACACTTTCGTTCAGTGTGAGCAACCTCCGGTCGAGCATGACGACGCGCCCGTTGATGACGACGGTGCGGACATCCGTCGCCTTGGTCGAGTAAACGAGGGCCGAATAGATGTTGAAATAGGGTACCTGATTGAGGCTGTCGAGGTCGACGATCGCGATGTCGGCACGCTTGCCGGTCTCGATCGAACCGGTGATCTTGTCGAGGTGCAGGGCCCGTGCACCGCGGATCGTCGCCATCTCAAACGCCTGCTCAGCGGGCAGCACCTTTTGATCGCCGGAGTATAATTTATGCAGTTTTGCCGCGGTATCCATCTCTTCCCACATACTGACGTCGTTGTTCGACGCGGCTCCGTCCGTGCCGAGGCCGACCGAAATGTCCTTTCGCAGCATCGACGGTACGGGAGCCACGCCGGCCGCAAGTTTCATGTTCGATTGCGGATTGTGTGCGATGCCGACGCCGCGGCGTTTCAGGATGTCGAGTTCGCTGTCATTTGCCTGTATCACGTGTGCCGCTATCGTCCGGTCGGTCAAAAAACCGATGCTTTCGACAAACTCGATCGGCCGCATGCCCTTGTGCTTTTGCTGGATAAACTCAGTTTCGGTGTTCGCTTCGGCGAGATGAATGACCAGCGGTGCACTGAGACGATTTGAAAGGTCGCGGGCCGCGATCAGATGTTCCTGCGAAACTGTGTACGGTGCGTGCGGGGCGATCGCCGGAACGATCAGCGCGTCGTTTTGCCACTTCTTGATAAATCGCTCGGTGTACGACAGCGCCGCGTCCCACGTTTTGTTGTCGGGTGCGGGGAAATCGAGCACCGTTTCGCCGAGTACCGCCCGCATCCCCGCCTTTTTTGTTTCGTCGGCGATAGCGTCCTCAAAATAATACATGTCACAGTACGTCGTCGTCCCGCCGCGGATCATTTCGGCGAGCCCAAGCCGCGTACCGGCCCTGACAAACTGCTCGGTCACATTCTTGGCCTCGGCCGGAAAAATAAACTTTGTCAGCCATTCCTGCAGGTCGAGATCGTCCGAAATGCCGCGAAACAAGGACATCGGAACATGAGTATGCGTATTTATCAGGCCCGGAATGACGGCCTTGCCGGTCGCATTGATGGTCTGTTTGGCTCTTAGATTTTTGATGACAACGGCCCGCGGCCCGACCATCGCGACCTTTCCGTCCTTGATCGCAACCGCTCCGTCCTCGATCACACGCCGTCCGCCGTCCATCGTCACCACCGTCCCGCCGACGATCAACAGGTCACACGTCCACGGCGCCACATACTTCTCCGTATGCGGGATCCGCTGCGCAAAGGTTGAAATTGAAAATGTAAAAAGGAGGAGTGTTGTAAAGAAAAACTTCAGCTTATCCATAGCTGAAGTTACTACAAATGTGAGAGATAAGGCAAGATATACCAGCCGAAACTCGGAAAAGCCGATCACTTCAAAAACTTCGAATCAAACGCCCTCGGCAGGAGCTCGCCCATCATAATGGTCTCGCTCTTGCCGTGCAGATTGGCCAGTATGACAGGCACATTACCGCAGAATTCCCAGATTATCTGACGACAGACGCCGCAAGGCGGTGTGAGCTCTTCGGTGTCGACGACGACCGCGATGCGGCCAAACTTCTTTTCGCCGCGAGAGATGCCTTTCCAGATCGCGACACGTTCGGCGCAAACGGTCAAGCCGTAGCTTGCCGATTCGACATTGCAGCCGGTATAGATCGTGCCGTCCTCGGCTTCGACCGCCGCACCGACCTTAAAGTCGGAATACGGTGCATACGCTTTTTCTCGAACGTCTTTGGCGACGTTTATCAACTCTTCGTCTGAATGTGCCATCTAAAATTGCTCAGCCTTTGTTTCCTTTTCTAACTTCCGCTGCACGAGTCCGCACAGTACCTCGACCGTCACGCCGGTCTGCGCGCCCTCGGGAATGATGATATCGGCATGCCTTTTCGACGGCTCGACAAATTCGTAATGCATCGGCCGGATCGTGCGTTCGTACTGCTCTAATGTACGTTCGAACGTGCGTCCGCGTTCTGTAATGTCGCGTCTGAGGCGGCGCATCAGACGTATGTCATCCGGAGTGTCGACAAAAACCCGAACGTCGAGCAGGTCCAAGACCCGCGGTTCGGCAAATATCAAGATTCCCTCGACAATAACGACCGGCCGCGGTTCGATGATCTCGATCTTGTCGCTACGCGTGTGTGTGGCAAAATCGTACAGCGGCATCTCGATCGACAAACCTTGCTTCAAACGCAGGATATGATTGACCAGCATGTCGCTGTCAAGCGAATCAGGATGATCAAAATTTGCCTGATGCCGTTCGTCGAGCGGCATGTCCGAGAGGTTGCGGTAATACGAATCCTGCTCGACCAGTACCACATTTTGGGCGCTGACCGCATCGACGATCGAACGCGCGATCGTCGTCTTGCCCGAACCAGTTCCACCGCAAATTCCTATGATCATATGTGTTGCCAAAGAAATTAAACCACAGGTAGATAAGGATATACACAGATAAAACAACTATCCGTGTGCATCTGTGTCTATCTGTGGTTAATTTATCCTACCGACAATGCGCCGCAGTAACTCCTTGAAAACTTCCGCAACTCTCGCACCGGTCTCCATTACTTCCTCGTGATTGATCGGCTCGTCGCTCATGCCGGCAGCGAGGTTGGTAATGCACGAGATGCCGAGGACGCGAGTGCCTTGGTGCCGGGCGGCGATCGCTTCGGGGACGGTGGACATACCGACCGCGTCGGCACCGTATTCGCGGAGCATGCGGATCTCGGCGGGCGTCTCATACGTCGGTCCCGACAGCCCGCAGTAGATGCCGCGGTGCATAAAATCGACTTTTTCCTTATCCAGGCCTTTTTCAAACCGCTCGCGCGATATCGATTTTGCTTCTTCGCTTGCAATGTCCTGAAATTCACGATCATAGATATCGCTCATGTCCGGAAAACGCGGCCCAAAACGGCTGTCGTTCGGCCCTCGCAGCGGATTGACGCCCATGCAGTTTAGGTGGTCGGTAATCAGCATCAAACTGCCGGGTATCATGTCCGAATTAAGGCTGCCGGCGGCGTTGGTCAGTATGAGATTTTTGATTCCGAGCAGGCCAAACGTTCGGACGGGCATCATTACCTGTTCCATTTCGTAGCCTTCATAATAGTGAAAACGGCCTTGCTGTACGGCAACAGCCTGTCCGCCGATCTCGCCTAAAACAAGCTGTCCCGCATGCCCCTCAACAGTCGAACGTGCAAATCCCGGGATCTGCTCGTAGGGTATTTTAACCGCGTTCTCTAATTCATCCGCAAACGCCCCGAGCCCACTGCCGAGCACGATCGCCGTCGCGATCTCGCCGGAATACTTGGATCTAATAAATTCCGCCGCTTCAGCGGCTTTATCATATGACATAAGGTCTCACTAGAGTACTTAAATATGCTGTGTTTAGGCAACTTCGCTATGGAATTCGTGCCGAGATATTATTGACAACTGATACTACATACAGTATCATTCAAAATAATGAGTGATTCGGATCCACTTCATGACATTGGAAATCTTTTAAGTGAATTAGCAGGAAAAGAGAAGAACATAAGATTCTCACGGCTCCTGAAAATTTGCGAGGATGTCTTCGGGGCTCACGTATCAGCGGCGGACACCATATCTTCAAGACACCCTGGCCCGGTGATCCAAGGATCAATCTCCAAAAGGCCGGGAATATGGCGAAGCCATATCAGGTGAAACAGGTGATCGAATCGCTCAAGAAGTTCAGATCGATCACAAAGTAGGTAGAGTATGAGAAAGCAGGTAGAACAATATTTGTATAGCGTAGGTTGGTCAGATGAGGACAAAGCGTTTGTCGCCAGAGTGGCTGAATTTCCGTCCTTGGCCGCCCACGGCGACACGCAAGAAGAGGCCTTGGACGAGATCAAAGGCGTTGTTAAGTTTGTAATTTCCGATTTGAAAAAAGGTAAAGAGGAGATTCCGGAGCCATTCGGAAAACGTTCCTTCAGTGGGCGTTTAGTTCTGCGTATGCCCGAATATTTGCACCGGCGGCTCGCTGTCGAGGCAACCAAACAGGGCGTGTCGCTTAATCAACTTCTAAATCTCAAGCTTGAATCCAGTCGCTAAACTCAGTTCTCCTTTCGGTAAGGAATTCCGAGAGCTTTCGGCGCACGCGAGAGGCCGATGAAGCCCGCGAGCACAATGATCGTCAGGACATAGGGAATGATCTGTACAAACTGCACGGGAATGTCTTCGCCGTTTATCTTCGCCCACGAAGCGCCTTGCATCTGGATCGACAATGCTTCGGTAAAGCCAAAGAAAAGACAGGCGAGAAGGACTGGTATTGGCTTCCATTTGGCGAGGATCAATGCTGCGAGGGCGATGTAGCCGCGGCCCGCGGTCATACCGCGTGTAAAGAGCGAAGATTGGCCGATCGACAGATAAGCACCACCCGCCGCCGCCAAAACACCTGATATAACAACTGCGATATAACGGAGACGGATGACGTTAACGCCGGCAGCGTCCGCCGCTTCGGGATTCTCACCGACGGAGCGAATACGCAGTCCGAAAGGTGTCTTATAAAGCACGTACCAACAGACCGGAACTATCGCGAATGCCAATATCGATGCGATAGAGAGACGGTTGTAAAAATCGGGCAGCAGAAATTCCTTTGCGATCTGCTGGGTCGAGCCCGCCGAATCATACAGCCTGCTGCTGATCACCGCCGGGAGTCCGAGCATTAGCATGCTGATAGCAAAACCGGCGACAACCTGATCTGCCTCAAATTTGATCACAGCAACGGCAAAAATAAATGCAACCACCGCTCCGACCACGAGTGCGCATAGAAATCCGAGGTAAGGGTTCTGCAACTCGTAGGTTGCAACTGCGGCCGTAAATGCCCCGGCGAGCATCAAGCCTTCGAGGGCGATATTGATCACACCTGCGCGCTCCGAGAACATTCCTCCGAGCGCAGCAAAGATCAGCGGTGTCGCGGATCGGATCATCGAGAAAAACAGGATCATCAGGATGACCAGGAATGATGTAGTAGACTCGCCCATATTATTTCCTCGTAAACCGCTGCAATGAAGCAACAAAAATAATAATGATCGCCTGCAGGACCTCGACCAGATCTTTCGAAACGTACTTGGTCTCAATATCGACAAAGATCTCGCCGCGTTTTAGCACTGCGAAAAAGATCGCCGCGAAAAAGATGCCGAGCGGATGATTCCGGCCAAGAAGGGCGACCGCGATGCCCAAAAATCCCCAGCCATCGGAGAATCCGTCGTAATAACGATATCTGTAACCGAGTACCTCGCCGATGGCGACCATTCCCGCGAGTCCGCCGGAGATGGTCATTGCAATAATGATCTGCTTTTTGGGCGAGATGCCGCCGTATTCTGCTGCCGACGGGTTTTCTCCAACGGCTCGCAGCTCGTATCCCCATTTTGTCTTCCAAAGGAAAACATAGACCAGAACGCACATCAATATAGCGAGCAAAAACGCTACGCTTAGAGGCACAAAATCCGGCATTCCCGGAATGTACTGGCTGATCCTCGGAATATGTGCTGCCGAGCCGATCTCGGCCGTTTGCATGATCGGATCGCCCGGTATCTTGAAATAATACTGCGTAAAATAGCTGACCAAGGCGACGCCGATGAAGTTCAGCATGATCGTGTTGATCACTTCGTGCGATCCGAATCTTGCCTTTAGAATTCCGGGGATCGCGCCCCAAATGCCTCCCGCAACTACTGCCGTTACGATACATAGTGAGACCAGCAAAACCGCCGGCAAGCTATACCACGACCAATTCTCTTCCTTTCCAAAGATATTGACCATTGCACCGCCAAATTTGATGCCGACCCAGGCGGTCGCAAACGCGGCGACGTACAATTGGCCCTCCGCACCGATATTAAGCAATCCGCAGCGGAAAGCAACGGCAACAGCCAACCCGGTAAAGATCAGCGGCGTTGCGATAAAAAGCGTGTAACCAAGGTCGTTGAGGGAACCAAATGAATTACCGACCAGTTGATAAAACGTTTGAAACGGGTTGTCACCGATAAGCAATACAATGATGCCGCCGACGACAAATGCCGCCAGGACGGCGATCAGCGGCCATAGAACTTCACGGAGAATTTTCATTTACTTTGATAGGTAAGTGTGCGTGAACAAATATAACCGACAAACGCCAAACGTGTCACTTGAAAACGTCAAAATCACAAGTTTTTTAGGGCTGAATTTTTTTTCGCAGAATACTTGACAATCCTGCACTCATATTTTATTATTTCCGTAGACTAAGTGATTAGTCATTAATCTAATGAATTTTTGGAGGAAATGATCATGAACATAGTACGATACGACCCATTTCGCGAACTTCGCGGTCTGCAGGATGAAATGACACGTCTTTTTGCCGGGGTTGCACCGGGCAATGCCAGCCGTGAAGATATGCTCAACGGAGCCTGGCTGCCGAAGGTCGATATTTTTGAGAATAAGGAAAACCTCGTTCTCGAAGCCGAACTTCCGGGCATGACCCGCGACGATTTTGAGTTATCATTTGAAAATAACGTGTTGACACTCAAGGGCGAGCGTAAGTTTGAAAAAAAGAGCGAAGGTGACAATTACCATCGCGTCGAGCGTTCGTATGGCGAATTCACGCGCTCGTTCACTCTGCCGCAGACGGTTACAGTTGAAGGCGTGAAGGCTGAATTCAATAACGGAATTCTGCACCTGAGCCTGCCGAAACGCGAAGAGACCAAGGCACGCAAGATCGAGATCGTTGGCGGCGATGCAACGCCCAAGACGATCGAGGCTGAAAACAAGGCCAAAACGGCCGGTGCATAAATTTGCACGAGGGTAAATGACAAGCGGTGAATGGTGAGTGCGAACATTCATCATTCACCGTTCGTTGTTTACAATAAGAATATGAGATTCGATAAATTTACGATCCGCGGCCAGGAAGCCGTGCAGGAGGCCATCGGCATCGCCGAAAAAGGCCAGAACCAGCAGGTCGAGCCGGAGCATCTGCTCGCAGCGATGCTTGAGCAGAAGG
>CAZVDM010000180.1:0-2327 GCA_964625555.1 uncultured Chloracidobacterium sp.
GGGTCACCCGATAGCTCACTCTTAAGTAAAAGCGTGTTTGCAAACGATCCGATCAAGGCTTCGGTCTCGCCCTGCGTCCTATTGGCAGTTGGTGAACCAATAATAATGTCATTCTGCCCCGTATAACGATGCAGCAAGACATAAAATGCCGCGAGAAATATCATGAACGGCGTAACGTCCTCGCGTTGTCCGAGTGATTTGATCGCTCGGGTCAACGCTTGCGGCAGCAATAGCGATTCTATAGCGCCATATGACGTTCGGTTCTTATTTCGCGGAAAGTCAGTTGGGATATCAAGTGCGGGTAGATCGTTACCGAGTTGCCGTTTCCAATATTCTATTTGGTCCTCAAATCCGCCGTTGCTTAGCCAGTCGTACTGCCAGGCAGCGAAATCGGCATATTGTACCGGCAGTTCGCTATATGGTGAGGGAAGATCCCGCGAATATGCATCGTAGATCTCGCCGATCTCACGCACCAGTACGCCGTTAGACCATCCATCGCAGATGATGTGATGAAGAGTCAGCAAAAGTATATGGTCTTCGGGCCCAAGCTTTATGAGCTTAGTCTTAAACAAGGGGCCGCTCAAAAGGTCAAAGGTGTGGTGGGCCTCTTCGATCATCAACCGGTTTCCTTCGTTCTCCTTATCAGAGTGGTCACTCAGGTCGACAATATCCAATTGTTGTGATCTCTCAGCTGCAATAATCTGCACCGGCCTGCCGTTGTTCTTAGAGAATGTGGTTCTCAACACTTCGTGTCGTGAAACAACATCGTTCAATGTTCGCTTCAGAATTTCAACATCGAGCTTGCCGGTCAGCCTCAGAGTCAAAGGCATATTGAGCGAAGTATTGCCGGGCTCAAGTTGATCAAGTACCCAATACCGCTGCTGAGCCAACGAAGTCGGCATTACATAGACGTCGTCTGAGGCCGACCCTCTAGATTCCAGGGCAAATTCAAATTGACGTTTGGGATATGTTGCCATATCAATTCGTATTTCCTTCATTATTTACTAATTGTTTACAGCACCAAGTGCAGATCGTGTGACCCTATTTGCCTCGCGCGATACACGTGCGATCGAAGGTCCGGAAACCACTTCCTTAGGTTTTCCATCGGCCGATAGTGCTTTGACGATCCCGGCAACGGTCCGATGTTCGAAAATTTGTTTGGGCGTGATCCGCATTCCCGATTGAGTTGCTCGTGTGACGATCTGGAATATTAGAAGCGAATCTCCGCCAAGCTCGAATACATCATCGTTGATTCCCACTTTATCTAGCCGTAGGATCTTGGACCATATCTCGGTCAACGTGAGTTCCTCCTCGTTTGTCGGCGGATCATAGATCCGATCCTGCGTAAACGTCGAAGTATCGGGCGCCGGCAAGGCTTTTCGATCGACCTTTCCGTTAGGTGTAAGAGGCAGTTCGTCCAGCATCACGAATGCCGCCGGCACCATATAATCCGGTAAAGTGCCAGACAAATACTTTCTCAGATCGGCAGCCAGATTCTGTGTTGAAAGCTTATCGGCAGGATTGTTGCCGTATTCGTCGAGTTGTTTTTCTAATGGGTTATGGCGGAATGGAACGACGCTATCAGCTTCGCCATTTTTCCTGAATACAACGTCGAAATGACCGTTCGACCCGTTCCCAACCGCTCGAATTTCGACCATATATCCAAGCTTTTCGCCCAGACTCCAAATGTCCTCGGGATGAACCCCTTTCTCAACTAAGCCCAATGCGTTACTTAGATCGCTGGCTGACCGCAGTGTAGTTCCGTCTGAGATCAGAGTTCGAGCTTCGACCTGTGATCTGATGCGAGCATTTGGAACGTCGGCAATACAGAGGATGTCAGGATTCTCTTGATCAAGTCGTTCGCGAAGGCGTTCCATGCTCAAGTCCGCTTCATTCCAGCCGAGCCATTCATTGCCGTTATCAATTACCGGTTTTTCGCCGACCTGAATTGTTACATCATAGTGATATTTAGTCGGTTCGTTATCGATCCGTCCCCGGCGAAGTTGAATGTCGACATGCCCGATCTGTGTCATTTTCTCTTCAAGCGAAAGGAAAAAGTCAGGATCGATCGTCAACTCGCTTTCGAGTTCGATTCGTTTGTCAACCTTTTGTTTGAACTCATCAAGCGGCATCGACCCGTTTGCACGCGCAAGCATTGATTCGATGTGATAAGTCTCAAGCAAAGCAAAATTTTGAACGTCGCCAATATATAGCTTTCCGCCCGGTTTGACGAGCTTCACGGCACCCTCGATCACGCGCATGAGGTAGTCCATGTTAGGGAAGTATTGAACGACAGAATTAATCACGACAAGGTCGAACGAGCGTTC
>CAZVDM010000180.1:2427-7507 GCA_964625555.1 uncultured Chloracidobacterium sp.
GCTTCGGCGTCAGCTACGTTTTCGGTCCAGCGAATTACATTGAGGGTCGGGTCTTCTTTGACGTTGGTCCAATCCTTTTTCTCGTCGATGGCGGTTTTGTAGAGCATGTCCCACTGTTTTTCCCAGTAAGTCTCCGCATTGCCCAGTTCGTCGGTCTGAACGCCCTGTCCGGCCGCCGGAACCACGTAGGCCGCTAATCGTTTGTTCCCGGGATCATCCTCGCGCGCGACGACGACGGCATTTTCGATCGCCGGGTGTTCGAGCAGTGCGGATTCGATCTCGCCCAATTCGATCCGGTAACCTCTGACCTTTACCTGGTGATCGATGCGGCCGAGAAATTCCAATTCACCATTTCCATTGCGACGCACAAGGTCACCCGTCTTGTATAGTTTCGCTGCTTCTACGTCAGTAAATGGATCCGTAACAAACTTATCGGCAGTTAGAGTCGGTTGGTTGAAATAGCCGCGGGCAAGCCCATCTCCGCCTATGTGCAGTTCACCAGCGACGCCGATCGGCATCGGTTCAAGATTCGTATCGAGGACGTAGAGTTGAGTGTTGGCTATCGGTTTGCCGAGAAACACCGGACCGGCCGTCGACGTAATCCGGCTCACGGATGACCAGATGGTGGTCTCCGTAGGGCCGTACATATTCCAAAGTGAACCGCATCGGGGAATCAGTTCATTTGCCAGATCCCGCGTCAGCGCTTCTCCTCCACACAAGATCTTAAATGTGTCAGAACCCCTCCACTCGGCTTCCAGCAAGAGTCTCCAGGTAGCAGGCGTGGCTTGCATAATTGTGGCCCCGCTGTTTCCGATAAGATCCTTTAATGCGTTACCGTCTGACGCTGCTTCGCGGGTTGCAACTACTACTTTCGCACCAATTATAAGCGGAAGGAAAAGTTCTAGGCCCGCGATATCAAATGAAAGCGTCGTAACGGCGACCATGACGTCCGAAGCATTCATCCCGGGCTCGTTTTTCATTGAGCAGAGCAGGTTGACGAAGGATCGGTGCTCGATTTGAACTCCTTTCGGCTTACCAGTCGATCCTGAAGTATAGATCACATAAGCAAGACTTTCCCCAGAGGTCACAGTTTCAGGTCTTTCATTGCCGTTGGACGCAACATCTTCCCACTCGAGGTCGATACAGATCACATTCGAAACCTGCTCACGGAGGTCAAACGCCAGATGGGCCTGTGTAACGACAGTCTGTACTCCAGAGTCTTCGAGTATGGCCTTGATCCGTTCTGCTGGAAATGCCGGATCAACAGGAACGTATGCTGCTCCGGCCTTCATAATGCCAAGAAGCCCTATCATCATGTCTAACGAACGATCAACACAAAGGCCGACGAGTGACTCGTGGACAACACCGACACTTCTCAAATAATTTGCAAGTTGGTTCGCCTTTAAGTTCAATTCCGAATATGAGAGGGTCTCGCCTTCAATTTCGACCGCGATCGCGTCCGGAGTCCGATCTACTTGCTCCTCGAACAATTCGTGGACACATCGATCCCGCGGATAATCGCAAGTGGTAGCATTCCATTCGATCAATTGTTCATTTCGATCAGTATTGCCGAGCAACGGCAAATGCGAAACAGCTAGTTCAGGATCCGCTACGGCGCCTTCGAGGATCGTCCGGTAATGCTCTAGCCAGCGCTTAATACTCGAACCGTCGAAAAGGTCCGAATTGTATTCGCAATCAATGACGACGCCACTGTCGGTTTCCAACATGTTGAAGTAGATGTCAAAAGTTGCAAACGCCTTTCGATTGGTAGTAATTTCAAGCTGAAGCCCGCCCATTTCAAGCCCCTTGAATCCCGATCGATCTATGTTGAACATAGCAGCAAGGAGCGGTGAACGGCTCGGGTCTCGGGGCAGGGCGAGCCGCTGCACCAATAAGCCATAGGTATAATTCTGGTGCTCATACGCGTCGAGCACCGTCGTCTTAACTCGTTTAAGGTAATCTGCAAAAGATTCTTCGGCGTTCAAAACGCTTCGGACAGGCAGCAGATTCGAACAGTGGCCAACCAGCCGTTCTTCGCCGATCGCCGATTGTCCAGCAGCCGGAACGGCAACAACGAGATCAGCCTGTCCGGACAGACGACTAAGCAGCACGTTGAATCCGGCCAGCATCGTGGCAAATAAGGTTGCTCCATTCTTTGCTCCAAGGCGCTTTAGATCTTTGTATAGTGATTCGTTAAGTACAAAGCTCTCAACGTCGGCCGAAAAGGTCTTATTGGAAGGGCGAGGCCGGTCATAAGGTAGATCGAGTGCGGCAGGCTGCGTTGAGAATTGGTCGAGCCAGTATTTTTCACTTTCCTTGCCCTCTGGGCCAAACATCTTCTCCGCGTCCCATTTAACAAAATCACTGAACCGTGCAGCCTCGGGTAGTTCAGCCTCTGCTCCCGTTGCTTCAGCCGAATATAATTTGCATAATTCGTCCAAAACGACCGCAAAGGACCAACCATCACATACTATGTGATGGGCAACGAAGAGCAGGACGTGTAATTCGTCGTCCAGCTTGACTAATTTCACCCTGGTGAGAGGGCCATTTGAAAGGTCGAACGTTTCAAGGGCTTCTGCTTTCAATAGGTCCTGAAGCTCGGAGTTCTTTTCATCTTTAGTGTGAGTTGAAAGATCGATAGTCACGACTTCGATCGCTCCGATAGCTGCGACAGATTGAAATTCGCCCGATGGATGAAAGGTCGTTCTAAGAGCTTCGTGGCGTTCGACGAGTTTATCAAGCGATCGTTTCAGAGCCTCAACATCTAATTTTCCCCCAATTTGGGCGATTACCGAGTCGTTATATGCACGGGCGGCATCATCTCCTAATTGTGACGCATGCCAGATCTCTTTCTGTGCCTCGGTAAGAGGCACCTGTTTCACACTATTATCAAAAACGACCGACACTGCCTCTCCGATCGACTCATCAACAGGTTCAGGGAAGAACCCGCATTTTTGCATTTCGACCACGCTTTCCTCGAAACAGCGGGCGACGAAGTCCAGGTCGACTTCTGAATGGGCCGTTGTTAGGAAACACGGGTAGTTTTCTTGGAGATGAACACCTTTTTCGCGCAACAGGTAATAGAAAAGACTCGAAAAGCGTTCTTCTGCAGGAAAATGCAGATAAAAGATCGATGCAAAACTTTCGACCGCAACAGGAATATGGTTTTTTCGAAAACAATCGTTGATCCTCGAAACCAGTTGATCGGTCTTTTCGGCAAGTTGCTCCTGCAGTTTGGGGCCCATCTCCTTAATATGCGTAAGCGAAGAGTGGGCCGCCGCTAGCGCGAGCGGATGACGGAAAAACGTGCCCGCGTAGAAAGTAACGCCCGATTCAGGCACTGACTTATCGCCAAAGCGCCAGTGACCTCCATCAAGGGCGTCCATGAATTTCGACTTACCGGAGAGAATACCGATCGGCATTCCGCCTCCGAGCACCTTGCCGTATGTCACAAGGTCAGCCCGTATTCCGAACAACGCCTGTGCGCCGCCCTGGTGACTGCGAAACCCGGTTACTACCTCATCAAAGATCAGTGCGGTTCCCGCCTTCTCTGTCAATTCACGAACTTCTCGCAAGAACTCGACCGGTCTCAGGTTCGGGTGACGGCTTTGTACCGGCTCCACAAGGACCGCGGCGAGTTCATGTGCGTGATCGCGCAGCACCTGCAATGATTCCGGTGAGCCGTATTCCAGTACCAAAATATTATCGACACTCTCCTGCGGAATACCCGGGGCAACCGGAGCCGTATGAAGGAATCCGTCAACATTGTTCGATCTGACCAAAACTTCATCAAAGCCGCCATGATAGTCACCAGCGAATGTAGCAACGAGGTTGCGACCTGTAACAGTGCGGGCAAGCCTCAGAGCTCCCTGAACGGCTTCTGATCCCGTGTTGCAAAATGTCACCCTTTCATTTCCAGTGAGTTCACAAATGAGGCTGGCCACTTCTCCTGCGAGATCGCTCATTGGTCCGATCTCATACCCGCGTCGCAACTGGTCTTCAACGGCTTTGCTCACAAAATCGGGTGCGTGCCCGAAAAGAGTTACGCCAAAACCGTTCAGAATATCAACATATTTATTTCCGTCGACGTCCCAAAGATTCGCTCCTGCAGACTTCTCAACGATAATAGGGTAGATCAGCTCTTTCCATTGTGAGCGAAAACCTGCTGCGGCTCTGGGGTCGGCCAGAACCGAGCGGTATTTATCAGTCATCGCTTTCGACTTCCCGGTACGAGCTGTATAGCGTTTGATCAACTGGTCAAGTGCGATCTGCTGTCGTGGCGTGAGTGTGCCGCCGTGGCCTTTTTCCACGGGTTTGAATGGAGAAAACGGCTTTTCTTTCTTTTCATCAGCTGACGTTGCAGAACGTTCCGATATCTTGATCAGTGGTCTCTTTGATGCTTCAGCGATCGTCTTATCGGCCAAACTCGTATTAGAGGCAGCGGTTGTTGCAGGTGACGATCCGCCATCGCGGAGAATTTCAAGCTGCTGTGCCGCAAGCTGCGACATTGCCTCAAGCTGCTGTTGAATTACTCTCTCGATCGTGCCCTCGGTCATTGATCCATTCCCGTTTGAACCATTCGACGTTGAAACATGCATTTTTGCGGGCTCGACCGTTGGTCGCACCGCGACATCATTCTGCATAGCGGCTTCCTTAGGTTCGGCCGTCGGCTGTACATCTTCTGGTAGCTTCTCATCGATGTATTCAGCGAGAGTCTCGATAGTCGACAAATCGTCCAGCATTTGCCGGAATGCCACCGTGACACCGAACCTTGACTGGATCGACTGACTTGCTTGAGTAAGGAAAAGTGAATCGAATCCGAGTTCTAAGAATGTAGCTGACTCGTCCAGTTCTGCTGCCTCAATTCCTGAGAGTTCGTGAAAGAGAGCCTTAAGTGAATTCGCGACATCCTGCCGCCGGTCTAACTGATGAGAGGGGTTCGCGTTCGATAACATTACTTTCTCCGCAGGTAAAACATTTTCCATTTCATTTCGTGTTTCGGGTACGATCGCCGCCGATCCCGGCAATTGATCCATAGATCGACCTGACCAGAGATCAGACGTGGGCTCGACCCAGTATC
>CAZVDM010000181.1:0-7505 GCA_964625555.1 uncultured Chloracidobacterium sp.
TAATGCAAGCGAAAAACTATACGGCACCGCGAACCGAGGCGAGGATCTCACTAACGTCGGCAAATTTCTTCTCGACAGGCTTGAGGCCGGATCTTGGGTCGGCGATGAATTCTTCGATAACGACACCGAGTTCACGGGTGGCGGCGAGCAAGCGATTAGATTCGCGCTCGAGGTTTCGGGCTGCGTCCGGGCGTTCGGAGCCCGCCTTTTTCGCCTCGGCAATGCCCCAATGCGTCAGACGCAATATGTTCGCACGCGATTCGGTGACCCAACTCTCGGACTTCATATGCGAGACGATGTCATCGATGCTCGGGAAATAGCCCTCGCGCTTGGCGATCTCGACAAAATCAATATCGACGGTCTCGCGGCCGCCTGCGGCCTCGAAAACCTTTACAAGCATTTTGTGATATGTATCCATTGTTTCCGTTTTCGTTAATGAAATGAGGTCACGCTGCCCGTTCAAACGCGATCAGGGCCGCACCTAGCACCCCTGCATCCTCACCGAGCGAGGCGCGAACAATATTAGCATGTTCCGCCGGATCGCGAAACGCCCTTTTGTTGACCTCATTTCGCACGGCATCGATAAAAAGATCCCAGCCCGCCGAGACACCGCCTCCGACCACGATCACATCGGGATTAAATACATTTACAAGACCCGCAAAAACGATCCCGAGATATGATCCCATTTTATCAAAAACGCCCGCGGCACGCTCGTCACCGGACTTTGCCGCGGTGTACAGCTCCAGAGAGGTTTCGACCTTTATTCCGGCCTCATTCGCCATTCTGACCAAAGCCGTTCCGGAGGCATATTGTTCGACGCATCCGCGGCTTCCGCAGCCGCAAGGATGCCCCTCGGGCTCGACACAAATGTGGCCAACTTCGCCTGCCGAGCCGCCCGCGCCGTAATATGGCTTGCCGCCGATTATCAAGCCGCCGCCGATACCGGTACCGAGCGTTACTCCGATAACATTTTCGATGCCGCGTGAAGCTCCGAGCCAGTGCTCACCGATCGTGGCGGCCGTTGCGTCATTAATGATCTCGACAGGTAGTTTAGTGCTGAGCCGCAGTTCCCTACCGAGATCGACGCCTTCAAGTGCAGGCAGATTCGGCAGGTTTGTCAGGACGCCCTGTCCCGACCCGAACGGCACAGCGGCCGTTACTCCGACGACAGTTTGGCTGACCGGCACCATATCGGCGATCTCGGCGAATCCGCCCGAAATCATTTCCAGTACAGATCCCGACGAGCCAAAACGCGGTGTCTTGGCGTGTGCTCTGGCGAGCACCTCACCGTCGTCGCGAATGGCGGCAAACCGCGCGTTGGTGCCGCCGAGATCGAGTGCGAAAACTACTTTGCTCATTTCGTCAGCGGTCAGCGCTTTGGCCTGTCGGCCTCGGGCACGTTTTGGTAAACATCTTCGAACTTAGCGTAGCCGTCCTTGATGATGGTTTCCATTATGTTGTTCTTATCAACGGTCGTTACCTCAAGCAGGATCGCCGGAACTTCTTTGCTCGCATCATCTTTCTTAAATGGCTTGGTGTCGAGAGGCTCTTTCTTCGCCAGCTTTATCGCGGCCTCGACGGCGGCATTCGCGAGGGGAATGATCGGTTTGTAGACCGTCATCGACTGTTTACCTTCTGCGATCCGCTGAAGGGCTCCTTTGTCGGCATCCTGACCGGTGACAATTACTTTGCCGGCCAAACCTTTCTTGCTTAATGCGCTGGCGACGCCGCCGGCCATTCCGTCATTAGACACGATGAAGGCCTGAATGTCGTCATTATTCTGCGTCAGAGCGTTTTCGGCGAAATTAAGGGCAAGCTCGGGTTTCCAGTCCTGAATGTTCTGGCGGGCCACTATTTTGATGTCGCCTTTATCAATTGAGGCCTGGAGCACCTCCATTTGGGCCTTTTCCATTATGTGAGCGTTATTATCTGTCGACGAACCTAGAACCATCGCATAATTACCCTTGGGCATTTTTTGAAGCGCATATTCAGCGATCTTTTTCCCGATCACCGGAACCTGATGAGAGATATAGAGATCGATCTTGTCTGAATTGATCAATCGATCGTAGCTGACCACCGGTATGCCTTGAGCCTTGGCTTTTTCGACCATTGACGCGGCTTGGGTTGCATCCTGCGGAGCTATTACCAGGACATCCACTTTTTGGGTAAGCAGATTGTCCACATCGTTGGCCTGACGGTCCGGGCTATTGTCTGCGACGGTGACCACACATTCGACATTCATCTTTTTACAGTGCGCCTCAAAAGCATCGCGGTCCCGCTGCCAGCGTTCTTCCTTTACAGTCGCCATAGCGAAACCGATCTTGATCCTTTTCTCCTTTGGCCCGCCGGCACAAGATGCCGCAACGAAGGCCGCAATAATTGCGATAATTAACCGTAATTTCATGTTAGATCTCTCCGGTAAATAATTTTACTGTCGAAATTAGAACAAAAATCTCCGCAATCGGCAATCTTGCAAATCAAGGGACTTTTGGCCCAAATTGGCGGCTTATGACTTTTTTTTACAATTGTCTTGATTTTCTTCAAGTTTTCGTTTGAAACATCGCTGTTATGTGTTATAAATAGTTACCAAATCTCAGCTTAGAAGTTTCATTAAGCGTCTCTGGTTTTGTTTTTCGATTTTTGAGCGTCTCGGGTCGTTTTCATTGACAACAGGCTCCGGTTCGCGTATAAGATTGAAAGGTTTGATTTTTTTGAAATTATTGATTTGAAGCGATTGAAGAGGAGAACTATGAATAGCAAACTGTGGATTAATAAAGCACTTTCAACGTGCTCAATGGTTGCGATACTCGCGACATACTCAATGGTGGCATTGGCGGGCGACGTCAAAGCAGCCGGCGAACTTATTGTAAACGGCAACAGTGTTGTCACTGTGAACGGTGAAGCTGCGAAAAGCGGACGAACTATTTTCACCTCTAGCATCATTTCAACCCCGGCTGACACTGGTGCAACGCTCAATCTGGGCAAAGCTGGAACTATCGAGCTTGCACCGGACACATCAATGACGTTGTCGTTCGACAGCGATGTTGTCAACGTTGCTCTTTCGACCGGTGCGATCACCAATCTGCGTTCGGCACAGGCCGTCAATGTAACTGCGGGCGGAAAGGTCCAAGCAGTCAACGCCGGCGAGACCGTCAATGCATCGGCGGCACAAGATGACGACAGCACCAAAAAGACGAAAGCTGCATGGTGGCCTTATGCGTTGGTATTTGGCGGAGCTATCGCGGTGATCATATTAGTCGCTGCCAACAATGATGGTGCAGACTTAGGCGGCGGCACAACCGTGGTCAGCCCCAACCGTTAATTTTTTGTACCTATTAGCGACTCTCGCTAAAACGGTAATTTATCTATTCGACTTAGAATAGTACAGGAGGATATTTACTCAAATGCTCGGCAAAAATAGAATTCGCAAAATAACTACTTTATTCACAGTTGCAGCCGTATGGTCGGTATATTCGATGGTCGCATTCGCCATTCCCAGCTTCATTGGCGGCGAGATCACTGTCACAGGCACCGTGACCGTTAACGGTCAACCCGCAGTTTCAAACTCAACAATTACTTCGGGCAGCACGATCGTGACCGGTGCGAATTCGAATGCTGTGATCAGTCTCGGTAAATCGGGACGTGTCGAAGTGCTCGAAAATTCGAGCATGACGCTCAGCTTCTCCGATAGCAGCATCATTGGAACCGTCAATGAAGGCAAATCACGTTTTGCAAACGCAGCCGGTGTCGCAACGACGGTCACGACAAAACACGCGACTACCATCGCCGATACGGGCCAAGCTAACAATTTTACGGTCGAGGTCGAGTGTTCACACACTCACGTCGATACGACAAGCGGCCTGGTAACGATGCGCGAAGGCTCGACTGACAAGCAGGTCGCGGCTGGAACTTCGGCGACCGTAGGCAACCTTTCTCAGACCGGCTGTCAGCCTTGTCTGCGTCCGGGTTCGGCTCCGAGTGTTGCTGTTGCCGGATGGCCATGGCTTATTCTCTTGGCGGCCGGTGCTGCAGGCGCTGCGATCTTCTTGGGAACGCAACGCGATGACACTACGCTTGGCGGCGGAACTGTCGTTGTCAGCCCCGCTCGATAGTCTCAAATCAATTGTTTTTGAACATCGCGGGTCATGTAATTCTACGTGACCCGCGATATTTTATTGTTCGTTTGTGAATTATTTAACAAGTTAATTTATATTAGTCCGTATTCGCTATTTTAATTGTTATGCATATTGCAGTAATTGGTACAGGTTATGTCGGTCTTGTCTCCGGTGCGTGTTTCGCCGAGTTTGGTGTTGACGTCACATGTGTTGATGTAGACGTTACAAAGATCGATAAGTTAAATAACGGGCTCATCCCGATCTACGAGCCGGGCCTCGACAAGATAGTAACTAAGAACGTCGCCGCCGGACGGCTGCATTTCACGACTGATATCAAGTCGGCGGTCGAAGGTGCTCTCGTTGTATTCCTGGCGGTCGGAACCCCGCCGCAGCCCGACGGAACGCCGGACATGAGCTATTACCGGCAGGCGGCTAAGGACATCGCCGGATCGATGAATGGCTATAAGGTGCTCGTCACGAAATCGACAGTTCCGGTCGGCACCGGCAAATGGCTGCGCGAATTTGTCGCGGCCAATCTTGCGGTCGAGACAGATTTCGGTGTTGCTTCAAACCCCGAGTTCCTTCGTGAAGGTGCCGCTATCGAAGATTTTATGCGACCCGATCGAGTCGTGATCGGGAGCAACGAGGAACGGGCGATCGAAGTAATGAAAGATCTGTATCGTCCGCTTTACCTGATCGAAACGCCCATCGTTATCACTTCCCTTGAGGCTGCCGAGCTGATCAAATACGCCGCCAATGCGTTTCTCGCGACCAAGATCACCTTCATCAATGAGGTCGCCAATCTTTGCGACGCTATAGGTTGCGATGTTCACGATGTTGCCCGCGGCATGGGAATGGATAATCGAATCGGCCGCAAATTCCTGCATCCCGGGCCCGGATATGGCGGATCGTGCTTTCCCAAAGATACGCGTGCTCTTACGACGGTTGCCGATCAGTTCGGAGTCGAAACGCGGATCGTCGATGCGGTCATCGAGGCCAATGAACGCCAGCGCGACGCGATGATCCCTAAGATCGAAAAGCTTGTCGGCGATCTTAACGGCAAGCGGATCGGCGTACTGGGGCTGTCGTTCAAGCCTGAGACCGACGATATGCGCGAATCTCCGGCGATCGATATCATTGCCCAGATACTGAAACGCGGAGCCTCGATCAAAGCGTACGACCCCGTCGCAATGGAAGAATCACGTCATTATATCGAGGGCATCGAATATGCGGCGGATGAATATGATGCTATCGACGGGGCGGACGCACTCGTGATCCTGACTGAATGGAATCAGTTTCGAGCTCTAGATCTCGATCGTGTGAAAGAATTGCTAAGGTCGCCGAAGATCGCTGACCTGCGGAATATCTACGAACCGAAGGACATGCGCGAACTCGGCTTTGAATATGTCGGCGTTGGTCGCTAAAATTAGACCCGAGGCCGGAGTCATTGGACAGGTACGATCTGTGTTCTGACCCTGTCTCGGGTTTTACGTTTCCAATTTCTGATCTGAAAAACAATGGCTGTCACCACTAAAGTTCTCGTCACCGGCGGTGCCGGATTTATCGGATCGAACCTGGCCGACGAATTGTTGCGTCAGGGTGCGAAGGTATCTATTATCGATGACCTTTCGACCGGGAATATCGAGAATATCAACGAGATCAATGGTGATTTTGAGTTTGTCGAGGGTGATATCAACGACGATGCAGCTCTCTCAAGGGCCATAGACGGCGTCGAGATCGTTTTTCACCAAGCGGCACTGCCCAGCGTGCCTCGCAGTGTCGAGAACCCGGCAGAGACCCATCGCGTGTGCGTTGACGGCACTTTCAATCTCCTCCTAAAGTCGAAAGAGTCGGGAGTACGGCGGTTCATCTACGCGGCCTCGAGTTCAGCTTATGGCGATCAGCCTACGCTTCCGAAAGTCGAAACGATGAAGGCAGATCCCCTTTCACCGTATGCGGTTGCCAAACTCACGGGCGAACTCTATCTTCGGTCCTTCAATAACGTCTACGGCCTCGAGACCTTTGCGTTGAGATATTTCAACGTATTCGGGCCGCGGCAGAATCCCTCATCTATGTACTCAGGCGTCATTTCAAGGTTCATTGACGCTCTGATGAAAGGCACGACCCCGACGATATATGGCGATGGCGAACAGTCTCGCGATTTTACCTATGTAGCGAACGTTGTTGACGCGAACATAAAGGCCGCTCAGACAATGTCCGGTATCGGTCAATCGATGAATGTGGCAAATGGCGAGCGTATCACACTAAATCAATTGCTTGAGGTATTAAAGAAGATCACGGACAATCCCGGCGTGACTCCTGAATATCTCGAGCCTCGCCGCGGCGACGTTAAACACTCGCAGGCGGACAATTCACTTGCGGTCGAACATCTTGATTACAAGGAAATTGTCGGCCTCGAAGCAGGCCTCAAAAGGACGATCGACTGGTGGAAGAACAGCCGGTTTGCGAAATAATTTGCATTATTTCTCCATTGTAAAAACCTCAGCCAAGACTTCAGAATTCACAAATATCTCTTTCGCCTTAAAATCGCAGTAAGCTGTGATCGCTCCGAGGTCAAACCGCTGCGCGAATTTCTCAGGCACCATCACTCCGTCCACCGTCCTATACTTGTCTATCTCAACTGACGTGGTGCCGGTCTGGCCATTGAAATCGAAACTGGCGTCATAGCCCTTTATTTGCTTGGACTTTTCATCAACGTAAAAATCGGTCGCACGTCCGTCAGGCGATGTTATCCGAAACCCGTACTTTTTCTTTGAGGTTTCAGGCAACGCGTTTATCGGATAGGTCGGATCGCCGATGCGGCCGAGTACATAAAAACCGACTCGATCGAGAGGCGGTAGTTTGAACGAATTCGGCATCAGCGTGAGGGTTTCAGTTCCGTTGAATATCTGCTTGATCGGTTGAAACGGATTATTTAGATCGATACGGTATTTCTCACCCGAAAAGATCATTGCGAACGATCCCGGGACGATCTGATTGAACGCATTCGTGTCCATGCTCCCGCGAAGGATCAAAGTCTTCAGCCCTTTGAGTTTCTCGCCGCCGTGAGCTGCCAGAGCGGCCTTGGCTAATTCTTTAGCCGCCGCGTCAGGTGAAGACGCAGATCTTGACACAGACGAAGCGGAGGTCGCCGCCGTTTGGGCAAATTCTAGCGATACAAAGAGAAATACCAGAGAGAGGACGCAGATCAGCTTATTCATGTGATGTAATACGGCGAGCCAGTGGAAATGGTTTTAAAATTCGATCAAAAAAAAAACCCACGATCCGTCGCGATCGCCGCGCACCCGAACGTTTCAAAACTGCGAATCCCAAGGGCTTTGGTTTCGCCGCCGGAAATATCACGACGCTGAGCTATTGAGATACTACGGG
>CAZVDM010000182.1:0-1679 GCA_964625555.1 uncultured Chloracidobacterium sp.
CGAATCGTTCGTCCGCGGCACCATAGACAAGGCGGACGACTCGAGCATTTACGAGAGCACCGGCACACATCGCGCAAGGTTCTATGGTCGAATAGACGGTCGTACCGTTAAGGCGATAGTTGCTGACGCGAGTCGCGGCGAGACGCAATGCCAAGATCTCGGCGTGCGCGGTCGGGTCTATATCTGTGATCGTCAGGTTCGACGCAGCGGCGAGAATATTGCCGTCGCTGCCGACAATTATCGCGCCGACCGGCACCTCGCCGATCTTCGCCGCGTCACGGGCCATTTCGATCGCCTGCAGCATCCATTTTTTGTCAACTTCGTGCATTGAATCTGAGTGTACCGAAACGGCAATAATCTTGCATCTGAACGGTTAAAATGTTAAACCTAAAGGTGACGCTTTTGCCCCCTTCGAGAGCACAATCGCACATTTCGCTATGAAAGACGAGGTTCGATCCGGAACCCAATTGGTCGATGACGACATACACATCACGAATGTGCCGGCGTCGTTCCGCGCCTTTGCCGACGAAGTAAAAAAGCGCAGCCAAAAGCCAAAAGCGACACCCGAAGCCATTGCCCAGAAGCTCGCGCCCGCCGAATTTAACACGGCAATGGTGCATTTCTACCGAGGCGAAATACAGCGTTCGAATATCTGGCGCGGTCGTCTCGACGCGACGACGAACTGGGCAGTGATCACGGCTGGTGCGACGCTGTCGTTCGTGTTCAGCTCGCCCGACAATCCGCGTTTCGCGATCCCGATCAACACTTTGCTGGTCTCGATCTTTTTGTTCATGGAGGCGAGGCGATATCGTTATTACGAGGTCTGGGCAAATCGCGTGCGTGTGCTCGAAACAGGATATTTCGCCCCGATGCTGTCGCAGCGGACTGTCGCACCCGATAAAGAGTGGGCCGAGCATATCTCGTCCGATCTGATCTCGCCGCATTTTACGATCAGTGAATGGGAGGCTGTCGGGCGGCGGTTGCGGTCGAATTATTTGTGGATATTCGTCCTGCTCGCCCTATCCTGGACATTAAAGGTCTATATTCACCCTTCGCCGATACCGACGGCGACCGAGGCGGACCGCAAGATCTTTTGGGATATTTTCTTTTCGCGGGCGACGGTTGGACTGGCTCCGGGCTGGTTCGTTGTCTTGTCCGGAGCGTTCTTTAACGCGTTAATATTTTTTGTTGCGTTCAGCACGCTGAAACTGCGCGACGCTTCGAGCGAGGTCTTGCCTCTGGAAAGTTTCGAATGGCATCCGCTCAAACAAGTTTCCGATTGGGCTGAGAGCAGCCTGAAACGCCGCAACACGATCCGCCGCTCGAAGAAGGCCAGACAGCGTGTGCGGTCCATTCACAAAACAGAAAGTTAACAAGGAGTTTGATTATTTATGCCGAATGATTTGGAAAAACGGGGCGACGCTCTAGAGAATGAGTATTTTTACCGCAAGGAACAGGAATTGATCGCCAAGATGAAGGCGAAGATGGAAGACGAAAGTTCGGTCGCGACCGAACTGCAATGTCCGAAATGCGACGGCACTCTCGTAGAGACCGATTTTGAAAAGATCAAGATCGACGTCTGCAACAAATGTACCGGCGCGTGGCTTGATCCCGGCGAATTGGCTCAGATCACAGAAAACGAAAAAGGCGGCGGATTTTTTGGGAAGATATTTGGATAG
>CAZVDM010000182.1:1779-7501 GCA_964625555.1 uncultured Chloracidobacterium sp.
ACCGCGAAATACGCGAAAAGACGCGAAAATGGTTACAATTGCCTGATTCGCGTCTTTCGTGCGTTTCGCGGTAAACATCCTAATTATGCTTAATTTTGCTATTGAGACTGCCAGAGAGGCCGGCCACCTATTGCTCGAAAAATTCGATCGGGGTATTGCTGTACATAAAAAGGGCGATATCAATCTAGTTACAGAGGCCGATCTCGCGAGCGAAGCTTTGATCATCGAGCGGATCAAATCGTATTATCCAAGGCACTCGATATTGGCCGAAGAGTCGGGCGATGCTGTTGTCATCGGCGGTGATACGACGTGGAAGTGGGTGATCGATCCGCTCGACGGAACGACGAATTATGCTCACGGCTATCCATGTTTTTGTGTGACGCTTGCTCTTGAACACAACGGCGAGATCGTCATCGGCGTTACGTATGATCCGACGCGAAATGAGCTGTTTGCGGCAGAACGCGGTCGCGGTGCGAGCCTCAACAATAAACCGATCCGCGTATCGGGCTGCGAGAAACTCGGAGATGCCTTGATCGTCACCGGCTTTCCCTATGACATCAAACAGCGTGACAATTTTGCACGGCACTTGACCGAGATGCTGCTGTCATCGCGCGGCGTCCGCCGCGATGGCAGTGCAGCGATCGATATGGCTTATGTCGCGTGCGGACGGTTCGACGGATTTTGGGAAGAAGGGCTCCATGCATGGGACGTCGCTGCGGGACTGCTGCTGATCGAAGAAGCAGGTGGCCGGGTCACTTACTACGACGGTTCGCCATTCAACATTTACAACCCGCCGATCTGTGCTTCGAACGGTTTGATCCATTCGCAAATGTTAAAGATCCTCAACTAGGGCACAAACGCGCTTGGGACCGGCATATCACCGTTGTTGCCGAACACCGTAGAACCAAATCCCGCGGTCGACCTCAGTAAATACCAAGTTTGATTAGAAGGTCGGAAGATACCGGTGTCAGCCTTGCCGTCGCCATCATAGTCGGCAACGACCGGAATATCGCCGGGAACACCCCACGAAAGGCCGTAATAATTGAACGTTCCCGACGTTAGGATATAAAAATCCGGAAGGTTGGAGTCGGCCGTCGCACGAAAGACCGCAACGTCCGTTCTGCCGTCGCCGTCGAAATCGGCCGGGACCGGCTTGTCGCCCGAGGAGCCAAACGGAAACGCGACATAAGTGCTGTTCGAGCTTTGGAAAAAATGCCATTCTCCGCCGCCCGGACGATATACACACAGGTCACCGATCCCGTCGCCGTCGTAATCGAATACTTGCGGAATATCGCCGTTCGCACCAAACTGCTGAGCAAAAAACTGACTTCCGAGGCTTCGCTGTTCATACCAAACGCCGTCTGAAGGTCGAAAAACTGCGATATCAGCTCGGCCGTCTCCGTCAAAATCATTTGGTATCGGTCTATCACCGCTTGCGCCGAATTGAGTGATAGTGGCAGTCAGGGTCGTTGAATTGAAAATATACCAAGTACCATTGGACGGGCGGAAAACCGCGACATCGGTCTTGTTGTCGCCGTCAAAATCGCCGGGTGCGATCACGTCGGTTGAGTTTCCCCAGGTCGTCGGCGTTTGAGCTCCGTTGATCGATGAGAGATACCACCAGGTCGAAGTCGACGGACGCAAAATCGAAACATCAGACTTGCCGTCACCGTCAAAATCGAAAGCCGCACGTGTTACTCGCTGGATCGCAATATCATTGCCGTCGCCGCCGGTGTAGGTGATCTTAAATGCCGTGTTTAGGGGCCCGGAGAATATCGAATTGTTCGGTAGATTGAGAAATGTACCGTTGATCGGGTCGGTGCCGTCGTTTCGCAGGATCACGTAGGTGTCGCCGATAGCCGGGCGAAACCCCGCCCAAGGGATCGGAGCAAGTCGGGCATTGTTTAGATTGACCGCACCCGTGACGTTGAGCTGGTCGTGGCCGTTTGCGCCGGGCGTTGTTCCGCTTAGTTTGCAGGCGTAATTTCCATCGGCGGTAAATGTCAGGCCGTTTGAAATGTTGAGAACACCGGTCGGCGATGTCAGGGTTCCGGCGCTGACCGCGCCTTGGGTGACGGTGACGGAACCGACGGTGCCGGTTCCGCCAAATCCGCTGATCGCAAGCCCGCCGCCGGTTACTACCGGATTATTGATGGTGACATTTGACGAAGGAATGTTGGCGTCCACGACGAAGATGCCATTGTTCAGAGTGATCGGTCCGCTGAATCCTGTCGCCGCAATGATGGCTCCGGCCCCTGCTCCATTTTTTATCACCGCACCGGATCCTGAGATCAGCCCGATGCCGACCACGCCGGCTCCGTCGATCGTCAATGCGTTGCTGCCGATCGAAAGTAGGACGATCGTCGCCGTGCCGCCATTGTCGGCGAGGAATGTCTGGGCACCGCTCAAGGTGATAGCAATATTGAATGTCTGGGTGCCGGCATTTACTGCAAGGCCGTTTGTAAGCCGCAAAGGATTGCCGCCGAATGTGTATGTGCCGCCTTGGACGGTGATCGAGCGATATGTGGTAAATAGCGTCGTATTGTTGTTGGTGCCCTGTTGCGGTGCGGCGGCCGGAAAGATTAGGTCGTCATTCGCGGCCGGGCCGCCCGCGGGCATCCAATTGGCACTTGTTCCCCAGTTGGCATCGGCGCCGGCACCGGTCCAGGTCTTCGTAGCTGCTTGCGCCGATACCGCAAAAACGCCTAGTAGAGTTAACAATAATATTGAACGCATGTCTTTATTTCCTGATTCACCCCGTCAGAGAAAATCTGCCTAGAATGTAGCACAGACGGCTGTCCCTTTCCAATGGTTTCGGACGCACCACTTTTGCTTGCGATTGGCCGTGTGCTAACCTTAATTCTTCATTAATTTATATTATTTATGTCGTGGTTTCGCCGAGACAAACCGAAGATCGAAGAGCAGGAAGACGATGAGGAGCAAACCGTCAGAACTGAGGGTATTTTTGTCAAATGCCCTGAGTGCGACAGCGCGTTGTACAAACGAGAGCTAACCGATTCGCACGAGGTTTGCACACATTGCGATTATCATTTTCGCTATCCCGCGGAAGGCCGTTTGAAAGATCTGTTCGACGACGGCCGCTACGAAAAGCTCGACGAAGAGATCACGTCGGGCGACCCGCTCAATTTTACCGATTCTAAACCATACAAAGACCGCATTGTGCAGGCCGAACAATCGTCTGGCTTGCCTGAAGCGATCATTTCGGGCAAGGGCATGGTCGGCGGACATCTGACATTTGCAGGCGCGATGGATATGTCGTTCATTGGCGGTTCTATGGGCTCGGCCGTTGGTGAGAAGATCACACGACTGATCGAACGAGCCGTTGACGAACGCGGAGCCGTGATCATTTATTCCGCCTCGGGCGGCGCTCGTATGCAGGAAGGCACTCTTTCGCTCATGCAAATGGGCAAGATATCGGCTGCACTTGCACGGCTTCACGACGAACGTCTGCCGTTCATATCGGTGCTGACCGATCCGACGACCGGCGGCGTTACCGCAAGTTTTGCCATGCTCGGAGATGTCATCCTGGCCGAACCGAAAGCTCTAATTGGATTCGCCGGCCCACGCGTCATCGAACAAACCATCCGTCAGAAGCTTCCCAAAGGCTTTCAACGCAGCGAATTCTTACTCGATCACGGAATGGTCGACATCGTGGTCGACCGCCGAGAAATGAAGGACACCATCGTTCGGATGTTGGACTTTATGATGAATAAGAGCATCACGGCATAAAGTCCCGATGACATTCGAAGAAGCCAAAAGCTATCTTTTTTCGCTCGGAAACGAAGTCAGTGCGATGAAGCTTGGCCTCGAAAATATCCGCACGCTGCTCGACGCTCTCGGCAAGCCACACGAAAAATATTTGAAGGTTCAGGTCGCCGGGACGAACGGCAAAGGCTCGGTATGCGCGTTTTTAGATTCGATTTGCCGCGAGGCCGGAGTGCGGACAGGGCTTTATACCTCGCCTCATCTGATCTCAATAACGGAAAGAGTCAAGATCGACGGCGTGGACATCAGCGAAACGGAATTTGGCCGCCTCTCGACGGAAGTTCGTGCGACCGCCGAGAAATTGCTCACTGACGGCGCTCTCGAATACCGGCCGACTTTTTTTGAACAAATGACGGCGATAGCCCTCGTTGCGTTTTCCGAAGCAAAGATCGATCTCGCAATCCTCGAAACAGGCCTCGGTGGACGACTCGATGCGACAACAGCCGCAAATGCCGAGATCGTCGCGATCACGCGGATCGATCTGGATCATCAGGATTATCTTGGCGAAACGATCGAAGAAATTGCGGCGGAGAAGGCGGCGATAATTAACGACAAAACTCGAGACGTCGTGATCGGCGAACAAACTCGCGACGTGATGGCGATACTGAGAAAGCGGTGCCGGGAGTTTGGCATTGAGCCCCTCAATGATGAGTACGAACCTTGGAGAGTGCTTCCGCTCGACGGAGACTTTGTTAAGGTTGACCTGTCGTTGCTAGCCCTGGAACCTATCCGCCTCGGTCTCAATGGACGCCATCAGATCGAGAATGCGCAGACGGCCATTCAGACAGCAAGAGCATTACTCTATTGTGGGGTATTTCTCGACGTGCAGGATGGCGAGGGGACGAATGAGATATGCATTCTTGAGGGCCTAAAGAAGGCTCGTCATCCCGGGCGACTCGAATATCAAGGCCGCTTCCTTTTCGACGGAGCCCACAACATTGGCGGGGCTAAGGCACTTGCCGATTATTTGAAAGAATTTGAGAATCGCCCGATCACCATCGTTTTCGGCGCTATGCGTGACAAAGAGATTGCCGAGATCACCTCAATATTGTTCCCGCTGGCGGGGAAGATCGTGTTGACCGCGCCTGAAAATTCACGCTCATTGACTTATAGCGAATTACTCGTACAGATCCCAAATGAGATTTCCCGGTCCAATATCTTTGCGACTGATCGAGTTGAAAATGCGTTGGCGATCGCAGAAACGGTGACGGCTGAGGATGGAATTATTTTGGTAACCGGATCGTTGTATTTGGTCGGAGATGTGCGGAAAATTCTTTTGACACAGTTCGATGCTCCGAATTAAAGTAGGACAGCGGTTGAATTCGTAAATTAATGTTGCGAGCGTTCTTTTCTCTATTTCTACTTCTCCTGTCGGCGGCCAATGTGGCGTCGCAACAGCTAATCCCGGCGAATCCATTCGGATTCCTGATGAATCAGCCTGAGCGATGGTTTTCAATTGGAAAAGAAGAGATTGAGGCCGGTCTTAAGAGGCTCGAAATGAGTGAGGGTTCCCTTGATCGCTTCTTGGAACAGAATCAAGGCAAGCATCTGTTGTTTGGATATGTCCGGTATAAGCCCGATTCGTTCAACGGTATGAACCCAAAGATCGAAGCCCGCGTGTTGAAGTTGAAGACGAAGGAACCTGTCACTTTTCGGGCATTCAAGCCCGCAGCCGAGGCGGCACTTAGACAAATCGCCAAGGAATTCAGTGAGCAAAAGTATATTGTCGAGCCCTCAGAAATACGGATAGGGGACGTTGCTTCCGTTTATCACATCTCCGAGTTTTCAATAACGACGCAGAGCGGGGCGAAGCACCGTATTCGTAGTCGGACATATATGATTCCTCGCGACACTTATTTTTTTCAGGTTAGTTTCGTTGACGAACCTGCGGTTAACGATTTGTCGGCCGAGTTCGAGAGATTGGTGAAATCAATAA
>CAZVDM010000183.1:0-2436 GCA_964625555.1 uncultured Chloracidobacterium sp.
TCAACAACGTTCTCTGCTTTCCGGGGATCTTTCGAGGCGCTCTTAATTGCCGTGCGTCCCGTATCAACGAAGCCATGAAACTCGCCGCGGCCAACGCAATTGCCGACATCATTGGGCCAGACGAACTTCATCCTGATTACATCATTCCTTCCGTTTTCGACCGACGTGTCGGCGAAGCCGTCGCGGCTAAGGTCGAGGAGGCTGCATATGCGTCCGGTGTAGCCCGTCGTTTGAGATCGACCTCGGATTCGGAGTTTTGATTGGAACTCTCCGTTTCCACGGTGTTGCTCGCGGGAAAATGACATAAATCTTACATATCCCGACATAAGAATCTGTTATCATTTTTGCAGGTCAAAGATCTGTGATTAAAGCAAAACTAAAAGTTTTACCGATCGAGGAACTCGCTAATACGATCACCCATGGCTTCGGGCTTATGCTAAGCGTCATAGGCCTTGCGGTGCTTATCGTACTTGCGGGTTTGAATGGTGATACATGGTCCTTATTGAGTTGTGTGATCTATGGCGTGTCGCTGGTCGTGCTCTATGCGGCGTCGACGTTTTACCACAGCACCACCTCACATCGCGCGAAAAAGAACCTTCAGGTCGTCGATCATTGCTGTATTTACCTGTTGATCGCCGGCAGCTATACGCCGTTTGGAATGGTGATCTTCAATGATCCGATGGGGCCGAAGTTGATGGCGGGTATTTGGGCATTTGCGTTGGTAGGGATTTTGATAAAACTTCTCATCCGCGACCGTTTTCCGGCGATAAATGTGGTCTCGTACCTGTTAATGGGATGGCTTGGAGTCTTTGCAGTGCAGCCGCTTTTTAATGTTCTCGGGATGGCGCCGGTTGCCCTGACGATTGCCGGCGGCGTTGCTTATTCCCTGGGCGTCATCTTTTTTCCCTGGAAAAGCATCAAGCATCATCACGCCATCTTTCACATTTTTATCTTGCTCGGCAGTATTATCCACTATGCAGCGGTGGTTCTTTATGTCGTACCTCACGCACAGGCTTTGTAGTGTTCCAAAATATCAAGATCGGCACTTGCGGCTTTGGCCGGGCCAAGCGGCCCGAATACGTACAGATCTTGCCGGTTGTCGAGATCCAGCATACCTTTTACGATCCGCCGCAGATAAAGACACTCGAAAAATGGCGGTCTGACGTTCCCGACGATTTTGAATTCACTCTTAAGGCGTGGCAGATGATCACGCATGAATCGTCGAGCCCAACTTACCGGCGTTTGAAACGCCCGCTCACTCAAAAAGAAACCGACGAGGCGGGATTCTTCAATCCGACGGAAACAGTCAGAGAAGCTCTCGAATTGACGCTCGAATGTGCAAGAGCCTTGAGAGCGAGAACGATCCTTTTCCAGTGCCCGGCCCGCTTTCAGCCGCTGCCCGAAAATATACTTAATTTGAAACGCTTCTTCGCAGAGATCGATCGGAAAGATCTCAATTTCGTTTGGGAGCCAAGAGGTAAGCTTTGGGAAGACGACGTTATCAAAGAAATATGTGAGGAAACGGGACTGTGGCACTGCGTCGATCCATTTGCCCGCCGAACGGTCACGCCCGATCGATGCTACTACCGCCTTCACGGCATTCCTCGCTGGCGGTACACGTACGAAGATGACGAACTCATGGATCTGGTTTCGCTGATGCCGCCGAACAGTCCTTCATACGTTTTTTTCAACAACATTACAATGAAGGATGATGCCCTTAGATTTCAGAGAATTATGCGCGAATCCGAAGGCTAAACGATGAATTTGTAGCCGAGACCGTGAACGGTTTGAATGTAGTGCGGATGTCGCGGATTTTCCTCTAGTTTTTGCCGCAGCCAGGCGACATGGACATCGACTGTTCTTGTCGTCGGCATTGCGTCGTAGCCCCAAACGGCGTCCAATAATCGGTCACGCGAGTGAACGTCGCCGCGATTTTCGATCAGATATTGCAGCAGTTTGAATTCCATCGCCGAGAGTTCGATCCTTTCGTTATCCTTTGTTACTTCGGCCCGCTTGAAATCGATCGCAATATTTCCGAATCTAAAGGCCTTAGCGGTCGAACCATTCGTTTGATGCGGCGACCGGCGTAAAAGGGCCTCGACTCGAGCCAATAGCTCGATCACTTCGAACGGCTTGGTCAGATAATCATCCGCTCCCAATTTCAGCCCCAAAACCTTATCGATCGTCTCTCCTTTCGCCGTGAGCATCAGGACCGGCGTGTTAACACCCTTTTGACGCAGATCGCGGCAAACATCGTAGCCATTTTTTTTCGGAAGCATCACGTCCAAAATTATAAGATCAAAATGCCCCGCGAGTGCCGCCTCGAACCCTTTTTTCCCGTCATTCGCAGAAGTCACGTCGAACCCCTCACTACGCAGACGGTCGGTCAACGTTATGATCAGGCCTTCTTCATCTTCGACGAGTAGAATGTTCATA
>CAZVDM010000183.1:2536-7448 GCA_964625555.1 uncultured Chloracidobacterium sp.
CCCTTGCCCACTTCGCTCGTCGCATACACGCTTCCGCCATGGGCCTTTGCGATCTGGCGAACGAGCGAAAGGCCGAGGCCATTGCCGTGAATTTGTGCATCGACGACAGCTTTCGACCGATAAAAGGGTTCAAATATTTGCCGCAGATCGCTCTTTGAAATGCCGATACCGCGATCTTCGACCGAGATCTTTACATTGCCGCCGCCGTTCTCGGCAGAAACTCGCAGCCAATTCGCACCATTGCCATATTTGACGGAATTAACGATCAGATTTTGAATCGCACCACTAAGGGCCGAGCGGTCACCATTTATCGGCGGCAGCGTTTCGGCGATGTTAGTCTCGATATTGATCTCTTTACCCTCGAGCAAACAGCTGCACTCGGCAAGGGCATCTTCGACAACATCGGCGATATTTGTTTGAACAAAGTTGTATTGCTTGCGTCCCGAGTTCGCTCCGGCAAAATCGAGTATCTGCTCGACCATTCCTGTCAGCTTTTTACCTTCGCTCTTAATGAGCTCACCGTATCGCGAGACCTGACCTTCTTCCTTTGCAACACCGTCGGCCAGGTTCTCGCCGGCGGAATATATAACGGCAAGCGGTGTGCGAAATTCATGCGAAACGCTGGACACAAAATCAACCTGCCGCTGTGCGAGCATTTTTGACCTATGTGCAGAAAAGATGATCGCGATCACCGCGGCGCCTAACAATACCAAAATGCCGAATCCCATCGCCAAGTTTTGTCTCAGGGTCGAAGCCAAATACGCGTCGAGCGAACCCGTCGAATGCTGCACCATCAGCGTCCATGGCGAATCGCCGCTTCCCTCGGCCGATGTTCTGGTAAATACCGCAGTTTTCGGCCTGCCGTCCTTTTTTACCTCGATCTGAAACGTCTCGGGCTTTGCTTCCAATGGCTGGCCGGCGACGAGCGTTGTTGTCTCGAGTCGCGAGCTGACCATCACGTCGCTTCGAGTTTCCTTGCGTTCTCCATCGATCGCGGAGAGAACGTTCTTATTTGTAAATTGGATGAAATTTTCCGGCGCGAGATTCAGCAGTGGGGCTGTTGCATCGTGATTCTCGCCGCTTAGCGACTGAAACACATTGTTTCCTGCCTTGTCTCCCACCGCAACACGATATTCGCCGTCGCCAAAATATTTCGTTGCAAGATCGGGCAAGATGCGCTCTTTGACCATGTTTTCGTTCAGCCTTATCGCCAGATATCCGTACCGAGGCGGCATCTTCAATCTCTGATGCATTTCGCCTTCGGCTGGGCGCACAACTATCCTTTCAAGCTTCGGGTTAACATTATGGATTGGCAACGCAAGTGTGTAGATATCGTCAAAAACGGGATGAAAACTCTTTTCGTGAGATATGCGCGTCCTGATCGCCGCGAGTTCCGGCGTCGTTTCAACGGCGAGAAATTCTCTTGCCGCCTTGTCATATTTGAGTGGGGGCGTTTTTGAATCCGCCTCAAAGAAATAAAAGTCATCGATCAGCTCAGGGTAGGTCGTTTTTTCACGCCAATAATCGAACCGTTCGTTGAAAGGCGCCCAGTTCTTAGATTTCCAGCTTTCCGAATCGGTCTGGAAATTAAAATAAGCATTCTGCATCTCGCGGTTGAAATCCATCGCGAAGCGGTCGGCTTGTTCCTGAACGCGTGCGTGGGCCTTTTCACTCTCCGTTTTATTGATCTGCGACAGCCCGCGATACTGCAGCACGCCAAGCAACGCGAGCAGCGTCAGCAACCCGGCAACCAGAAGATATGTTACCCAAGTTCGTTTCATAGATTACGGTTCGTTGTTCGCGGCTCGTTGTTCGTTGCGAAGAAGCTACCAGCGACTAAGGTGCAACGAACGACGAACAACCAACAACGAACATCCAAGAGCATTATGCAACTATCGTCTAGCGACAAACAATGACTTTTTGCCACATTTTACATCCTTAACAAATTCTTTGCGTTCTCTTAATCACTCTTGCTTTTGACCGCCGTATGATCAAAAATGTCGAACGAGCGAAAAGTCATTTTCTGTAGTTCCTCCTGAGCATCGAATAGTCGTTTGGCTCGTTCGCTAAAAATATTTTGGTGGAGGCAAGTTATGAAACGATTTATTTTTTCTACATTATGCGTGGCCGTATTTTTTGCGGGTCTTGGAGCGATAGTCCAGACGACCGGTGCAAAATTCAAATCTGATGAGAAAGCTCTCGAAGTGATTCGTCGGGCTCGAGTCGCGATCGGAGGCGATGCCGCTATCGGCCAGATCAACAGCATGGTGATCAAAGGCCAAACGACCCGCGGAGAGGGGAACGAGACCGGCGAAACTGAGATCGCCCTTCAGCTGCCGGACAAGATGATGAAAATGATCAAGATTGGCAGCGGCGATAAGTCTGCGAACGGCGAACAGATCATTGATAGACAGATCGATGTCGTCGTTGTCGGGGACGCTAAAGGACAATCGAAGGTTCGAGTCGAAGGATTCCCTGTCGATCCTCAAGGAGATTCAAAAGGCCAGATGAAGGTAATGGTCAACGAAGAAGACAATGGCAGCGGCCCTGTACGCCACGTCGTTATCAAACGGCCTGACGGCACAACGCAGGAACTGACCGGTGCGGAAGCCGACAAAATGATCGCCTTACATCCAGGCAAGCCCGGCGAGAACGTCAAACGCATCGTCATCAAGAAAGACGATGGAACCATTCAGGAATTGACCGGTGCCGAAGCTGACAAAATGATCGCCGCCCGCGGCGATGGCCATGCAACCTTTACGTCGAAAGACGGCAAGACCTTCGATGTCCGACTTGCCGGTGGGCCGGATGCTCATCAAGGAGGGATGAAGCAGAATGAACTGCTCCGCACGACGCTCTCGCTGCTCCTGACGGCTCCGCAGGGGATTGATGTCGAATATACGTACGGCGGCGAAACCGTGGTCGACGGTACGCCGTGCGATCTCGTTAACGCGTCGTTCGGCGGTGCAACATACAAGATTTTCATCTCGCGTGCATCGAGCCTTCCCGTCGCAATGACCTACACGGGCCACAAAATGCCGCAGATCATGAAATTCCGCACGGGCGAACCGCTGCCGGCTGATGCCCCCAAAGACAAGGACGTTGTCATATTCACCCGAAAGATCGAAGCTGCGGCCGAGACTTCCGAATTTACGGTCAAATTCACCGACTACCGCAGCACAGGTGGCGTTCAGCTGCCATATCGCTGGACCACCACGGTTGGTGACAAGTTGGCGGAAACATTTGATGTTACTTCGTATGAGATCAATCCCGCTGACATTGCAGACCGTTTCAACGGTAAAGGCGGTCAGAAAGTGATGATCAGAACGACGAAACCGGATAGTAATTAACCGCGAAATACGCGAAAATCGCTAAATATAAGAGGTAGGAGTGCACCCTTGGTTCCTGCCTCTTTTTATTTAGTTTCTTTCGCGTTTTTCGCGGTTAACTTCTTCTTCAGGAGGGGGATCAACACTTTCGGAGCGTCGATCGCTCCTTTGATGTGGCGTTGGTTTGTAAAGTGGCCGGCGACATAAACCCCCGGAACATTTGTCTCGAATGTTTCCGGATCGTAAACCGGAACCTCGCCCCCTTTGCCCTCGGTAGTTTCGACGCCGAGGTTCTTTAACATTGTCAGGTCAGCATCCGAACCGATCAGAACAAAGACAACGTCGTTCGGCAAAGTCACGCGTTCTCCAGCCTCGTTCTCAAGTTCTACTTCATCTTTGCGAATTTCGATAACCTTGCCTAAAAAGAACAACTTAAGGCACTGTTCCTTAAGTTCATTCTCAAGCGGCTGCTTGACCCAATATTTGATGCAGCCCTGTTTCGGATCGGTGTTTTCCCACTGGTCTCGGAAGATCGCAAGCGTCGTATCGGCGCCCTCCTGAGCCAAAAACAAAGCCGCTTCACCAGCCGAATTGCCGCCGCCGACGATCAAAGCCCGCTTTTTCACCCACGGATACGTCTCGCGAAAATGATCGTAGACCTTCGAAAGCTCTTCGCCTTGTACATTAAGTGATCGTGGGTAATCCATTGAGCCAATTGCAAATAGCACGTTTCGCGATTCGTATTTATCTTTGTCCGTTGTGACACTGAACTGGCCGGTTTGGGCATCCGGGTCAGCTGCTGCCTCTGCCGCTGCTACTGACAGCACCGTCTCTTCCGTCTGGACATTCAGATCATGCTCAAGCACGAACCGCACATAATATGAAAGCAGTTCCTCACGTGTCGGCTTCTCACGTGCAGGCTCCAGTCCGCCTTCGATGATCTCAAGCTCGTTGACGGTCGAAAAAACGGTCAACCCGACCGGATAGTTGTAGATCGTATTCCCGATCAACCCTTTCTCGATCGCGACATAACTCAGCCCGTGTCGCTTCGCCTCAAATGCAGCCGAGATGCCGGCAGGGCCGGCACCGATAATGATCAGGTCGAATATTGGTTCCTGCATAATACAAGAAGTGCTGTCGGCTGATAGCTGACCGATGTTTTCTAACTCCTGCTTTCCAACGTCTTGAGAACCTCGGCCAATTTCTCGATCTGAACACTCACGTTTTCCATATTTCGTTTCGATTCAAGATACTTTTCCCATTCATTGGTATTTGTCATTGCTTTGAGGACGTCTTCATCGACCGCGTGCGACATCAGGACAAGCAGGTCGCTGAGAGCTTCGTGACCGTCGAGTAGCGATTGGATAATGGTGTATGCGAGCTTCGCGTTGGGCAGGTCAATATCGAGTTCTTCCATAATATTTTTCGATTTTAACATACGGCACATTTGAACACCCGACGACCCGGGTTCGGATCCCCGCTTGCGATAACGACAGGTAACCGCTCCATATTTGCTATAATCAAAGAGTTCCCGGAGGAAAGAACCTTATCAATATCGTTCACGGATTCACACGCGGTCTAAA
>CAZVDM010000184.1:0-7402 GCA_964625555.1 uncultured Chloracidobacterium sp.
CCGCGATTTCGTCGAACTGATGCGTGAGATCCTGCCGGATTGCGTCGAAAAGAATATCAAGGTCCTTTCAAATGCCGGCGGCGTCAACGTCACCGGCTGTGCCGAGGCGATTGCGAACGTCGCACGCGAACTCGGCCTGCAGGGCAAGGTGAAGATCGGCGTCGTTACCGGCGATGACGTGCTCGACAAACTCGACGGCTGGCTCGCCGACGGCGTCGCGATCAATAGCATGGACGACGGCACACCGCTCTCCGCCATCCGTGACAAAGTCCAGTCCGCCAACGTCTATCTCGGTGCCGAAGCTCTCGTCGAAGCCCTAGGCAAAGGTGCGAACGTCATCGTCGGCGGCCGTTTGACCGATACCGGCCTGACGCTCGCTCCGCTGATGCACGAATTTGGCTGGTCATTCGACGATTGGGACAAAGTCTCCGCCGGCACGATCGCCGGGCATATCATCGAGTGCGGGGCCCAATCGAGCGGCGGCAATTGCCAATACGATTGGCAAAACATCCCCGACATGGCGAACATCGGCTTCCCCATCGTCGAAGCGTCGCCCGACGGCACGTTCGTCGTCACCAAGCATTCCGGCACCGGCGGCCGCGTCAACATTCAGTCCGTCAAAGAGCAGCTTCTCTACGAAATGGGCGACCCGCACGAATACATCACGCCCGACGTCGTCGCCGATTTCGCGTCGATCAACCTCGAACCCGCCGGCGAAAACCGCGTCCGGGTCCACGGCATCACCGGCCACCCAAAGACCGATTTTTACAAAGTCTCGATCGCATACAGCGACGGCTACAAGAGCGTCGGCACGCTAGTCTATTCCTGGCCCGACGCTCTCGAAAAAGCCCAAGCCGCCGACAGAATATTGCGCGAAAGATTAGATCACCTCGGTTTGAAGTTCGACCTAATATTGACTGAATTCGTAGGTTTTAACGCCACCCACGGACATCTCGCAGGCGAACCCGCGGCAGATATTCCCGAAGTCCAACTCCGCATCGCCGTCCGCGGCCCAAACCGTGCCGATGTCGAACGCTTTACCAAAGAGATCGCCCCGCTCATCCTCACCGGCCCGCCCGCCGTCACAGGCTTCGCCGGCGGCCGCCCCAAAGTCGAAGAGATCATGGCCTACTTCCCCGCCCTGATCCCAAAAACGGTCATTACGACAAAAGTCGATATTGTCGAATCGTAGAACTCAGTGCATAATGCGAGTACCAAACAGTCGTTATGAGAAAGTACATTTCTTTATTTACGATTATCGGAATGATCGGGATTGCCGCCGTGCTGATCGGTTTTTCCAAAACGTTTATCATTCCCGTCTCGAACGCATCTTTTCATGCACCGGCTATAATTTACATTCACGGCTTTTTCGCATTTAGCTGGATCATACTCTTCCTCTTTCAGGCATATCTCATCAAAGCAGAAAACTGGACGCTGCACATGACAACCGGGATGCTCGGCGTGCTGATCGCGGTGGGTGTAGCGGTGACAATTCCTATGGTGGGTGCCTATCAGGTCGAAAAAGATCTTGCCCAAGGCCTCGGCGATTCCGCGATCTCAACGATCCTCGGAACTTTCACGGCCGCTCTTATGTTTTTCTCGCTTGTGCTCGCCGGGCTGCATTTCCGAAAGAATCCCGAGGTGCATAAACGTCTCATGCTACTTGCGACAATAGCGGTGCTGTGGCCGGCTTGGTTCAGGTTTCGACATTTTTTTCCGTCGGTTGCAAATCCTGAGATCTGGTTTGCTCTTGTACTTGCTGATTCTCTGATAATCTTCGCTTGGATATGGGAAAAGATCGCTAACGGACGTATTCACCGGACTTTGCTCTACGTCGGATCGTTTATCATTCTCGAGCAAACTTTCGAGACCCTCACCTTCGACACCGAAACCTGGCGTGCAATAGCCAAACCGCTCTATGCCTTGTTCTAATTTCGCTCGCACAGAAATATTGTAAGTCCACCCACTAAGGAATCAAGATTCAACGGAAAGGATCAAAGATTTGCTTAGAAAAACACTCTTCCACCCGTAGAACGACTTTTCTGACCGTCAATCGACTTTTCTGGCCGTAGAATGATTTTCCTATTCGACGGATGACTTTTCTAAAAATCTGGCGATTCCATTCTTACAATCGTCGGTCATGCGGGCTTTTGCATTTACTTGGACGCCATGTTCGATCGAGGCGGAGAATTCTTGACCGTCGATGTCGTAGATGAGGGCTTTGGTCATGGCGACTGCGGAGGCACTGACTTTTGTGTAGGCTGAGGCGTATTCGTTGGTTGCGGTTTCGAAGTTCTCTTCGGGGAAAAGCTGATTTACGAGGCCGAGTTGAAACGCTTCGGCGGCGGTGTATTCGAATCCGCGGGTCAGCAGTTCGAAGCTTTTCTTTTCGCCGAGATTTCTGCGAAGTATCGCCGCCACCATCGCGGGGACAAATCCAATTTTGACCTCAGGATAACCAAACCTCGCGGTATTCGTCGCCAAAACCAGATCACAAGCCGTCGCGAGCCCGCATCCACCAGCCAACGCCCGCCCATGCACCGCCGCGATCACCGGCACGCGGACTTTACGAATGAGTTCGAACAACTCAGCCAGCGAACGAGCGTCCTCAACGTTCTCTTCGAACGAAGCCGAAGCGATCTTCTGCAAAGCACTAAGATCCGCCCCCGAACAAAAATCCTTCCCCGCCCCCCGGATAATTATCGCTCGCAAGGATTCGTCCGCTTCAGGCTCACGCAAAGCTGCTTTGAGATCCGCGATCAATGCATCATTCAGAGCATTGCGTTTCTCCGGCCGATTCAGCGTGATGACGCGGATACTATTGTTGTTCTCTACTAGGACTTCTGACATAAGATATTTTGGCCACGAATAACACCAATCACACTAATCTCAGAACTCTTTATTAGTGTCCGTTCGTGTTATTCGTGGCAACTACGTTCTAAAAAAGCTTCGCGGCCTTGTCGATCTCCGCAGCAAACCGTTCGAGCGTCGCAGCGACGACCAATATCTGCTCGCCGGCTTCTTTCCAATCCCTTTGTTCCAACGCTTCGCGGACGCCGGGCAGGGTTTTAACGCCGTATCCGGTGTAGAAACCGGGCGCGTAGATCTGATGCGTGAACCAATCGCGTCGCGGCAGGCCGTTTGAATTCGTCAGCGTACGTTCCGTGTTGATCAGGATGCGGTCGAGTTCCTTCTGAGCGGCAGGCGACAGCGTCTTACCGGCGGATGCTTTCTGATAATTCTTCGCGCTGTCTTGTAGTTTCGCAAGAGCGTTCTGCAACGGAGCGAAGTTTACGAACGGAACGGCTTCTTTTTCTTTCGGCACGACATAAGTCTCGGTCGGATCTTGCACGGCCTTGAGCATACCGCTCGCGATCTGTTGATTGAGGACCTTGGTGTCTTCGCGCATGGTGTCGGTCAGGCGTGTGACCTCGCCGACGTAGACGCCGATGGTGTCGGCGAAGTTCGTGAACTCAAACGGCAGTGTCTCGGCACTCGCGAGCCTGATCACGGCGTGTCCGCAGACCTTCGAGAGAGCAATTCCATACTGAAATCCCGGATCGCCGAACCGCGTGTAGTGTTCGAACGAGTCATAGATCGAATGATACGAGCCGCCGCCGTCCTCGCCGCCGAAGCCAAGGTTTAGCGACGCGATCCCAAGATGCTGCAAGAACGGCGTGAAGTCCGAACCCGAACCCAATGCTCCGATCCGTAGATCGCTGCGTGACATCGCTTCGGTGCGCGCGGCGGGCGAACCGGTGATGACTTGATTTGCTCTTGTGCGTTCCCAGACGGACATGTTTGTCTGCGGATCGGGGATGTCGCGGGCGACTTCGTTGATAAACTTTTCGAGCGTATGCGAACCGCCCATGCCGAGGAATCCGCGGCCGTTGGAATCGGTGTTGATGTAAACGGCGGCTTTCTGTTTCAACTCGGCGGCGTGCGTCTCGACCCATTCGGTCGAGCCGAGCAAACCTTCTTCCTCCGCATCCCAAGAGCAGAAAACGATCGTGCGCTTAGGTTTCCAGCCAGTCTTTGCAAGCTCGGCGATGCCGCGAGCTTCCTCGAGCATCGCAACCTGGCCGCTCGTCGGATCGTCGGCACCGTTTACCCACGCGTCATGATGATTGCCGCGAATGATCCATTGATCGGGAAGTTCAGTTCCCTTCATCTTGGCGATGACGTTGTAGATCGGCTTGGAATCCCAGTTAAATTCGAGCTTCATCCTTACGGTCGGCGTCCCGCCGCCGAAGTGATACGTCACGGGTAACGCTCCACGCCAAGCGTCAGGCACGACCGCGCCGTCAAGATTCTTGAGAATTGGCAATGCGTCAGCGTACGAGACGGGAAGAACGGGGATCTTGGTCAGCGTTTCGGCGCTTTTGATATCAATACGTTTGGCGTCTTTGGTCGAACCGATACCTTTTGTCAGCGGATCGCCGGGATACAAGGGCATGTCCATTACCGAGCCGCGTTGAACGCCATTCTCGTTTCGATATGCGCCTTTCGGATAAACGTCACCTTGATAATAACCGTCATTACGCGGGTCTGAGTAGATAATACAGCCGACCGCACCGTGCTCGGCCGCCACTTTCGGTTTGATTCCGCGCCACGCTCCGCCATAACGCGATAGCACGATCTTGCCCTTAACGCTAATGCCGCGGCGTTCGAGTTCCTCGTAATCTGCGGGCGTGCCGTAGTTGACATAAACCACCGATGCCGTCACGTCGCCGTCGATCGAATAAGCATTATAGGTCGGCAGCTGTTCGCTCTGCTGTTCGGACGAAGCATCGCCCGCGACGGCTGGCTCGTTGAGCTTCATTGTGAATTTTTCAGGTGCCGTCATCTCGACCAGACGCGTCTTCGGCGTCGGGAACAGTACCTGAAACTCCTCGAGCTGGGTTTCATAGCCCCACGACTTATACAGCGACGCCATGAATTCAGCGTTTTCCTTGTTGTACGGCGACCCGAGATAATGCGGCCGCGCTGAGAGCCGCTTCATCCAAGCACGCTGGTTCTCAGAGCTGAGGAATGAGTCGAATTTAGCTTCGTTTGCACGTTGGTCTGACGCAGAGCGTGTCGTAAACCCGAGCATCGTGGGCGATTGAGCAAATGTGCTGGTGACAAGTGAGAGGAGAATAGCGGCGCAGATAGTTCTTGGGTTCATTTGGTCTCCAATTGTAGTTTTATTCTGCCGAGATACCTAGATCTTTAGCTTCTGAATCTGTGACATCAATAAACATCCGAAGCAATGCGGTCGAGAATGTCTTGCCCTGGGCGTCCGTCATCAAACTAAGCGTACCACCGCCGCCTAAACTTCCGTGCAGCAGAAAGTTGAGAGCACCGAGATTCGGCAGTTCGAAGCGTTCGACGCCGCCTTTCACCATTGGGCCGAAATGATCCGCAACCTTTTCCTCAGTTACTTCACGTACGAGCAGGGGATAAATTGCATCCGTAAGGGCGATAAGGCCGACGTTTGCAGTATCGCCTTTATCGCCGGAGCGTGCGTGGGCGAGTTTAACTAGTTGTACTTTCATTTGTTTTTTCCAACCTCAAATACTAGAAAATAATCCATCCGATCTGCTTTTACGAAATCGTATTCTTCTTTCAAAACAAATCCGGCTCGAGCGAGTTCGTCGACAACCTTGTCTCGATCGAGTCCGTGGTCGTCGCCAGCACCATTTTTATCAATTATCCCTACTAGAGCGCCTTTCCTTAGAGCGGCTTTCAGGTTCTTCATGAACGTGATAGGTTTTTCGATCTCGTGATAGGTTTTCAGGATCAAGACGGCGTCGACCGATTCCTTTGCCAACGACGGATCGTCAAACTTTCCGAGAACGGTCAAGATGTTTGGCAATTTTTCTGTCGCGGCTCGGTTCCTTATGTGATCGAGGTACGTTTGATTGATCTCGACGGCAAAAACCTTGCCGGTCGTTCGGCGTGCCGCCCGTACCGTAAACCAACCGGAACCCGCGCCGACGTCCGCTACCACACGATCGCCGCTGATCTTAAGGATGTCCATCACGCGGTCGATCTGAAGCTTTTTATCGCGGTCGGCGTTCTCAAATATCGAAAGATCGCCGTCGTACCGCGTGCTGGTGTTTCGGGTGATCGCATCGGAAACCGCGGGCGTCGGCGTTGGCTCGACGTTCGGTCTCGCCGGCTTTGGTGCGGTTTGTGCGACTAGAGTCAGCACGACCAGCAGCAGCCAAAGCTTTACGCTAACGATGATCGCAACAGATCTTCTCATAATTCGGGCAGCTCCAAATTCAATAGTTCGTTTCTAAATATATCATCAGCGACGAGATCGACAAGCCCGATTCGAAAGGCAGCGTCGGAATCTAACGGCGACGCCGTAAAGAACATCTCGAGAGCATTAGCTTGCCCGATCAACCGCGGTAAACGCTGCGTTCCACCCCAGCCGGTGATTATTCCAAGCCCGGCGCCGGGATGGGCGAACTTTGCATTCGGCGAGGCTATACGGACGTCGCATGACAGCGCCAGATCGAGAGCTCCGCCGAAGCACCAGCCGTTTATCGCGGCCATGGTTGTTTGCGATAATGCAGAAACTTTCGCCATCAACGATTGGCCGTAACGGGCGAATTCATGAGCGTTTTCAGACGTTACACTCGCGATCTCGCGAAGGTCGGCACCAGAGGCGAAACTGTCGCCGGAGCCCGTAAATATTAGTTTCTTGAGATCGTTATTCGACGAAAGATCGTCTGCGATCGCGTGCAATTGATCGAGCACAACGACCGACAGCGGATTTCGGATCTCCGGCCTTGCGAAGCGGACGATCATCGCGTCGCCTTGGTGTTCGATATTTAGTTCGTTAGACATTTATTGCCGCGAACTAAATAATAGAGGTTATGTTCCGAACAAACAAAGCTCACCCTTGGCATGGCATTCCGATCAATGATAATTCGCCCGCCGAGGTAACCGTCTTCATCGAGATCGTGCCGCGGGACACCGTCAAATACGAGGTCGATAAAGAGACTGGTTACCTAAAGATCGACCGGCCCCAACAGTATTCTAACGTCGTTCCGGCGAACTACGGTTTCATACCGCGCACATATTGCGGAGAGACGATCGCGAATATGGCAAGCGTTAACAGCGGCAAATCGATCAGCGACGGCGATAATGATCCGCTCGATATACTCGTTCTTAGCGAACACCATATACCCCGCGGCGACATCATTCTAAAGGCGACGCCCATCGGTGGGTTTTGTTTGATCGACGGCGGCGAGGCTGATGACAAGATAATCGCCGTGCTCAAGGGAGACAAGGTTTTCGAGCAATATACTGAGATCTCACAACTGCCAAAGGGCATTCTGGAACGATTCGAACACTATTTCCTGACCTATAAATCACTGCCCGATGAACCGAATATCTGCGAGATCGC
>CAZVDM010000185.1:0-7400 GCA_964625555.1 uncultured Chloracidobacterium sp.
CGACGTTGACTCGGTCTTGGCTAGTCTTGAACATCTCGACAAGCTTCGTTTGCTTAGCAACAGATCACACAGCGATTTCTCGATCCCCTCGCAGATCTTAAGACACAACGTTACCCATCTACAGTGCACTCCGTCTGCCATGCGAATGATGATCTCTGATCCTGGTACGCTTGCTTCGCTCGGTTCGCTTAAGCACATAGCCCTGGGTGGCGAGGCTCTTCCCGCTGCGTTGGTTCGTGAGATCTCCGAGGTAAGCGGAGTGAGTCTACACAACATGTACGGCCCGACCGAGACTACGATCTGGTCAACGGCATCAGCACTTACAGGACGTGAAACTACTGTCCCGATCGGGCGGCCCTTGTCGAATACTCAGATCTATATACTGAATAGCAGACTTCAACCGGTTCCGATCGGAATTCCCGCTGAACTATACATTGGCGGCGACGGGGTCGCCCGAGGTTATCTCGATCAGCCGCAATTGACTGCCGAAAGGTTTATAGATAATCCGTTTGAATCCGGAAATTCGAGACTTTACAGAACAGGCGATCTTGCGGTATTTCGTGCGGATGGAACGATCGAATTTCTTGGCCGAGTGGATCATCAGGTCAAAGTGCGCGGTTACCGGGTGGAGCCGGAAGAGATACAGACGCACTTAGATCGTCATCCGCAAGTGAAGCAAAGCATTGTCCACGCCCTAGATGATGCATCGGAAGGAAAGGTGTTGGTCGCTTACATTGTCCCTCAGCAAGCGGACAGAACAGATATACGGCTCAAAAAGATCGCCGGTTGGAACAGTGTTTGGAATGAAGCTTATGTCCACAACGGCACGGCTGAATTAACGACAATGAATTTTGCCGGTTGGAATAGCAGCTACGACGGACAGCCCATACCCGAACCGGAAATGAGCGAATGGCTCGAGGGGACTGTGGGTAAGATCTTGGCGCTTAAACCTTCAAAGGTATTGGAGATAGGTTGCGGAACGGGCCTGCTGCTATTCAAGATCGCCCCTTTCTGTTCGGAGTATTGCGCGATCGACATTTCGTCGAGAGCTATCGATCAAGTGAAACGGACGATCGAGGGTCTTGACATTGAATTACCGCAGGTCAAATTGTTGGAAAGTCGAGCGGATAGTCTCGCCGGTTTCTCAGATGGTTCGTATGACACGATCGTCTTGAATTCTGTCATCCAGTATTTTCCCGACGAGGAATATCTGATGACGGTCTTAAGAGGTGCGATGAGGGTGCTGAAACCGGGTGGCAATATCTTTATCGGTGATGTGCGATCTCTACCATTGCTGGAGGCATTCCACTCGTCCGTCGAGATGCATAAGGCATCAGATCATGATTCTTGCACTGTTCTAATGTCGCGGGTAAAAGAAAGGATCGATCGGGAACAGGAACTTGCGGTCGCACCTGAGTATTTCACGTCATTGCAGAGGTCGTTTAGCCGGATCGCCAGCGTAGAGATCACGTTAAAGCACGGCCGACAATTCAATGAGCTGACCAAATTTCGTTACGATGTCAATCTTAAGATGAGTACGGAAGGCCATAAACCCTTTCACCCGAATTGGCTAAGTTGGAACGACGGTCTCTCGACTGCCGAAGACATTGGCAGCCTATTGAAAGATAATCCAGAGGACGTTCTCGCGATCGCCGGTATTCCTAATTTGCGACTGAGATCGGAGTTTGCAGCACTTGAGTTGCTGAAAGGGACTTGCATAACGAAGTCGGTGACGGACCTTCGAAAAACGCTCGGTGAGAATTCTATTTTGGGCGTAGACCCATATGAGATATTGGAGATTGCCAGTGCGACGGATTTTGATGTAAGCCTCAGGTGGTCTCCGGCTGAAACGGATCTATTCGACGTGGTTTTCGGTCGAAGGTCGGAACGCAAATTCGACTTCAGCCAAATACTGAGCTGCGATCAGAAGACTCGGCCGGTCGCCGAATATACAAATCATCCCAAGAGTGGGACAGGCACCGAAATCACGATGCGGCTTCGTGCTTATCTAAACGAAAAACTGCCGGAGTATATGGTGCCGTCTGCATTCGTAATACTCGACAAAATACCGTTAACTCCGAACGGAAAACTAAACCGTGCTGCTCTGCCTAGGCCTGAAAACGGTCACGTTGTTCTAGACGGAGCATATTTAGAGCCAGCCGATGAACTCGAAGAGGCTGTCGCGGATATATGGTCAGAGATCTTGGGGATCGAAAAAGTTGGCACAGATCAGAGTTTCTTCCATGTCGGTGGGCACTCGTTGCTTGCCACCCAGTTGGTGTCGCGACTGCGTACCATGTTCCGTGTGGGAATTAGCTTGCGCGAAGTTTTCGATTATCCAACCGTAGCAGGGATCGCAGACTGCCTACTAAGGTCTGAAGTGGAGCCCGGGCAAGTAAGGAAGATCGCTAATATCTCGAAGCAAGTTAAGAATATGCCCGAGCTGGATCGAAGTGAACTGACATTTCAAAAGGCCCACGTTAAATGACCACACAGGGAACTGCAAAGGAAAAGATGCTTGCAACTCTTCTCGAGCGAGAAGGCATTGGTACCGTTCAACGAACGGCGATCCAACCGAGAGGAACGTTGATCAATATACCTTTGTCCTTTGCCCAGGAGCGGTTTTGGTTTCTTAATCAGCTGGAAGGAGGTTCTCACTATAACGATCATCTGGCTCTACGGCTTAGAGGTGAGCTGAATCGGGAGGCTCTTGAGCAAAGTCTGAACGCGATCGTCGCCAGACATGAGACATTTCGAACGACATTTATCTCAGTTGAAGGTAAGCCAATGCAGCATGTTGCTGCCCATGAGCCGATCGATCTGCCGTATTTTGACCTTACGGAATTATCGATCGATAGACGCGAAAGTGAAGCTATCAGACATGCCGCCTCCGAGCTAAAGAAGCCCTTCGCCCTGGACATGGCACCAGCTTTCAGGCTGGCGCTGTGGCGACTCGGCCCCGACGACCACCTGTTCTTGCTTTGCATCCACCAGATCATCAACGACGGTTGGTCAATGAGAGTTTTTACGAACGAACTAAAGGCATTTTACGGGTCGTTTGGTACTGAAACGGCAGCCGGGCTACCTGATCTGGCGATCCAATACGCGGACTTTGCGGTATGGCAGCGGGACCAATTTCACGCATCCGATATGAATGCGGAGATGGAGTACTGGAAAAAGCAACTTAGCGGCGATCTGCCGATCTTGGATCTGCCGTTGGATCAACCAAGACCTTCGGCCAAGACATTTCAAGGAGCACGCCATTACATCACGGTGTCAGGGAGTTTGCTGCTGTCACTCAGGTCGTTGGCTCAAAGAGAGAACGCAACCCTGTTCATGGTCTTGCTCGCAGCATTCAAAACACTGATCTACAGATACTCAGGTCAGGAGGATGTCGCGATCGGCTTTCCTGTTGCCAACCGGGTCCGCGAAGAGACTGAACAGATAATGGGCGTATTTATCAATCCGCTCGTGCTAAGAAGCGATCTTTCTGGACAGCCAACTTTCTGCGAGCTGTTGTCACGCGTGCGCGAAATGGCCCTGGACGCTTATGAACATCAAAGTCTTCCGTTCGAAAAGCTGGTCGATTCTTTGCAGCCGGATCGAAATAGTCTCTATCCGCCGCTCTTTCAGGTGCTCTTTGATTACAACAATGTTCCGATGCCGGAACTCGACCTTCCAAACCTCTCGATATCGCGAGTCGAACTCGATGCAGGCACGGCAAAATTCGACCTATCACTCGAGCTGAACGAAACGGCGGATGAGATTCGCGGGTTCTTTGAATACAGTACGGAAATTTTTGACCCGGCAACGATCAGCCTGATGGACGAACACTTCCAATGCTTGCTTGAAGGCATTGTTGCAGATCCTGAACAGATCGTTTCGAGGTTGCCGCTTATGTCCGCCGCAGAATCGCGAAGAGTGCTGATCGAATGGAATGATACAGAGGAGGTTTACGGCGAACCAACAACCATTCATGAAAGGTTTGAGGCTCAGGTAAAACTAACGCCAAAACAAACGGCAGTCATACACGAAGGCAGATCGAAAACCTACGAGGAATTGAATCGGCATGCTAACAAGATCGTGGACCTTTTGCTGACATCGGGGATCAAGCCGGGGTCGAGGGTTGGGATTTGCATCGAGCGATCGCCGGAGATGGTTGGCTGTCTCCTCGGAGTGCTAAAGGCCGGTTGTCAGTACGTGCCGCTCGATCCGAATTATCCGGCTAAGCGGTTGGAGTTTATCATCAAGGATGCAGGTATTTCGTGTTTGCTCACCGAATCCGAACTAATGGATCGGCTGCCGAATACCACGTCAACGATATTTGCGATCGACTCCGCCTCGGCCCGCCTTGATTGTCGACCAGACGAAGACCCTCGACTCGCGAACGCTGGTGACGGGGCGGCTTACGTCATTTATACATCAGGTTCGACAGGCGACCCAAAGGGAGTTGTAGGCACCCATCGCGGCTCGATGAATCGTTTCGAGTGGATGTGGAATAAATATCCCTTTGAAAGTGACGAGGTCTGTTGCCAGAAGACGTCGTTAGGTTTTGTCGATTCGGTGTGGGAGATCTTCGGCCCACTATTACGCGGCATCCCGAGCGTCATTATTTCGGATGCAGTGACAAGGGAGCCCGAACAGTTCATCGAGACGCTGGCTGCAAACAAGGTCACGCGGCTCGTAGCTGTACCCTCGCTATTAGAAATGCTCCTGGCTAGAAACGAGGTTCTGCGGCAACGTCTGCCGACACTCAAATATTGCGTGGCCAGCGGCGAGGCCATGTCTCCGGAACTGAGCCGACGTTTTATGGCAGCCCTTCCGGGTACTGTTTTGCTCAACCTTTACGGGTCATCAGAAGCTTCGGCCGATTCGACCTTCTACGAGATTACGGCAGACGATAATCGATTTGCAGGGTCGGTCCCAATTGGAAAACCTATTGGAAATACACAAGTGTTTATTCTGGACAGGCATGATCTTCCCGTTCCAATTGGCATAGCGGGCGAATTGCATATTGGCGGCGCGGGCGTTTCTATGGGTTATCTTAACCGGCCAGAACTTAATCAAAGCCGGTTTATTAAAAATCCATTCAATAAAGATTCGATCTTGTTTAAGACCGGTGATTTGGGTAGATTTCGGCCAGATGGGAATATTCAGATCCTCGGGCGAGCCGACGATCAGGTCCAGATACGGGGAATGCGTGTCGAGTTGGGTGAGATCGAGACGAAAATGAAGCAGTTCGATTCGGTCAGGGAGGCCGCAGTCGTAACGAGAGAAACAACGCCCGGCAGCAAGGCCATCGTCGCGTATGTGTCGTCCGAAAATGGTTCAGCACATGAAAACGAACTTAGAGCTTTCCTCCATCAGACTCTTCCAGAACATATGGTGCCGGCGTTCTTCGTCTTTGTCGACGTATTGCCCAAAACGACCAGTGGCAAGGTGAACCGTCGCGCGCTCCGCGAATTCAAGGAATTTGAACCCGCCCCTTCTGGTGAAATCGTTAGCCCAAGGGACGACCTCGAACAGAAGCTCGCCGAGATATGGAAAGACATATTGGGACTGGACACGATCAGTATCAAAGATGACTTTTTCGAGGTCGGCGGGCACTCTCTTCTTGCTGTCAAACTATTCTACGAGATTGAAAAGACTCTTGATAGAAAGCTGCCTTTGACAACGCTTTTTCGGGCGCCGAGCATCGAGAAACTGTCGGCAATTATTCGCCAAGGTGGAACTATTGGATATGAATCGTCGATAGTGCCTATCCAGCCGAACGGAGCAAAGCCTCCGTTTTTCTGCGTGCATGCCGCGGGCGGAAATGTTCTGTTTTATCGAGACCTCGCACACCGCCTCGGGCAAGATCAGCCATTTTATGGGATACAGGCTCGCCGAATCGGTGGATCACAGGTCGCCCATAGCAATGTCAAGGACATGGCGGCGTTTTATATTCGAGAAATGCGAACGATCCAACCAAAAGGGCCTTACTACTTAGGCGGGGCGTCTTTTGGCGGCTTGGTCGTATTTGAGATGGCCCATAAGCTTGAAGCACAAGGCGAAGAGGTAGCGTTTGCCGCATTTTTTGATACTTATGCTCCGGGCTATCCAAAATATTTGCCCGATACGTCACTGCTTAAATCGAAAGTCTTAGGTCTCGTTCGCAGATTGGAGCAACATCGGGACAACCTCTTGCTGCTCAAACCTGGAAGCAGATGGAATTATCTTGTTCACAAGATTGGCAAAATTAGGCATACTTTATGGCGCACCAAAAGGAAATATACGGATATTTCCAGATCAGAGGGCCCATTGACAGCCGTACGTAAATGGAGAGATCAGTTTTTGGGTCGTAACCGGATCGAGCCGTACGCAGCGCCCGGTCTTATTCCCGGCGACTATCGCAAGACCGAGGGCAATATCCGCAGGGCATTTGAGAACTACTCACCGAGTTTTTATTCAGGCCGGGTGACGCTGTTTTGGGCGAGCAAGCAGGAGATCGGAATATATCCCGATCCGACACTTGGTTGGGGTGAATTGATCCGCGAATTGGAGGTCTACGAAATCCAGGGTCACCATGGGTCAATAATTGCCGAGCCCCATGTGCAGTTTCTTTCCGAATCGTTAAAGAGCGCTTTGGTGAAGGCACAAAACGGAACAGAACGATCAAGTAGAAAGCTCGCTGAAACGACGGCGAATCGGCACTTTGCACATTCCGGATATTGATCGAATTATCGAAACTCGCGTTAATGTCTGACATCGTTCAGCGAGATCGGGCTGTGGACCAATTGAACATGCGGCAATCTTCATTAGATCAGAAAGCCCTAAAAGCTGAGGAGATCGATATTTGGAGGTTCAGTCTGAACTGCGACCCCTCGGCGGTCAGCAGATCGTTTCGGACGCTGTCGCCGGATGAAAAGCAAAAGGCCGACAGATTCCGATTCACGAAAGACCGTGATCATTACGTCGTGGCGCGTGGAAATTTAAGACGAATCATTGGTAGCTACTTAGACCTCGAACCAGATCAGATCAGATTTTCCTATAACAGATTTGGCAAACCGTTTATTGATGATCGGAATGTCTCGATTCGATTCAATGTTTCACACTCACGGGATATTGCGATGATCGCGGTTACTTCCGGCAGGGATGTCGGTATTGACATCGAGTTTATTGACAACGGCCTTGATATTTTGACGACGGCGAGAGGCATATTTTCAACGACTGAATTGGGGATTTTGGAAAAACTGGCGCCAGAATTGCAGACCCGGGCTTTCTTCAATGCATGGACGAGAAAAGAGGCCTATTTGAAAGCTCTTGGGAAAGGGTTTTCTGATGAGTCAATAAATTTCCCGGTTTCGCTTCTCACCGATGAGCATGATACCTCGTTCAGTACAAATAACGGTGAACGATAT